>NZ_JBFUAL010000002.1:0-416616 GCF_056406295.1 Rhizobium sp. P1_C7
TTCGGCATCTTGCGCACCCAGATCGGCGCCAGCGTGCAGTTTTCCAGGATTGTCAGATGCGGGAAGAGGTTGAAGTGCTGGAACACCATGCCGACCTCGCGGCGCACCTCGTCGATTTTCTTGAGGTCGTTGGTGAGCTCCACGCCGTCGACGACGATCTGGCCCTTCTGGTGTTCTTCAAGACGGTTGATGCAGCGGATCATCGTTGACTTGCCGGAGCCCGACGGCCCTGCGATGACGATGCGCTCGCCATTCATGACCTTGAGATTGATGTCGCGCAACACGTGGAAATCGCCGTACCACTTGTTCATGTTGACGATGTCGACGGCCACATCGGTCGCGGAAACGGTCAATTTCTTTGGTTTGATCTCAGCCATGCGTGTTCCCTCATTCTTGTTGCTTGCGGCCTATCGTCTATAACCCGTATCGAGATGGCGTTCCATGAAACCTGAATAGCGCGACATTCCGAAGCAGAACAGCCAGAAAACGAAGCCTGCGAAGATTAGGCCCGTCATCGGAGTGACGGCTGTCGCCCAGTTGGCGTCGGAGAAGTTCAGCTTCACGATGCCGAGCAGGTCGAACATGCCGATGATGGTGACCAGCGAGGTATCCTTGAAGGTGCCGATGAAGGTGTTGACGATGCTCGGGATGACCAGCTTGATGGCCTGCGGCAGGATAATCAGCCGTGTCTTCTGCCAATAGCCGAGACCAAGCGAATCCGCACCTTCGGATTGTCCCTTCGGGATGGCCTGCAGGCCGCCGCGGATGACTTCGGCCATGTAGGCCGACGTAAAGATCGACACGCCGATCAATGCGCGCAGCAGCTTGTCCACTGTCCAGCCGGTCGGCAGGAAGAGCGGCAGCATGACGCTTGCCATGAACAGCACGGTGATCAGCGGAACGCCGCGGATGACCTCGATGAAGGTCACGCTCAGCATCCGGATCACGGGCATCTGCGATCGCCGCCCAAGCGCGAGCAAGATCCCGCAGGGAAGCGACACGGCGATGCCAACGAAGGACAGGATCAGCGTCACCATCAATCCGCCCCAGAGCGGTGTATCCACGACTTCGAGACCCAGTCCACCGTGGAGCAGCCAGAAGGCGACGATCGGAAACACGATGAAGAGCAGAATGGCGTTCAGTCCCTTGCGCGGCACCGAGGGGATCAGCATCGGCACAAGAAGGAGAACGAAAAGGATGCCGACGATGGTCGGTCGCCAGCGATCGGCAAGCGGATAGCGCCCGAAGATGAACTGGTCGTATTTGGCACTGACGAACGCCCAGCACGCTCCGCTCCAGCCTTCCGGTTGCACGCCGCCCTGGACGGTCGTTGCGCAGAATGTGCGATCTGGTCCGGTCCAGACGGCCTGGACGAACAGCCAGTTGATCAGGTGCGGCACGCACCATGCAAGCAGGCCAACCGCGAGGATAGTCAGCACCACGTCCTTGGGTGTCGCGAGCAGGTTCTTGCGGATCCATGCGTTTGCCCCTTTTTGGCTCGACGGAGCCGGCTCGGGGGCAATCATGGCCGATCTGACGAAGGAATGATTGGATACGGACATCTATCTCTCCACCAGCGCCATTTTGGCATTGAACCAATTCATGAACAGCGAAGTCAGGATGCTCAGGCCGAGGTAGACGATACCCCAGATACAGACAATCTCGATCGCCTGGCCGCTCTGGTTGAGAATTGTCCCACCGACGGCCACGAGATCCGAAAAGCCGATCGCGATAGCGAGAGACGAGTTTTTTGTCAGGTTCAGATACTGGCTGGTCAGCGGCGGAATGATGATGCGCAGGGCCTGCGGCACGACAACAAGTCGCGTGACGCTCGACGCATGGAGCCCAAGCGCGCCGGCTGCCTCGGACTGCCCCTTCGGCACGCCGCGAATGCCGCCACGAACGATCTCGGCGATGAACGAGGCGGTGTAGAAGGACAGGGCAAGGAAGAGCGACATGAACTCCGGACCGATGACCGAACCGCCCGTCAGGTTGAACTTTCCGGCGATCGGCATGTCGAACGAGAGCGGAAGGCCGGACAGGAGAAAGACCACCAGCGGCAATCCGATGATCAGACCGATCGACGCCCAGACCGTGTGGAACGGCTGGCCGGTGGCGGCCTGGCGTCGGTGAGCCCACCGCGCTATGAAGAACACGGCGACGACGGCGAGCAGCAAAGCGATGCCGACGGCGATCATGCCGGTCCCGAAGATGGCCTTCGGAAATGCGAGACCTCTGTTGTTCAGGAACATGCCGAGCGGCAATGCCACGGATTCGCGAGGCTGCGGCAAAACGGAGAGAACCCCGAGATACCAGAAGAAGATGACCAGCAGCGGCGGGATGTTGCGGAACACTTCGACATAGACCGTGCACAACTTGGCGATCAGCCAGTTGTGCGACAGACGCCCGATGCCGATGATGAAGCCAATGATCGTCGCCGTGATGATGCCGGTGACGGCCACGAGCATGGTATTTAGTATCCCGACCAGCAAGGCGCGACCATAGGTAGCGTCGCTGGAATAGGAAATCAGCGACTGGCCGATTTCGAAGCCGGCACGGCCGCGAAGAAATCCGAAACCCGATGCGGTATTGCTGCGCGCAAGATTTGCCGCGGTGTTATGCGCAATCCACCAAACCAGGCCGACCAGTATCGCCAGCGTCAAGGCCTGAAAGAAGATACTCCGATACTTCGGGTCGTACATGGCCGACCTTAAATTCCAGCCGGTCCCGGGCAAATGTGTCGATTCCACTGCCTCTTGCGTCATGCCGTGCCATTCCCCTAGGTGCCCGTTTTCGGGCTTCTTTTTTGGAAGAGGAAAGGCGATGGCTCGCCTTTCCGGGCTTTCGTTGGTTCGATCAGCGAACCGGTGGGGCGTACTGGATGCCGCCCTTGTTCCACAGGGCGTTCAGGCCGCGTGCTATCTTGAGCGGGCTGCCTTGGCCGATGTTACGCTCGAAGATTTCGCCGTAATTGCCGACGCCCTTGATGATGTTGTAGGCCCATTCGTTGGTGAGGCCGAGGTCGGTGCCGATCTTGGTGTCGGTTTCAGTGCCGAGGAATCGCTTGATGTCGGGGTTCGGAGAATTCTTCAGCTCGTCGACATTGGCCTGTGTGATGCCGAATTCCTCGGCATTGATCAGGGCGTAGAACGTCCACGAAATGATGTCGAACCACTGGTCATCACCCTGGCGGACTGCCGGGCCAAGCGGCTCCTTGGAGATGATTTCCGGAAGGATGACGTGCTCGTCAGGATTCTTGAGCGTTAGGCGCAGCGAATAGAGACCGGACTGGTCGGTCGTGTAGACGTCGCAGCGGCCGGCGTCGTAAGCAGCGTTGACTTCAGGAAGGTTTTCGAAAACCACCGGATTGTACTGCAGATTGTTGGTCTTGAAGTAGTCGGCGAGGTTGAGCTCGGTCGTCGTGCCGGCCTGTACGCAGATTGCGGCGCCGGAGAGTTCGAGAGCCGACTTCACGTTCAGGCTCTTTCGAACCATGAAGCCCTGACCGTCGTAGTACGTGATCGGGCGGAAGTTGAAGCCGAGTGCGGTGTCGCGGTTGATGGTCCACGTCGTGTTGCGCGACAGAACGTCGATTTCGCCCGACTGCAGAGCCGTGAAGCGCTCCTTGGCGTTGGTCGGCGTATACTTGACCTTGGTCGGATCACCGAAGACGGCGGATGCCACGGCCTTGCAGAAATCGACGTCGAAACCGGCCCAGTTGCCGGAGGCGTCAGGCGCGGCGAAGCCGGTGAGGCCGGTGTTGACGCCGCATTGGACGAACCCCTTTGCCTTTACGTCTTCCAGAGTGGTGGCCGAAGCTGCCGAAGCGCCAAGTGCGAAAGCTGCGCCGATTGCGGCCGACAGAAGCTTAATCTTCATTTTTCCCAACCTTTTCCTTTGTCTTATCTTTTCTTGTGGGAGCGTCGGCTGAAGCGCACAAACCTCCCAAGCGACCCGACACCCTCCCGGCGCGAGCGGTTCTATCACAGTCGCAAATGTCACTATGGTCAAGTGTCGCGCCGCAATATTGCGTGATAATTCGGCAATTCGCTTAGCGGGACGCGCAAAACAAGCAGATGACTATCCAATAGGCAGCATTTGGCGAAAAAATCCGCTAAAACGCACTGATATATCTAGTGGATTCATCTTGCCGCGACGTACCCCGCCGTTCGCGCCGGGGTTGACCGCACCGTCGGGCAGGTCCAAGAGTTTGGCAATTGCATCCCACCCCCAAAGGCTACTTCCGACATGAGCGACAGAGTCGGCCTGCTTCAGAACGCAGGCATCAATACCCGCCTTTCCCACCTCGGCAACAATCCCGCCGATTATCATGGCTTCGTCAACCCGCCGGTCGTGCACGCCTCGACGGTGCTTTTTCCGACGGCCAAGGCGATGGAAACGCGCGCGCAGAAATACACCTACGGAACGCGCGGTACGCCGACCACCGACGCGCTCTGCGAAGCGATCGATGCGCTTGAAGGATCGGCCGGTACCATCCTGGTGCCGTCCGGCCTCGCGGCCGTCACCGTTCCGTTCCTCGCGTTTCTGTCGGCGGGCGACCATGCGCTCGTCGTCGATTCGGTCTACGGTCCGACGCGCCATTTCTGCGATACGATGCTGAAGCGTCTTGGCGTGGAGGTCGACTACTACTGCCCGATGGCCGGCGCGGGCATCGAAGCCCTGATCAAATCGAACACGAAGCTCGTTCATACCGAAGCTCCGGGCTCCAACACCTTTGAAATGCAGGACATCCCGGCAATCGCCGCGATCGCGCACAAGCACGGCGCGGTGGTGACGATGGACAATACGTGGGCGACGCCGATCTATTTCAGGCCGCTCGGCTTCGGTGTCGATATCTCGATCCACGCGGCCACGAAATATCCATCCGGTCATTCCGACATTCTCATGGGAACGGTCTCGGCCAACGCCAAGCATTGGGAGCAGCTCCATGAGGCGAATATCACGCTCGGGATCTGTGGCGCGCCCGACGACGCCTACCAGATCCTGCGTGGTCTGCGGACCATGGGCGTGCGTCTCGAACGCCACTACGAGAGTGCTCTGACCATCGCCAAGTGGCTTGAGGGCAGGGAAGACGTCGCCGCAGTTCTGCACCCCGCTCTGCCGAGCTTCCCGGGACATGATCTCTGGAAACGCGACTTCAAGGGCGCGAGCGGGATCTTTTCCTTCGTGCTGAAGGCTGACACGGCCAGCGGTTTCAAGCCCAAGGCGCATGCCTTCCTCGACGCCTTGCAAATATTCGGTCTCGGTTGGTCCTGGGGAGGCTTCGAGAGCCTTGCGGTTCACGTGGGCCTAAATGATCGCCGTGTCGCCAAGGCGCCGACCGAAGGACCTGTTATCCGCCTGCAGATCGGTCTGGAGGATATCGACGATATCAAGGCCGATATCGAGCGGGGCTTTGCCGCCGCAAAAATGGTTTGATCAGTCGACGGCACGGTAGCCATAGATCCAATCGAGATCCGCCGCGAGACTTTGCGGCGGTTTCAGCGACAGCACGATATCACGTCCGATGCGGATCGGGCCGCGGGCGTGATAGGCAAACCTGTTGAAGGCGCCGCGCTGTCGCAGCCGGTTTATGCGCGGCATGCGATGCGCCTCGAAGAGTGGCAGGGCCTCGGCTGCGGGGCGCGTGGCGAGAAATGCGGCCAGTTCATAGGCGTCCTCGATCGCCATTGCGGCCCCCTGCGCTGCAAATGGCATCATCGCGTGCGCCGCATCGCCGATTAGCACGGTATCTCGACCGTTCTGCCAGTTACCGGCCGTCGCTTCGTAGAGCGGCCAGAAGGTCATGTCGTTGGCCGCAGCGAAAAGCGAAACAAGCGCGCCGCTCCAGCGTGAGAACTGCGACATCAGCCGCTGCCGCTGGGCCTCTGTCAGTTGCCCCAGCCAAGCAGGCGTCTCGTCCTGCCCGGCGGTGATCGCCACCATGTTGAAGCTTTCGGTTTCCCTGAGGGGGTAACAGATAAGGTGGGCCGACGGCCCTAGAAAGGCAGATACGCTGTTGCGATCGAGGAATGCAGGCGCACTCGCCGCAGCAATCGTGAAACGGTAGGCAACACAACCGGAAAAGCGCGAGGAGGGGCTGCCGGCGATCAGCCCGCGCGCCTTCGACCAGACGCCGTCTGCGCCGATCAAAACATCCGCCTTGCGGATCGCGCCGGGCAATTCGCCGTTTGCGATGCCTGCGCCGAGATGGAGCGTGCAGTGCGGGTTCTTCTGAACTGCATCGAGCAAGGCTGCCTGCAGGGTCGCGCGATGCAGCACGCCATAGGGGGCGTTCCAGCGCGTGCGCGCAAACTGGCCCGAGGGAACCGCCGCGAGCTCGCGGAGCGATGTGCCTGATATCAGTCGAATTGACTGCGGCTCGAGCCACACTTTGGTCAAGCTCTCGACAATGCCGAGCTTGTCGAGAATTCTTGTCGCGTTGGGCGAGAGCTGAAGGCCTGCGCCAACCTCCGTCAACACTGGTGCCTGTTCGAAAATCTCAGAGCTTCTACCGTGCTTTGCCAGGGCGAGCGCCGCCGTCAGGCCCGCGACGCCAGCGCCAATGATGGCGGCATGTTCGACCGGCATCGCGGGTCCGATCTCCAGGGCGCGGCGGCTTTACGCCGCCTTGACGTGGAAGACGCAGCCGGCAGGGTTGGTCTGGTTTGCCTTGAGCGAGCTGTTGAAGCGGTACAACGTCGAGCAGTAGGAACAGACCTTCTCGTTGTCGTCGCCCATATCGATGAAGATATGCGGGTGATCGAAAGGAGCAGAAGCGCCGGTGCACATGAATTCCTTCACGCCGACTTCGACAACGCGGTGTCCGCCGTCGTTCTGGAAGTGGGGAATGTTGTGACCGGCCATAGTGATCTCCGAATGCTTTGAATTGTGCGCGGACCTTATAATCCTTCGCCGCAAATGTGTAGAGCCAAAGCGACGCACTCCGGACAGTTTTTGGGCGGGGCAGGGGTTCCCGTTCGCCGGTCGATAAAATATGGTCCCGTCGAAAAACAGGACTGCCTCGATGAATTTGAATACGCCTGCCTTTTCCAGCTTCACGCATGATGGGCTAAGACTCGCCTATTTCGATGAAGGCGATCCAAGCGGCGCCCCGGTGCTGCTGATTCACGGCTTCGCGTCGACCTCAAGTGTGAACTGGGTGCATCCCGGGTGGCTGAAGACGCTCGGCGATGCCGGTTACAGGGTGATCGCCATGGACAATAGGGGCCACGGCGCCAGCGACAAGCCGCATGACGCCGAGGCCTACCGGCCGTGGCACATGGCTGGCGACTCGATTGCGCTCCTCGATCATCTCGCTATCCCGGAATCGAACGTCATGGGTTACTCCATGGGCGCACGCATTTCGGTGTTCGCCGCGCTCGCTCGCCCCGATCGAGTGCGCTCGCTGGTGCTCGGAGGGCTCGGCATCGGCATGACCGATGGCGTCGGCGACTGGGATCCAATTGCCGATGCGCTGCTCGCCCCCTCTCTGGATGATGTAAGCCATGAGCGCGGTCGCATGTTCCGTGCCTTCGCCGAACAGACGAAGAGCGACCGCCGGGCGCTTGCTGCCTGCATTCGCGGTTCGCGCGACCTCGTGGCGAGAACCGACATGGGAAAGATCGATGCACCGACACTGATCGGCGTGGGAACCAAGGACGATATTGCGGGATCCGCTGAGGAGCTTGCCGCGCTGATGCCGAATGCCCAGCCGCTCGACATCCCCGGACGCGACCATATGCTGGCTGTAGGTGACAGGGTGTTCAAGAAAACCGTGCTCGAGTTTTACGACGAAGTCGCCAGGGGGTGACATCGCGATCATCGGTTGTGGCGGCCGAAACATCCGGGAAACCATTCTCGCATAAGCCATTTATGTCAGCGGTATTTTGCCGTATATAGAGCCATTCAGACGGCATACGAGGAGGCCTTCCATGGTCGCAAAGACAGACATTCGTCCTCTTGAGACGGCAAGCTCGCTCAAGGTGATGGATCCGATCTGGGACAGCCTGCGCGAGGAAGCGCGCGTCGCCGCCGAAAACGATCCGGTGTTGGCTGCGTTTCTCTATTCGACCGTGCTCAACTATCGCTCGCTGGAAGAATGCGTGATCTACCGCATCTGCGAGCGTCTCGACCATCCCGACATGCAGGCTATCCTGCTTCGCCAGACCTTCGACCAGATGCTGGAAGACTGGCCTGAATGGGGCGCGATCCTGCGCGTCGACATACAGGCGATCTATGATCGCGATCCCGCATGCCTGCGCTTCATGGAAGCCGTACTCTATTTCAAGGGGTTCCATGCGCTGCAAACGCATCGCCTGGCACACTGGCTCCTCAACCGCGGACGCCGCGACCTTGCCCTCTATCTGCAGAGCCGCTCTTCGAGCGTATTTCAGACGGACATCAATCCGGCCGCGCGGATCGGCCGCGGCATCTTCCTCGATCACGCGACCGGCCTCGTCGTCGGCGAGACGGCGGTAATCGGCGACAACGTTTCGATCCTCCATGGCGTGACACTGGGCGGTACCGGCAAGGAAGGTGCAGACCGGCATCCGAAGATCGGCAGTGGCGTACTGATCGGTGCCGGTGCCAAGATCCTCGGCAACATCGAGATCGGCTATTGCTCCCGCATCGCCGCCGGGTCGGTCGTTCTCAAGGCGGTACCACCGAAGACCACGGTCGCGGGCGTGCCTGCCAAGGTGGTCGGAGCGGCAGGGTGTTCGGAACCGTCGCGGATCATGGATCAAGTAATCGGCGCCGACATCTAAGGCTTCAAGCGACCCCCTATATCTAAGGTATTGTATGTCGCTTGCAGCTAGGAGCCTGCGCGGAGAACGGCGGGGATAGCGATGATCATCGATCCCCGCGCCTTTACAGCGCCGTCTTTCCCGTGCAAAAAGCGGCCAATCGAGATCGCTCAGGAGATGCAGTGTGAAGCCCGAAGAAATCAAGAAACTCGACGCGTATTTCAAGCGCACGTTCAACCCGCAGATCGTCGTTAAGGCCCGTCCGCGCAAGAACGATTCCGCTGAGGTGTACCTCGACGAAGAGTTTCTGGGTGTCGTCTATATCGATGACGAGGACGGTGATCGCTCCTACAATTTCTCGATGGCGATCCTTGACGTCGACCTGACATGACATCAGGCGCTGGGCCGTGGCTCATGCGCGGACGAAGATACAAGCCGCAGTACATGCGGCTTGTCGACAGCCGGCCCGGTAGCGTCGGCGTCATCGAAATATCCGACCTCCCCGAAATAGCTGAAACATCACGCTGACCTCCGTTCAAAGGCTTATCGAAAAGGGAATTCGTCTCTGGACCAACTGGCGAACCGCTCCATCTTGAGTGGTGAGCATGTGCTCAATTGCCAGCAAGGGGATGTTGAGAATGGGTATTTTCGACAAGATCAAGCATGCCATTTTCGGGGGCGAGGCACAGGCTGTCCCGGTTACGCAGGCCGCAGCGCCGAAGATAGAGCCGGCACAGGCACCTGTTTCACCTTCTGCCGCGCCGTCGCCGGCGCCGAGTGCAGCGCCCGCGCCTTCAGTGGCTGTGGTCGATATTGTCCCGGTGCTCGATGCGGCGGTGAAGAAAAGCGGGCAGAAGCTCGATTGGCGCCGCTCGATTGTTGACCTCATGAAAGCCGTGGGAATGGATGCGAGCCTTGCGGAGCGCAAGGAACTGGCCGCCGAGCTCGGCTACACCGGAGACACCCACGATACCGCGACGATGAACATGTTTCTGCACAAGGCGCTGATGAAGCGGCTTTCGGAAAACGGCGGCAAGGTGCCGGCCGATCTCCTCGATTAGCCGTTTGGGTGCCGCAAACCGGATTCTTTGCAAAATCTCCGGTTGCGGCTCTCTGATATATTTTAGTGAAATCAATTATCGAGGCGAGTCGCCTGCAGCCATTGGAATTTGAGATGTTCCGAATGCAAGCGGTGATTGTTTTGCGATGCACAAGATCGCTTGATCTTTGGGTGCGGTGCGGCTACCTTTTGGGCTTCCGAGCACAAGGAGGATTTTCATGCTGAACTTTGATGACGCCACTGGAAAGAGCAAGGAAGCCATCGAAACGATATTGAAGAGCTATTCTGAGACGACAAAGGGATTTCAGGCAATCGCCACGGAGGCGACCGAGTATTCCAAGAAATCTTTCCAGGATGCAGTCACGCATTTTGAGACGTTGTCCGGCGCGCGCAGTTTCGAAGCTGTCCTCGAACTGCAGACCGGCTATGTGAAGTCTGCATACGAGAGTTTTGTCGCTGAAGCGACGAAGTTGAGCGAAATGTATGCGGATCTCGCCAAGAGTGCCTACAGGACCTACGAGGCGCCGGCGGCTGCGGCCGTTGCGAAAGCTGCCAAGCCTGCGGTGGTGACGCCCGCCGCGGCATAGGAGCGGGCGGTGCATAAGCTGCATACCTCTTGAAAAACGAAGGCCGGCTACGCATCTGCAGCCGGTCTTTTCGTTTTTCACGAGATGCTTCACGTCCGCGTCGCTAGTTTTTGTGTCTTTGCGTCATGTCCGGTTGAATTGTGATTGCAGTGTGGAGCGAGGGGCTTAAAATCGCTCTACAATGAACTAAGTTAGTAATTCAGATATTCGGCGGGTAAAGCAGGCCTCCCATGCACCGCCGGATTGATCGGGGAATGAATGAATATGATCGTACAGCCGATCCGGATGCAAAATGACAGCGAAAGGAACGGGGACAACGGAAATCGCGGCACCTCGGTCATCACGCGCACAAAGCCTAAGACGAAGAAACCCAATCTGTACCGTGTGCTGATTCTGAATGACGACTACACGCCGATGGAGTTCGTCATCCATATCCTGGAGCGTTTTTTTCAGAAGGACCGTGAAAGTGCCACCCGTATCATGCTTCATGTCCATAATCATGGCGTCGGCGAATGCGGAATATTTACATACGAGGTAGCGGAGACCAAGGTGAGCCAGGTGATGGACTTCGCCCGACAGCACCAGCATCCGCTGCAATGCGTCATGGAAAAGAAGTGAGGATCTGAACGTGCCAACATTTTCGCCTAGTCTTGAGAAGGCGCTCCATCAGGCACTGACCTTTGCCAACGAGCGGCATCACGAATATGCAACGCTCGAGCATCTGCTGCTCGCCCTGATCGACGATGCCGATGCGGCCGCGGTCATGGGCGCCTGCAATGTCAATCTCGACGCGTTGCGCAAAACGCTTATTGAATATGTCGATAACGAACTCTCCAATCTGGTCACGGGTTATGACGAGGACTCCAAGCCGACATCCGGCTTCCAGCGCGTCATTCAGCGTGCGGTCATTCATGTTCAGTCGTCCGGTCGCGAAGAAGTGACGGGAGCAAACGTGCTCGTCGCCATCTTTGCCGAGCGCGAAAGCCATGCTGCTTATTTCCTGCAGGAGCAGGAAATGACCCGTTACGATGCGGTCAACTACATCTCCCATGGGATAGGCAAGCGCGCCGGATCGTCTGAAACTCGGACGCCGCGTGGTGCCGATGATGGCGAGTCGGAGAGCAAGCCGGTATCGCGCGGCAGCGGCGAACAGGAAGAAGGCGGCGCCAAGAAGCAGCAGGACGCCCTTAAGGCCTACTGCGTGAACCTCAACGAGAAGGCCAAGGTCGGCAAGATCGATCCGTTGATCGGGCGTCATGCCGAGGTTAACCGCACGATCCAGATCTTGTGCCGCCGTTCGAAGAACAACCCTCTTTATGTCGGAGATCCCGGCGTCGGCAAGACGGCGATCGCCGAAGGCCTGGCCAAGCGCATCGTCGAAGGCAAGGTGCCGGAAGCACTGGCTGACGCCACCATCTTTTCGCTCGACATGGGCACGCTGCTTGCCGGCACACGTTACCGTGGCGATTTCGAAGAGCGTTTGAAGCAGGTCGTCAAGGAACTCGAGGAGTATCCGGGTGCGGTTCTGTTCATTGACGAGATTCACACGGTCATCGGCGCCGGCGCCACCTCGGGCGGAGCGATGGATGCCTCGAACCTCTTGAAGCCGGCTCTGTCTTCAGGCGCGATCCGTTGCATCGGGTCGACCACCTACAAGGAATACCGTCAGTTCTTCGAGAAGGACCGGGCTCTGGTTCGCCGCTTCCAGAAGATAGACGTCGCCGAACCGTCGATCGATGATGCGATCGAAATCATGAAGGGCCTGAAGCCCTATTTCGAAGAGTATCACCATCTGCGCTACTCGAACGAGGCGATCAAGACAGCCGTCGAGCTGTCGGCACGCTACATCTCCGACCGCAAGCTGCCCGATAAGGCAATCGATGTGATCGACGAGACCGGGGCGGCCCAGATGCTGCTGCCCCCGTCCAAGCGTCGCAAGCTGATCACCGAAAGGGAGATTGAGGCCACGATTGCCACGATGGCCCGCATTCCGCCGAAGACCGTGTCGAAGGACGACGAAGCCGTTCTCGCCAATCTCGAGCAGGAACTGCGTTCGGTCGTCTACGGTCAGGATACGGCGATCGAAGCCCTGTCGACCTCGATCAAGCTGGCGCGTGCCGGCCTTCGCGAGCCGAACAAGCCGATCGGCTCCTACGTCTTCTCAGGCCCTACGGGCGTCGGCAAGACCGAGGTGGCCAAGCAGCTGGCGTCGTCGCTTGGCGTCGAGCTTCTGCGCTTCGACATGTCGGAGTACATGGAGCGCCACACGGTTTCACGTCTGCTGGGTGCGCCTCCCGGCTATGTCGGCTTCGATCAGGGCGGTCTCCTGACCGATGGCGTCGACCAGCATCCGCATTGCGTGGTGCTGCTCGACGAAATCGAGAAGGCACATCCCGACATCTACAATATCCTGTTGCAGGTCATGGATCACGGCACACTGACCGACCACAACGGCAAGAAGATCGACTTCCGCAACGTCATCTTGATCATGACGACCAATGCGGGAGCGTCTGAGATGGCCAAGGCGGCATTCGGCTTCGGTTCGTCCAAGCGGACGGGCGAGGACGAAGAGGCGCTGAACCGCATCTTCACGCCAGAGTTCCGCAACCGTCTCGACGCGATTATTCCGTTCGCGCCGCTGCCGACTGTCGTCATTCACAAGGTCGTGCAGAAGTTCATCATGCAGCTCGAGGCGCAGCTTTCCGAGCGGAACGTTACCTTCGACCTGCACGACGATGCGATCGCCTGGCTGGCTGATAAGGGCTACGACGAAAAGATGGGTGCCCGCCCGCTGGCGCGTGTCATCCAGGACGTCATCAAGAAGCCTCTGGCCAACGAAATTCTCTTTGGCAAGCTGAAGAAGGGTGGCGTCGTCAGCGTTACTGTCGGCCCGAAGGAAGATGGCAAGCCCGGCATCATCCTTGAATCGGTATCGGACAGTGCACCGATCAAGCCGAAGCCAGAAGCCGAGGTCATCCACCCCGAGGGGGACGACCAGGATGACGGCGAGCTGACGACCAAGACGCGTCCGAAGAAGGCGGCGGCCGCTGTGAAGAAAGCGAAGGCGGCAGTCGCCGAGCCCCAGGTCAAGATTCCGCCCAGGAAGGGCAGCGCGGTCCCGCGTGTGCCGAAGAAGTAAAGTAAAGAAAAGCGGCTTTCGGGCCGCTTTTTTTTGTCGTATCGGACCGCGCTTAGGCGAAATTTAAGTGCAATCGACTATGCCAGGCTTCAGCAAGGAGCCGATCCATGGTGTTTCTGCCCGCCGAACGTTTTGTTATCGCTATCTTGGGCACTTTGGCGTTGCTCGATGTTACTCTGCTGTGGTGGAAAGGTGTTGGTGTCGACGTCGCATATGCGACCATGGTGGGCTGCGGCCTGTTCGCAATAGGCCTAGGTCAGCTTTATCGAACAGTTCGGCGCAACGACCGCATCGCGGCGACAACGACCGCCGCCGGTCTTTTCATTCTGTTCACGATCTTGGGATCCGTCTTCAACTATTTGCTGTTGCCGGTGTATTTCAACCCGATCGACGACAGGTTGATGCAGCTGGACCAAGTGTTCGGCTATTCCTGGCCGCATCTGGTTGCATGGACGGCCCGGCGCCCGACCGTCGGTCTGGGATTGCACGTGGTCTACATGAGTTCGCTGTCGCAGTTGCTCGTCGCAATATTCGCCCTAGGCTTCACGGGAAGGCTCCAGGCGCTGCACCATTTTCTGATGACAGGTGTTATCGGTGCGTTGTTGGCGATCGTCATTTGGTTTTTCGCACCATCAATCGGGCCATCTGCCTTCCATCAATTGCCGCAGGAAGTCCTCGACGCGATGCCGCTGGCCGTGGACAATCATTACGGGGCCGAGTTGTCCCGCTTGTTGCGGGAGGGGACGATCTACCTGACGCCGAGAAACGTTCTGGGCCTGATTGCATTTCCATCGTTTCACATGGTCATGGCGTGCATGTCGGTCTGCTTCCTCGCGCGCGTGCGGTTCTTGTTTCTGCCCACGCTCGTGTTGAACGCCGCGATGATCCCTGCCATCCTCGTCCATGGAGGGCATCATCTGGTGGATCTGATCGGTGGTGCAGCAACGTTCGCCATTGCCTATGCGCTCGCGGCGCGCGTGCTTAAAGAGGTGACGCAAGACAGCGCGCGCCAGGATACAGGCGGCGCCCAACATCCGTGATCAAAGCTCGGCTTTGATCTTCTCGGCATTTGCGGCGAGAACGGCGTTGTCCTCCATGGTGCCTGAATGCGGACGCAGCGCCACGCCCTCGTGGCGGGGGATGACGTGGAAGTGCAGGTGGAAGACGGTCTGGCCCGCCGCCGGCTCGTTGAACTGGCAGACGAAGACGCCGTCGGCATCGAAGGCCTCCTTGACCGCATTGGCGATCTTCTGGACGACCGGCAGGGTCCGTGCCAGCGTCGCCGGATCGGCATCGAGAAGGTTGCGCGATGGTGCCTTGGGGACAACGAGAACATGGCCAGACGCCTGTGGCATCACGTCCATGAACGCGACGGTGTTGTCGTCCTCGTAGATGCGGTGCGAGGGAATTTCGCCACGGAGAATCTTTGCGAAAATATTGTTGCTGTCATAAGCGGCGCTGGTCATGCGAACTCTCCTCATTGCTGCCTTGTTCGGGTAGCGCGGCAAAGGCGAGGGCGTCAATCCTCCTGAAGCCGGTCGCCTTTGCGGAATGGGCTGTGCTCTGCCAGAATTTCGTTCATGTGCTCGACGTCGTCGCGCTCGCGCGCGAGATAGTCCGCGATCGCCCGGCGAAGGCCCGCATGGGCGACATAGTGGGCGGAATGCGTTGTCACCGGCAGGTAACCTCGCGCCAGCTTGTGCTCACCCTGCGCTCCGGCCTCGACGCGTTTGAGACCTTTCGCGAGAGCGAAGTCGATCGCCTGATGATAGCAGACCTCGAAATGCAGGAATGGATGATCCTCGATGCAGCCCCAATGCCGGCCATAAAGCGTATCGCCACCGATAAAGTTGATCGCACCGGCGACGTAGCGTCCGTTGCGCTTCGCCATAACCAGCAGGATGTCGTCGGGCATGCGCTCGGCGATCAGCGAATAGAACCGGCGCGTCAGATACGGCCGTCCCCATTTACGGCTGCCGGTATCCATGTAAAAAGCGAAGAACTGGTCCCAGATGCGCTCCGTCAGATCGCTGCCGGTCAGCCAGTCTATGGTGATGCCGTTTTCCAGCGCCGTGCGGCGTTCCTTGCGCAGCGCCTTGCGCTTGCGCGAAGCGAGTGTTTCGAGAAACGCCTCGTGATCGTCATAGCCCTCGTTGATGAAATGGAACTGCTGATCGGTTCGATGCAGATAGCCATCGGTCTCGAAGACGTCAATCTCGTCCTCCGGAACAAAGGTGATGTGCGCTGAAGAGACGCCCAGCCGTCGAACGACCTCCTTGAGGCTTTCGGCCATTGCGTCCTGAATAGGTCGGCGCTCCAAACCCGCTGCCACGAGCAGGCGCGGGCCGGTTGCGGGCGTAAACGGTATCGAGCACTGGAGCTTGGGATAGTAGCGACCGCCCGCGCGTTCGAAGGCATCCGCCCAGCCGTGATCGAAGACATATTCGCCCTGGCTGTGATTTTTCAGATAACCGGGCAAGGCACCGACCAGTCGGCCGTCGGCAGCCTGAAGCAGCATGTGATGCCCGAGCCAGCCCGTCTCGGCGGTGGCCGATCCCGATTCCTCGAGTGAGGACAGGAAGGCGTGCGAGACGAATGGATTGTACGCTAGCGCGTTATCGGCTTTCGTGGCCCCGGAAAGCCGCGACCAGCTCTCCGGAGAAATATCGCTAAAAGACCGCTCGATGCGGATTGAAAGTTCGTCTGTCATGAAGCGAGTGCGAGACCGTTGGGGAGGATAATGGGGCTCCGGTCCAGTCTGCGCATGATCTTGTCCAAAAAGCGAGCCTCAAACCGAAACGCGCGGATCAAATCCCTCGAAGGTCATCTGGTCGGCATTCTCGAAAGTGTGCTTGCGCGCGTTCTCGTCCCGGACAGTCCAGGTGATGACGACGATGTCCTTCTCGCGCTGCGCCGTGATGAAGGGGTTGGGAAGATCGGCGAAGAAGTAGGAGATGAAGTCGAGGCCGAGCTGCATCGCCTGTTCATTCACGTCGAATTCCTCGGGCTTGTTGCCGCCCGCCGTCAGACCGAGCGGGTAGGGGGCATCGATGGCCTTGAGCTCACGCAGCAGCCAGTGGTCGAAGCTCATGAGCGCCACCTTGCCTTCGTAGCCCTCCAGCACTTCCAGAACAGTTTCTACGAAGCCTGCGTCGTCGGCTTCGCGGCCCTTGAGCTCGATCACCAGCGGAACCTTGCCCTGCACGAGATCGAGAAGCTGTCGCAGCGTCGGAATCTTGTCGCTCGTGCCGCCGATCGAAAGCAGCCCCAGTTCCTGGGACGTCCGCTCCCGAACGTCACCCTTCAGATTGCACAGGCGCTCCAGGTCCTCGTCATGGAAAACCACCGGCACGCCATCAGAGGCATAGTGCAGATCGCACTCGATGGCGAAGCCGGCCTCGACGGCACGCGAGAATGCGGAGAGGGTGTTTTCCCATACCTTTTTGTTGAGGTCATGATAACCGCGATGAGCGACGGGCAGTTCCTTGAGCCATGCTGCAGATGTCATGATGCAACTTCCATGACGGCATCGATTTCGACTGCAGCGTTCATCGGTAACGCCGCCATGCCGACGGCGGCACGGGCATGCTTTCCGGCCTCGCCGAGGACTCCCGCGATCAGGTTCGACGCGCCGTTGATCACGAGGTGCTGCTCGACGAAG
Source organism: Rhizobium sp. P1_C7 (assembly GCF_056406295.1). NCBI lineage: Bacteria > Pseudomonadati > Pseudomonadota > Alphaproteobacteria > Hyphomicrobiales > Rhizobiaceae > Rhizobium > Rhizobium sp. P1_C7. Next base: position 17,195 of record NZ_JBFUAL010000002.1, read on the forward strand.
TCGGGCGTAGATGCGACGAAGCCGTTCAGTTTGATGACCCGCTTGACGCGGCCGAGATCGCCGCCGAGCGCAGCCTTGGCCTGCGCGAGAATATTGATGGCGCACAGCTCCGCTGCTCGTTGGCCCGTCGGCACATCGACATTTTTGCCGAGGTGGCCGGAAACGGCGATCTTGCCGCCTTCAAGCGGCAGCTGTCCGGAAATGTAGAGAAGGTTGCCGTTGATCACGTAGGGAACATAGTTTGCGGCGGGTGCGGCAGCCTCTGGCAGGGATATCCCCATCTCTTTCAGCCGCGCAGCGATTTGATCGGACATTTTCCTCTCCGCTTTTATTGTCAATAGTTCTAAAATTATGCATCAAGGCTTGAATCCATTTTGTGACACGATCGAGCCTCGATTTGGCCGAAAGCGTTCTTATAACATCGCAGGCGAGTCCAACAGGAGATTATCAATGGTCCGATCGAGTCTTGCCGCACTCTTACTAGCAGGCGTTTCGGCAAACGCCTTCGCGGCGGCACCGGTAACCAGCGCGGCAATTGCCACGGGCCTGGTCGCTCATCGCGCCGTCTATGATCTAGAGCTGAAGGATGCATCCGAGCGCTCCGGCATATCAGGCATGTCGGGGCGCATGGTCTACGAGTTCGACGGCGACTATTGCACCGGCTACACCACCAACTTCCGCTTCGTGACCCAGATCGATACCGGCGACGCGGTGCGTCTCAGCGATCAGCAGACGAAAACCTTCGAGAACCTCAAGGACCGGAAGTTCACGTTCGACACGAAGTCGTTCACCGACGAACAGCTCGACAAGGAAGTCAACGGCGCGGCTCAGGATCTGGCTGAGGGCGTGAAGGTCGATTTGAAGCAGCCTGCAAGCAAGGAGCTTCAGTTGGCGGCGAGCCGCTTCCCGACTGAGCACATGCTCGACGTGATCCAGAACGCAAAGGCCGGCAAACGCTTGTTCGAGGCGCGCGTCTTCGACGGCTCCGACGATGGCGACAAGGCGCTTGCCACGACCACGGTCGTCGGCAAGCAGGTGACGCCTTCCAAAGACGAGACGGATGCAAGCAATGCCGGCGCCTTCTCCAAAACGGCTTTCTGGCCGGTGACCATTTCCTACTTCAACGAAAACACCAAGACGGACGCATTGCCCGTCTACCGCATGTCGTTCAAGCTCTACGAGAACGGCATCACACGCGACCTGACGATGGACTACGGCGACTTTGTCCTCTCGGGGAAGCTGTCGAAGCTCGAGCTGCTCGACGCCAAACCTGTCGCCTGTAAGTAATTGCTAGCATTGTACGATCGGCGAGCGATCAGACGATTGCCGATGTATCCAGCAAGACGTCCTCTATGCTAGGAGTCGGTTTGCGATTGATCGATGACCGCGGGATGGAGTGAGGATCTTGGGTGCAAGTTATACTGTGGCATTGATTGCCATGTTGGGTGTGACCGTGGGGGCGATGGCCGCGGCATCCTGCAGTTCTGCCTTTGCCGCGGATTGCGGCGTGACGCCGTCCTCGGGTATCGACTGGGGCGGCTGCAACAAGAAGAACCTGATGCTGGAGGGAGGCGACTTCCAGAATGCCAATCTTGTCGACGCCGACTTCACCTTGACCAATCTGAGCGGAACCAATCTCACCTCGGCAAATCTCGAAAAGGCAACGCTGGTGCGTGCCTGGTTTACAGGTGCGCAGGTGGACAAGGCGAATTTTGCGAAGGTCGAAGCCTATCGTTCCGGCTTCGAGAACGTCTCCGCCCAAGGTGCATCCTTCGCAGGCGCGGAGCTGCAGCGGTCCAATTTCAATGGCGCGAGGCTGACCGGTGCCAATTTCGAAAAGGCTGAACTCGGCCGTGCAACTTTCAGCAAGGCAGTGTTGACAGGGGCAAGCTTTTCACTCGCTAACCTGTCGCGCGCCGATCTCAGCGGTGCGACGTTCGAAGGCCCCATTTCGTTCGACCGCGCCTTCCTGTTTCTGACGCACATAGGCGGTCTGGATCTTTCCAATGCAACTGGCCTGGAGCAGGCGCAGATCGAGCTTGCATGCGGCGATTCGAATACCAAGCTGCCGTCTGGGCTGACGATACCGCAGAGTTGGCCCTGCGATTCCGATTGAGGAGCGCCGTACTCGGCTCTTTTGATCTCTCCGCGGTGAGGAGTTGCGTTATTTTCGCCAAAAGCCTTGCTTTTCCCTCGGAGGAAGGTTAAGGCCACCCGCATTCCACACGTAAGGCATGGGGTTGTCCGGGAGAAATCCGGATTATTCCGCCCGGTGGCATCTTCGAAGAGGATGCTGTTCGCCTTGCGGAGGTTCAACCGGAAAAGGATAACAAGGCATGGCATTGCCCGATTTTTCTATGCGCCAGCTCCTAGAAGCAGGCGTCCACTTCGGCCACCAGACGCACCGCTGGAACCCGAAGATGAAGCCGTACATTTTCGGCGATCGTAACAATATCCACATCATCGACCTAGCGCAGACGGTTCCGTTGCTGTCGCGCGCGCTGCAGGTTGTCAGCGACACCGTTGCCCGTGGCGGCCGCGTTCTGTTCGTAGGCACCAAGCGCCAGGCTTCGGAGCTCATTGCAGACTCTGCAAAGCGCTCTGCCCAGTACTACGTCAACTCGCGCTGGCTCGGCGGCATGATGACCAACTGGAAGACGATCTCCAACTCGATCCAGCGTCTGCGCAAGCTCGACGAGATCCTCAATGGCGATGCCCAGGGCTTCACCAAGAAGGAACGTCTGAACCTTGAGCGCGAGCGCGAAAAGCTCGACAAGGCCCTCGGCGGTATCAAGGACATGGGCGGTACGCCGGACCTGATGTTCATCATCGACACCAACAAGGAAAAGATCGCGATCGACGAAGCCAAGCGCCTCGGCATCCCCGTCGTCGCGATCATCGACTCGAACTGCGATCCGGACCTGATCGACTATCCGATCCCGGGCAACGACGACGCATCGCGTGCAATCGCTCTTTACTGCGACCTGATCTCGCGCGCTGCCATCGACGGCATCGCTCGTCAGCAGAGCTCGTCGGGCCGCGACCTCGGCGCATCGATCGAAGCCCCGGCTGAGCCGGCGCTCGACGAAACCGGCGCCTGATAAAAGAAGCAGGCGGGCTGAATGCCCGTCATGCTTTCCAGAGATTGGGAAAGGCCGCTCGCGACTCTTGGAAGTTCGGCGGCCTTGACCGTTTCAGGCGGGGGCGTTGCGCCCGTCGCCATACGAGTTTCGTTATGACGCGTCTTTCATCACGCCGTCATACATACAGGTACAATTCGTGCCTCAATCCGGTGCCGCGCCGCGTATTGCGGGCCACCGTTTGAACCGACAAGAGGAAGCTTATGACCGAGATTACGGCTGCATTGGTGAAAGAACTGCGCGAAAAGTCCGGCGCAGGTATGATGGACTGCAAGAAGGCGCTGACCGAAAACAACGGCGATATCGAAGCGGCGATCGACTGGCTGCGCGCCAAGGGCATCTCCAAGGCCGACAAAAAGTCGGGCCGTACGGCCGCTGAAGGCCTGATCGGCATTGCCGGCGCCGGCCACAAGGCAGTTGTCGTCGAACTCAACTCGGAAACCGACTTCGTTGCGCGCAACGATGCTTTTCAGGATCTCGTTCGCGGCATTGCCAACGTTGCTCTGGCGACCGACGGCAAGGTTGAGGCCATTTCGGCTGCGACCTATCCGGCATCCGGCAAGCCGGTCGCCGATACCATCAAGGACGCGATCGCGACCATCGGCGAGAACATGACCCTGCGTCGCTCATCCAAGCTGGAAGTCGAGCACGGCGTTGTTGCAACCTACATCCACAACGCCGCAGGCGACGGTATCGGTAAGCTCGGCGTTCTGGTTGCGCTGAAGTCGATTGGCGACAAGGCGGTTCTGACGTCGATCGGCCGCCAGGTCGCCATGCACATCGCTGCGACCAATCCGCTCGCCATTCGCGCCGACGAAGTCGATGCTGCCGTCGCCGAGCGCGAACGCAACGTTTTCATCGAGCAGGCCCGCGAATCCGGCAAGCCGGAAGCCATTATCGAAAAGATGGTGGACGGCCGCATGCGCAAATTCTTTGAAGAAGTTGCCCTTCTCTCGCAGGCTTTCGTGATCAACCCCGATCTGACCGTCGGCGCGGCGATCAAGGAAGCTGAAAAGGAAGCCGGCGCGCCGATCGAAATCACCGGCATGGCCCGCCTCCTGCTCGGCGAAGGCGTCGAAAAGGAAGAGACGGACTTCGCTGCCGAAGTCGCTGCTGCTGCCAAGGGCTGATGGCCGTATACATGTGAAAACCGAAGGGCATCGCGTGACAACGCGATGCCCTTCGTGTATCCGGCAGTCAACGGTCAAAAACGAGGAGCCAAGATGTCGTCAGAACCTGTCTACAAGCGCGTTCTACTCAAGGCTTCCGGCGAAGCCCTCATGGGCAGCCAGGGATTTGGAATCGATGTAGCTGTTGCCGATCGCATCGCGGCTGATATCGCCGAGGCGCGACAGATGGGTGTGGAAGTCGGTGTCGTCGTTGGCGGCGGCAACATTTTCCGCGGCGTGGCCGTTGCCTCAAAAGGCGGCGATCGCGTGACGGGCGACCACATGGGAATGCTCGCCACCATCATCAACGCACTCGCGCTGGCAACGTCGCTGCGCAAGCTCAACATCGATACCGTTGTTCTGTCCGCTATCGCGATGCCCGAGATCTGCGAGAGCTTTTCGCAGCGCGCCACGCTTTATCACCTGTCGCTTGGTCGGGTCGTCATCTTCGCCGGTGGCACGGGCAACCCGTTCTTCACGACGGACTCTGCCGCAGCATTGCGCGCCGCGGAAATGGGCGCCGAAGCGATCTTCAAGGGAACGCAGGTCGATGGTATCTATTCTGCCGATCCGAAGAAGGAACCGGATGCCACGCGCTTCGATCGACTGACACACAAGGAAGTTCTCGACAAGGGGCTTGCCGTCATGGACGTTGCAGCTGTCGCGCTCGCGCGAGAGAATTCCATTCCGATCATCGTCTTCTCGATCCACGAGAAGGGCGGTTTTGCTGAAATCCTCAAAGGCGATGGCCTCAAGACCATCGTCTCCGATAATTGATTTGAGTGCGGCAGCAGTTGGCCGCAGCTTCTACCGAGACGGGAGCTCTGACATGAGTGAAGGCATCGACATCAAGGAACTCAAGCGGCGCATGGATGGCGCCATTTCCTCGTTCAAAAGCGATATTGCATCGCTGCGCACCGGCCGCGCTTCGGCCAATATTCTCGATCCTGTGACGGTCGAGGCTTATGGATCGCGCGTACCGCTGAACCAGGTCGCCAATATCACGGTCCCGGAACCGCGCATGCTGTCGGTTTCGGTGTGGGACAAGTCGATGGTTTCTGCGACTGAGCGTGCGATTCGCGAATCGAGTCTGGGCCTCAACCCCATCATCGATGGGCAGAACCTGCGCATTCCACTGCCGGAATTGAACGAAGAACGTCGCAAGTCTCTCGTCAAGGTTGCGCACGACTATGCCGAGAAGAGCAAGGTCGCGATTCGCCACGTGCGCCGAGACGGCATGGACGGCCTTAAGAAAGCCGAAAAGGACGGTGCCATTGGCCAGGATGTAAGCCGGGCGCAGTCGGATCGTGTGCAGAAGATGACGGACGAGACGATTTCTGAGATCGACCGCTTGCTTGGCGACAAGGAAAAGGAAATCATGCAGGTCTAAGGCGCTGTGCGCCTGCGCCTTGGGCTGGAAGAACCGGACGGGAAATGTCTGAACGAACATTTTTGACAGTGCCAGAACACGTTGCCATCATAATGGATGGCAACGGCCGATGGGCCAAGCAACGCGGATTGCCGCGCACGATGGGCCATCGCAAGGGCGTCGATGCCGTGCGCGAGACAGTGCGCGCGGCTGGTGACGTTGGCGTCAAGTATCTTACGCTGTTCGCCTTCTCATCGGAGAACTGGCGCCGCCCGGAAACGGAAGTTACCGACCTTCTTGGCTTGCTCAAGGCATTCATCCGGCGCGACCTGGCGGAGTTGCACCGCCAGAATGTCCGCGTGAAAGTGATTGGCGACAGATACAGCCTGCAAAGTGACATCCTCGATCTCCTTGTCGATGCCGAAGAGCGGACAAAGGGCAATAGCGCGCTGACGCTGGTGATTGCCTTCAATTATGGTTCCCGCGACGAGATTGCTCGCGCAGTCGCAAGTCTTGCGAGAGAAGTTGAAGCAGGTTCGTTGCGGGCGCAGGACATTACGCCTGCGCTGATCGATGCTCGGCTCGACACCGCAGGAATTCCGGATCCCGACTTGATCATTCGAACGAGCGGGGAAGAGCGCCTGTCGAATTTCCTCCTTTGGCAGGCCGCCTATTCGGAATTTATCTTCGTTCCGGAATATTGGCCGGATTTCAGCCGAGAGATATTGTATTCCGCGCTCGAGACATTCGCGTCGCGCAATCGCCGCTTCGGCGGACTGGTCCCGCAGACGGCCGCGGCAGTTGGCATCTGATGCATCAGGAATTACGGCTTCGAATTGTTTCCGGACTGGTTCTGGCGATCATCGTTCTCGGCGCCACGTGGGTCGGCGGTCTCGCATTCAGCGTTCTAGCGGCGTTGATCGCTCTGTTGATCTACTATGAATGGTCCACTATCACGCGGCTGCGGACGGAGCAGCCCGTTGCCAACGCCGTTGGCTGGATAGGGCAGGCCTCGATTGGCGTGGCGGTCGTCGCGGGCACCGTTGGCTATTCGCTCGTTCTCCTGGTTTTGTTCTTTGCCCTGGCACTTGGCTTTGCAGCCGTGCGCGGCACGCCGCGCTGGTTTCCGGCGGGCACGGTTTATGCCGGGCTAACTGGAATAGCGCTGTCTGGCATCCGCGGCGCAGACACCGCCGGGCTTTATGCCATGCTGTTCGTGTTCGCTGTCGTCTGGGGGACCGACATCCTGGCTTATTTCGTTGGCCGGGCCATCGGCGGCCCGAAGCTTGCACCGAAGATATCACCGGGGAAAACGTGGTCGGGTGCGATTGGGGGCGCCGTGTCTGCTGTCGTCGCCGGTAGCGTGGTTGCCTACCTGACGGTCCCCGAAAGTGTTCTTTTGGCCGCGCCGATCGCGTTCATCCTGTCGGTCTGCAGCCAGGCTGGCGATCTCTTTGAATCGTTTATCAAGCGCCGCTTCGGGGTGAAGGATTCCAGCCGTCTTATTCCGGGACACGGAGGCGTCATGGACCGCGTCGACGGGCTCATTTTCGCCTGCTTTGCGGCGTTCTTGCTAGCAGGACTTTTTTCGCTGATAAAGGGCGGTGAAATGACGTCGCTCGGTGCAGCCCTGTTCGGCGTTTGATGTCTGCACAGGCTGGCGGAAAGAACTTATGGCAGGCTTGACCGGAATTTTTGCGTTTCTGACGGGATATATCGTTCCCTTCGTTCTCGTGCTGTCGTTGCTGGTCTTCGTGCACGAGATGGGCCATTATCTCGTCGGCCGCTGGAGTGGCATCCGGATATTGGCGTTCTCGGTCGGATTCGGACCAGAACTCGTCGGTTTCACCGATCGACATGGAACGCGATGGAAGATTTCGGCAATCCCCCTTGGCGGCTATGTGCGTTTCTTCGGCGACGAGGATGCATCGAGCAAGCCCGATGAGGGCAGGCTTGCTACAATGTCGGACGATGAGCGAGCGCGCTCTTTCGCCGGCGCCAAGCTCTGGAAGCGGGCCGCCACGGTCGCTGCAGGTCCTATCGCAAATTTCATCCTGGCGATCGCGATCTTTACCGTGCTCTTTGCCATCTACGGCCGTTCCGTCGCCGATCCGGTTGTAGCCGAGGTCAAGCCGGGCAGTGTTGCAGCCGAGGCAGGCGTCGTCCCGGGCGACTTGTTGATCGCCATCGACGGCACAAAAGTCGAGACCTTCGACGACGTCCGTCGCTATGTCAGTATTCGCCCTGAGCAGAAGATCGTGGTGTCGATCGAGCGAAACGGCGAGAACCTTGATGTCCCCATGGTTCCGACAAGGACCGACATGACGGACCAGTTCGGCAACAAGATCGAGATCGGCCTGATCGGTATAGTGACAAATCAGGAGGTTGGCCACTTCCGCCTGCAGACATACTCGCCGCTGGAGGCTCTCAAGGAGGGCACGATCCAGACCTGGCACATTGTCACCGGCACTTTCAAATATATCGGCAACCTGGTTTCTGGCTACATGAAGCCCGACCAGCTGGGGGGACCGATCCGGGTCGCGCAGGCTTCGGGGCAGATGGCGACGCTCGGCGTTGCAGCTTTGCTTCAATTGGCTGCCGTCTTGTCGGTTTCTATCGGATTACTCAACCTGATGCCGGTTCCGGTACTTGATGGCGGCCACCTGATGTTCTATGCGATTGAAGCGGTAAGGGGAAAGCCGTTGGGTTCGTCGGCACAGGAGATTGCATTTCGCATCGGACTGGCCATGGTTCTGGGCCTGATGGTTTTTGCTACCTGGAACGATATAAGTGCACTGATTGGCTGATTGCAGGACGAAGGAAAATTACCGTTTATTTACGATGTTTCAAAGCTGTAGTGGCGAATGCGTCACGCTTCGAAATGAAGTAAACAGAAATTAACTTGCTCCCTTGCTTGTATGTCAAAAGCGGGTAAAACGACACACGTGACCGGAATCGGGGGACACCTGAGGCTGGGGACGAGAAAAAAGGTAATGGGTGAAATGAAGGCTGGTTCAAGATTTTTGAACGCAGTATCGGCGGTTGCGCTGTCTGCTGGTATTGTTGCTTCGGGAGCAGGTGCAACTGTATTCGTGTCTGCAACGACAGCTGAAGCTGCGGTCATCCAGCGCGTCGATGTGCGAGGCGCGAGCCGCGTCGGCGCCGAGGCCGTGCGCTCCAACCTGACGATTTCGCCTGGGAAGAGCTTCTCGAACACCGATATCGATGACTCCGTCAAGCAGCTTTACGACACGGGCTATTTCTCCGACGTCAAGATTTCTGTTTCGGGTAGCACGCTGGTCGTCACGGTCGAGGAAGCTCAGCTGGTCAATCAGGTTGTCTTTAACGGGAACCGCAAGATCAAGGACGACAAGCTTGCGGCTGTCGTGAAAACCCAGCCGTCGGGTCCGTACAGCGAAGCGCAGGTCCAGGCTGACATTCAGGCTATCAAGGACGCCTATGCTGCAACCGGCCGCAATGAAATCGAGGTGACGACCCAAGTTGTTCCGCTCGGTGAGGGGCGCGTCAATCTGGCGTTTGTGATCAACGAAGGTGATCGGACCAAGATTGCCGCGATCAATTTTGTCGGCAACAACGCCTACAGCTCCGGACGTCTGGCTTCGGTCATTAATACCAAGCGTTCGAATTTCTTGTCCTTCCTGACTCGCAAGGACGTTTACAGTGACGACAAGCTGCATGCCGATGAGGAAGCGCTTCGTCAGTTCTATTACAATCGCGGTTACGCCGATTTCCGCATCGTTTCGTCGGACGCCGCATTCGATGAGGCGACCAACAAATACACGCTGACCTTCAACGTCGAAGAAGGACCGCGCTACGATTTTGGTGCAATTTCGGTGCAGTCGACCGTTCAAGGTGTTGATGGCGCGCAGTTGCAGAGCCTCGTGCAGACGCAGGAAGGCGATGTCTACAGCGCCAATAAGGTACAGAAGTCGATGGAAGCGATTTCTGAACAGGTGGCGTCTGCCGGCTATCCGTTCGCTCGCGTCACGCCGCGCGGCAACCGCGATCTGAACAGCAACACGATCGGTGTCGAGTACTTGGTCGACCAAGGCGAGCGCGCCTACGTCGAGCGTATCGAGATCCGCGGCAACAGCCGTACGCGTGACTTCGTCATTCGCCGCGAGTTCGACATGAGCGAAGGCGATGCCTTCAACCAGCAGATGATCACCAGAGCCAAGCGTCGCCTTGAAGCTCTCGGATACTTCTCGTCGGTCAGTATCACGACGCAGCCGGGCAGCTCGGCGGATCGTGTCATCATCGTCGTCGATGTTCAGGATCAGTCGACTGGTGCGTTCGGTATCGGCGCGGGTTATGCCGCAGGCGGCGATGGCTTGATGCTCGAAGCGTCGATCGAAGAAAAGAACTTCCTAGGACGCGGTCAGTACATCAAGGTGACGGCCGGCGGCGGTCAGGAAGGTTCGCGGACCTACGGCCTGAACTTCACCGAACCTTACTTCCTCGGCTACCGTCTGGCGGTCGGTTTCGACCTCAATCACAGCGAGACGTCGAGCAACGACAACTATGACTATGAGGAAAACAACGTTGTTCTGCGCGCAACGGCGCCGATCACGGAAGACCTCGCGACGACGTTCCGTTACAACTACAAGCAGATGAAGTACGATCCGGACGGTTCGCTGGATTCGTTGTCTGAGCCTTATCAGAATCTCGTCGAAAACAGCCCCTGGGTGAAGTCTTCTGTCTCGCAGACGCTGACTTACAATACGCTTGATGACATGATTCTGCCGCGCGAAGGTGTTTATGCGAGCGCCACGCAGGAAATCGCCGGCCTTGGCGGTGACTCTCAGTTCTACAAGCTTTACGGCAAGGCGCGTTATTTCCATCTGCTGGCTGACGATGCCGATATCATTGGTTCGGTCAGCGGTTCCGCAGGCTATGTTATTGGATTTAATGATAATCTGAATGTGTTCGATCAGTTTTCGCTGACGAATGGCGATATCCGCGGCTTTGAAAATAAGGGTATCGGTCCACGCGTCGGCGGCGGCCCGGACGATCCTTTGGGCGGTACGACCTATTTCACGGTCTCCGCAGAAGCGTCGTTCCCACTTCCGGTTGTACCGCGTGACTTCGGTCTGCGTGGCGCGGTGTTTGCGGACGCCGGTACGCTGTTCGGGAATAAGGTGTCGGTGAATTCTCCTGAATTTGTGAACGGCGAAGACGCAGCGCTTCGCGCGTCGGTCGGGGTTGGTCTGATCTGGAACTCGCCATTTGGCGCGTTGCGTGTCGACTACGCCCTCCCGGTTCTCAAGGAAGACTTCGACAAGGTTCAGCACTTCAAGTTTGGCATAAACAACCAATTCTGATATCGGCAGTCCGGAACAGTACAATCGAATTCCGTTCTGGAGATTTGCCGATGGAGCAAACTGGTTTTTTTCTGCCCCATGATGGCGTGAAGCTCTGGGAGCTGGCGCAGTATCTTGGGGCGGAACTTGCTGACCCCAAACATGCCGATGTCTTGATTCGTTCGGTTTCGCCCGTTAGCCGGGCGAAACCGGGCGACCTGTGCTATGTCATCTCGAAAAGAAGCAAGGACGAACTTGCGACTTGCGAGGCGTCAGCCGTACTCTGCAGCTCCGCGCTGCAAGCCATTGTGCCCCCTGACGTGCCGGTTCTCGTATCCAAGAACGCGCATGCCGCGTTTGCGATGGCGGGTGGCCTTCTGTATCCCAAGGCGCTTCAGCCGCTGACGCTTCTGTCGGACGGTTCGGGTATATCCGACCGCGCCGTCGTCGATCCGACGGCGAGGCTCGAGAACAACGTCGCCGTCGAGCCCTTCGCAGCCATCGGTGCGCACGCCGAGATAGGCGAGGGTACCCGAATCGGCGCAGGGGCAATTATCGGACCTGGAGTTAAGATCGGCCGCAACTGCTCGATCGCGGCCGGCGCCAGCGTTCTCTGCGCACTCGTTGGAAACGGTGTGATCATCCATAACGGCGCCCGGATCGGGCAGGACGGATTCGGATACGCACCGGGTCCGCGTGGAATGATCAAGATCGTCCAGATCGGGCGCGTCATCATCCAGGACCATGTCGAGATCGGCGCCAATACGACGATCGACCGGGGCACGATGGACGACACGGTTATCGGCGAAGGCACCAAGATCGATAACCTGGTACAGATTGGTCACAACGTTCGCATCGGGCGCCATTGCGCCGTCGTCTCGCAGGTCGGTATCGCCGGTAGTGCCGTGATCGGTGACGGCGTACAGATCGGTGGCCATAGCGGCATAAAGGGCCATATTACGATTGGCGACGGGGTCCAGATCGCCGCAATGAGCGGTGTCATTTCCGATATCCCCGCCGGCGAACGCTATGGAGGCATACCGGCACGGCCGGTACATGATTTCCTGCGCGAAGTTGCGACAGTGATGATGCGGACGACGAGCGCCAAGAAAACAGGAGAAAAGAATGACTGAGGACGTCAAGAAGTCGCTTTCTTCGGCGGATATCGTGGAGATTATGAAGCTTCTGCCTCATCGCTATCCCTTCTTGCTGGTCGACAGGATCATCGATATCGACGGAGACAATTCAGCGATCGGTATCAAGAACGTTACGGCAAACGAGCCGCATTTTACCGGACATTTTCCGGAAAAGCCGATCATGCCGGGTGTTCTTCTTGTCGAGGGCATGGCCCAGACGGCGGGTGCGATCTGTGCGAAGAAGGAAAGCGAAGGCGGCAATCTGGTCTACTTCATGACGATCGACAATGCCCGTTTCCGCAAACCGGTGGTACCTGGCGACCGCGTCGAGTATCATGTGAAGAAGCAAAAGCAGCGCGGGAACATCTGGAAATTCCATTGTGACGCCAAGGTTGACGGAACGCTCGTCGCCGAAGCCGACATTGGTGCGATGATCGTTCGCAAGGAACAAGCATGAGCAGAATTGCAGACAGTGCCAGCATTCATGCCATGGCGGTCGTCGAGGATGGCGCCGTCATCGGTCAAAACGCTAAGATAGGTCCTTTCTGCCACGTTGGACCGCATGTCGTTCTTGGTGACAACGTAGAGCTGCTCGCGCATGCCGTCGTGGCCGGTAGGACGACGATCGGCAACGGCACCCGCATTTTCCCAATGGCCGTCGTTGGTGGTGATCCGCAGAGCGTTCATCATGGCGGCGAAGAGACGACGCTTTCGGTGGGCGACAATTGCACGATCCGCGAGGGCGTCACGATGAATACCGGTACTGCCGATTTCGGCGGCAAGACGATTGTCGGCAACAATAACCTCTTCCTCGCAAATTCGCACGTCGCCCATGATTGCCGCGTTGGCGATAATGTCATCATGTCGAACAACGTCATGCTTGCCGGTCATGTGGTCATCGAAGACCGAGTCATCCTTGGCGGCGGCTCGGCGGTTCATCAGTTCACGCGCGTCGGACGGCACGCGTTTGTCGGCGGTCTTTCCGCCGTCAGCTATGATGTCATACCGTATGGCATGCTGAACGGGAATCCGGGCTTGCTGGGGGGACTCAATGTCGTCGGTATGACGCGCGCCGGCGTCGATCGCGCTACCATCCACACCGTTCGCCGTGCCTACAAAGCAATCTTCGAAGGCTCGGGATCCCTGCGCGAGAACGCCGCCGCCATCCGCGAAGAGTATGCCGATTGCGAGCAGGTCATGCATATCCTCGATTTCATTGCAGTAGAAAGCGACCGCGCTCTTTCCTCTCCGACCAGGGGACAGAAAGGGTGAGTTTTGTCTCTGGTCAGCGATAAGGCGAAAGGCCGCCTGGCAATTATCGCAGGTAGCGGCTTCCTGCCCTCCTATGTCGCCGCGGCGGCGCAGAGCGCGGGCGAGAATCCTCTCATCATAGCGCTAACGAATGAAACGGATCGCTCCTGGGATGGTTTCGAGCACGTTGTCGTCGGCGTGGGGGACTTCGCAGCTATCGACCATTTGCTCGAGGTCAACCGTATCGAGCGTGTTGTAATGTCGGGTGGCGTCAGACGTCGCCCAGAATGGCGCGAGGTCCGTCCGACGCTGAAGACATTGGCCAAGGTTCCTTCCATCGTTCGTACTCTGATGTCTGGTGGCGACGACACCGTACTGCGCATGGTGATCAAGCTGATCGAGAAAGACGGTCGCCGGGTCATCGGGGCGCAAGAAATCGCGCCGGACCTGCTGGCGACTGTGGGGCCGCTCGGTGCCGTTGTGCCGAATGCAGACGACCTGAAGGACATCGCAAAGGCTGGTGAGGCAGCCGATACCCTCGGACGACTCGATGTCGGCCAAGGTGCCGTTTCAGTCGGCGGACGCATCGTCGCGCTCGAGGGCGTGGAAGGCACGGACAGCATGCTGGAACGCGTCGCGGGTCTGCGCGCCGGAGGTCGAATTTCCCAGCGCCGCCGCGGCGTTCTGGTGAAGCTCTGCAAGCCCCAGCAGGATATCCGCGCCGATTTGCCCTCCATCGGAATTTCCACGGTCGAGAATGCCCGTAAGGCGGGGCTCGCGGGTGTCGCCGTTGACGCGGGACGCTCGTTGATCCTCGATCGGGCGGCTGTAATCGCAGCCGCCAACGAGGCCGGTATCTTCGTCTGCGGCCTGGATCGCGGATTGCCTTCCTGGGGACTTGAATGAGTGCTCGCACGTTGAAGGTTGCAATCATAGCCGGTGAGGTCTCGGGCGACCTGCTCGCCGCCGATCTCATCGCAGGCATGAAGCGTCAATATGCGGGTCCGGTGGAAGTGATCGGCGTTGGCGGCGAGGGGATGGAGGCGCAGGGTTTGCGGTCGCTGTTCGAGTTTTCCGAATTGTCGATCATGGGCATCACTCAGGTTCTTAGCAACCTGCCCAACCTTGTCCGTCGCATTCGCCAGACGGCCGCCGCGATCATTGCCGCGAGACCGGACGTCCTGGTGATCGTCGACAGCCCGGACTTCACCCACCGTGTCGCCAAGCGGGTGCGCGCAGCGTTGCCTGATCTGCCCGTGGTGAACTACGTATGCCCGAGCGTGTGGGCCTGGAAGGAATACCGGGCGCAGCGCATGCTACCTTATGTCGACCACGTGCTCGCCGTGCTTCCGTTTGAACCGGAAATCATGAGGACTCTCGGTGGACCGCCGACGACCTATGTCGGTCATCGTCTGACGGCCGAACCGGCGCTTCTGGAAGCGCGGCGCCGCAGGGCCGAGACAAAACCACGCAGCGCTATCGATCGAAAGACGATCATGCTGCTGCCGGGCTCTCGCACCTCCGAAATAACCAAGCTGCTGCCCTATTTCGGCGATGCCGTCAGCGAACTTGCAGGACGCAACTGCGAGACGCGCTTCGTCTTGCCCACGACGTCGCGCAGGGAGGCACTGGTTCGCCAAATGGTCAAGGATTGGGCGATAAAGCCTGATATCGTCACCGGAGCGGATGCGAAATGGCAGGCATTTGCCGAAGCCGATGCGGCCATGGCTGCCTCCGGCACGGTCATCCTTGAGCTGGGGCTGACTGGGGTTCCCTGCGTCTCTGCCTACAAGACTGACTGGATCATCAAGCTGCTGACAGGACGCATCAAGATCTGGACTGCAGCCATCCCCAACCTGATCGCCGACTACGCCGTTGTCCCCGAATACCTCAACGAGGTCGTGCGCGGCGCAAGTTTCACACGGTGGATGGAGAAGCTATCCTCCGATACCCTCCCGCGCAGGGCAATGATGGAAGGCTACGATCTCGTCTGGGAGCGGATGCGAACAGAAAAGCCGCCGGGCGACCACGCCGCCGAGATCGTTCTGGACGTACTTCGAAAGAAGAAACCCGGCCATTTCTGACCGGGTTTTTTGTTGGCTTATGATGCCGAGTGACGCCTTTCGGCCGACTAGCGCTTGGAAACCGGGACGTAGTCGCGCTGCGGCTCACCGATGTAGAGCTGGCGTGGGCGGCCGATGCGCTGCTGGGGATCCTCGATCATTTCGTTCCACTGGGCGATCCAGCCGACGGTGCGGGCAAGAGCGAAGAGGACTGTGAACATGGTCGTGGGGAAGCCTAGAGCCTTCAGGGTGATGCCGGAGTAGAAGTCGATGTTCGGATAGAGCTTCTTCTCGATGAAGTAGGAATCCGTAAGCGCAATGCGCTCCAGTTCCATCGCCACGTCGAGCAGCGGATCGTCCTTGATGCCGAGTTCGCCGAGAACTTCGTGTGTCGTTTTCTGCATGATCTTGGCGCGCGGATCGTAGTTTTTGTAGACGCGGTGACCGAAGCCCATCAGGCGGAACGGATCATTCTTGTCCTTGGCGCGGGCGATATATTCCGGAATACGATCGACCGAGCCGATTTCGGTCAACATGTTGAGTGCTGCTTCGTTAGCGCCGCCGTGAGCCGGACCCCAGAGGCAGGCAATGCCGGCCGCGATGCACGCGAATGGGTTAGCGCCCGAAGAGCCGGCGAGGCGTACGGTGGAGGTCGACGCGTTCTGCTCGTGGTCGGCGTGCAGGATGAAGATACGGTCCATGGCGCGGGCAAGCACCGGATTGACGACATACTCTTCGCATGGAACGGCAAAACACATGCGCAGGAAGTTCGATGCGTAGTCGAGATCGTTTTTCGGATAAACGAAGGGCTGGCCGACATGGTACTTGAAGGCCATTGCAGCGAGCGTCGGCATCTTGGCGATCATGCGCAGGCTGGCAACCATGCGCTGATGCGGATCTGTGATGTCGGTCGAGTCATGATAGAAGGCCGACAGGGCGCCGACACAGCCGCACATGACAGCCATCGGATGCGCATCGCGGCGGAAGCCGGTGAAGAAACGCGACATCTGCTCGTGCACCATTGTGTGGTGCGTAACGCGATAGTCGAAATCCTTTTTCTGTGCAGCGGTCGGCAGTTCGCCATAAAGCAGCAGGTAGCAAACCTCGAGAAAGTCGCCGTGCTCGGCCAGTTGCTCGATCGGATAACCGCGATGGAGCAGGACGCCCTCGTCGCCGTCAATGTACGTGATTTTCGATTCACAAGACGCGGTCGAGGTGAAACCAGGATCATACGTGAAGGAAGCCGTGTTTTTGTAGAGGGCGCCGATATCGATGACGTCAGGGCCAATCGTGCCGCTTTTTACGGCGAGGTCGACCGACTTGTCACCAAGTTTCAGTGTTGCGCTTCGATCCGTCATTATGATCCTCCAAACTGGCGGGTGGCACCATAAAGGCGCCATAGGGTTAAGCGTCGTCAGCGATAGCTATATGATCGCGCGGTTAATGCCAAGTTCTCTTGATGCCATTTTGTGCATTGCAGTATTAACTTTTAAGCAGCGCAGCGATGCCCTTCGCGCATAGCGGAAGCCAATGATTATCCTCGTCTTTTCCGCGTTCCGATTTCTCTTCGGAATTCAATCGATTATTGTTGCGTGAAGCGTCCGAAGCTTGCATTCTGGTTGCGGATGAGGGCGGCGTCCGCGTGCAGGTGTATGCCGGTGTTGCAAACGATTGAAGCGGGTCGACAGCGTCTCAGGCGGCGCACGCGATCTTTATGCGCGCTCTTCCCCATGAAGGCGCCTGTGTCGTAAGGGTACGGTCCCGCGGCAGACGCCAATCGGCATCTCGCTGGACGACAAGAACCGAACGTGCCGCAGATATATTGCCGCCGGCCGCCTCGAGCGGGTCGAGGAATTCGGCCAGGGACGTTACTTCCTGATCTCGCAGGTCCTTCTCGGAGCCGGCGCATTCGTGGTTCACGTTCGAGGCCGCTGTGCCGCGGCTTGGGGTGTGCATCGCAGCTCTGCTGCTGGTCATTCTGGCGGCACGATCCGGCGCATGATCCTCAGGCGACCGCTCTCGCAGGCTTTCTGGTGGCGGTTTATGCGAGTTGCTGAGCGCCTACGGGCTGAAGGCGAACCTGATTGCCGTGCACTCATTTCGTTCGTTGTGTTACCGATGGGGGATGCTCGCCTTGCTGCTGGCGCCGTCCCGGCTCGACGTGCGCTGCCGTGGAAGGTAGCCGGGGTCGGTCTGGACGTGGTCATTGCCATCGCCAAGATGGTGTTGGGATGGGGCGGTACGGTGGACATGGCGCGCCTCCCTGAATGGCGGTTTCCTGCTGACGCGATTTCGCGGTCTCGGCAACCACTAGCCGGCGTGCCGAAAAGGAAGACCGATGGAGAAGCCGCAGCAACAGCAGAAGGCCCGCAGCATGATGCGTCGCGTCGCCAACGCAGCCGAGGATGGTTTTGTCAGCCTGAACATGGCGTGTGGCGATCCACGACAGCGGCTATGTGGTCGCCACGCTTGAAAACGCCGCCTGCCTCGGCCCGCCTGCGACGGAGCCGATATCACAATCACACCGGTTCGTCTCCGCTCAGGATCGATGCTGCTGACGGGCGAAAGCCTGCGTGGTCGGGAGCCTTTGAAATACGCGTATTGACGACCAAGGGACGCCGATCGTCACCGCTGCATATGACCGGCTAGACTTGGCGCAGCGGTCGCTTCGCCGACAGAGCAATTCGGATCAATGATAACGCCGGATAAGGCCGACGAGCTTGCCCTGAACCTTGACGCGGTCCGGCCCGAATATGCGGGTCTCATAGGCGGGGTTCGCAGCTTCGAGCGCGATCGAGGCACCCTTCCGCCGAAAGCGCTTCAGTGTCGCCTCTTCGTCATCGACGAGCGCGACGACGATATCGCCTGGATTTGCGGTGCTGCCGTTGCGGATGATGACAGTGTCGCCGTCGAAGATACCGGCATCGATCATGGAGTCGCCCTTGACCTCCAGCGCGTAGTGTTCGCCGGAACCAAGCATGTCGGCTGGAACCACGATGTCATGGGTGTTGTTCTGGATTGCCGAAATCGGAACGCCGGCTGCGATGCGTCCCATGACAGGGACGGAAGCGGAATTGCCATTGTCGGAATTTGGAGCCGGCTTCGGTCCGGCGGGAGCAACAATCTGCGGCTTTCCGAGGCTGCCTTCGATGACGCTCGGCGAGAAGCCACGTCGCTGTTGAAGGCTCGGATTGTACGCTTCCGGGAGCTTGATCACTTCGAGTGCGCGGGCTCGATTGGGCAACCGGCGAATGAACCCCCGCTCTTCGAGCGCCGTGATCAGCCGGTGGATGCCCGATTTCGACGCCAGGTCGAGCGCATCCTTCATTTCGTCGAAGGAAGGGGGAACGCCGGACTCCTTCATTCGCTCGTGAATGAACAAAAGAAGTTCCTGTTGCTTGCGTGTGAGCATGGAAGTCAACCCCAGAGTCGTGAAACAAAGCCAGAACAGACACTATATGTTCCATATGTGTTCCGCAAGTGCCTAAATTTTCGTGAAACTTGGCCCGTATTTGTTGCGTTTTGCACTTCATTCGACCTATGCCGCTCACACCTCTTGCATTGTCACGAGAGCCAGCGCACACATTTGCGAATTTCGGAAGAGGATTTGCCATGAGTGAAGTCCATCCGCTCGACCATGTTGTCCTGCCTGTCGCCAATGTCGGTTTGGCGAGGGAACGCCTTGGCAAACTCGGCTTCACCGTGGCGGCCGATGCGCGGCACCCGTTTGGAACCGAAAACGCCTGCATTTTCTTCGCCGACAAAACATACCTCGAGCCGCTCGCCGTTGCGAGCGCGGAGGCCTATGAGGCGTCGATCAAGAGGGGTAACGTATTCACGGCGCGCGATCGCGCCTTTCGTTTCCGTTGCGGCGAGAACGGCCTCTCGGCGGTTGTTCTGGCGACGACGGATGCCGATCGCGACCACGCGCGTTTCCATGCCGACAGGATAAGCGGCGGCGACATGCTACAGTTTGAGCGTCCGATGAAGATGCCCGATGGTTACGAGACCACCGCGGCTTTCAGGCTCGCCTTTGCTGCGGACCTTCGTGCACCCGATTTTTTTATCTTCACCTGCCAGCGTATCAATGCGCTTCCCGCAGACCGCAAGACACTGGAAACGCATGCGAATGGGGTGATCGGGATCACCGAGATCGTGCTCGCCGCGCCGGACCCGAAGGCGTTCGGTCTGTTCCTGCGCTTTTCCTCTGCGGCGCCGTTGGTCCGGGACGAAGCGTTCGGTATCAGCCTTGCCACGCCAAATGTTCGGATCAGCATTCTTTCGCCGGATGGACTGAATGCCTATTTTGATCTTGCCGCGCCCGGCACCGATCGTGGCCTGCGCGGCGTCGCCATCGTGTTCAAGGTCGGCGATCTTGCCGTGACAGAAGCGCATTTGGCTGCTAACGGGATCACCTACACCCGCAAGAACAATCGAGTTCTGGTGAAGGCTGCGTCCGGGCAGGGCGCGCTCTTTGCCTTCGAGGAGAAACGATGAGCCAGACAAACTCCGAAGTCGCAATCGGCGAGGGTGCCGGCGCGGTTGTGTTTTCAAATAGCGGCAAGCTGTCGCTGATTGCCGGCCCCTGCCAGATGGAGAGCCGCGATCACGCGTTCATGATCGCCGGCGTCCTCAAGGAGCTGTGTGACAAGCTTGGCATCGGGCTCGTCTACAAATCCTCCTTCGACAAGGCGAACCGCACTTCGCTTTCGGCACAACGCGGCATCGGCCTGGAGACGGCGCTTGAAGTCTTCGCCGATCTCAAGAAGGAATACGGCTTTCCCGTTCTGACCGACATCCACACGGAAGAGCAGTGCACCGAAGTGTCGACCGTTGTCGATATTCTACAGATACCAGCTTTCCTCAGTCGCCAGACGGATCTTTTGGTCGCTGCCGCCAGGACCGGCCGCGCGATCAACGTCAAGAAAGGCCAGTTTCTGGCGCCATGGGATATGAAGAACGTACTCAACAAGCTGAATTCGACGGGCAATCCGAACATTCTGCTGTGCGAACGCGGCGCCTCCTTCGGCTACAACACGCTGGTCTCCGACATGCGTTCGCTGCCGATCATGGCGGCCATGGGCGCACCGGTGATTTTCGATGCGACCCATTCGGTCCAGCAGCCCGGCGGGCAGGGCGGCTCAAGCGGCGGCCAGCGAGAGTTCGTCGAAACGCTGGCTCGCGCGGCCGTTGCCGTCGGCGTTGCCGGCGTGTTCGTCGAGACGCATGAAGATCCTGACAACGCCCCTTCGGACGGTCCGAATATGGTGTTTCTCAAGGACATGCCGCGACTTCTTGAAAAGCTCCTGGCCTTCGACGCGATCGCCAAGAACTGACGTTCAAAAGACTGACATGATCATATAATAGGCCTCGCACGACGATCGTCATTGAGGACGCGCAAACCGCCATTGTATTTTGCGCATCTTCGGCTAATACGAATTTCAAACGATTTATCCACCCTTGAGCAGGAAGAGCCGATGACCGCAATTACCGATATTATCGCCCGCGAAATTCTCGACAGCCGTGGCAACCCCACCGTCGAAGTCGATGTCTATCTTGAAGATGGCAGCATGGGCCGTGCGGCTGTTCCGTCGGGCGCTTCGACAGGCGCGCACGAAGCCGTCGAAGTTCGCGATGGCGGCAAGCGCTACCTAGGCAAGGGGGTCGAAAAGGCAGTCGAGGCAGTCAACACAGAAATCTTCGACGCAATCGGCGGCATCGATGCCGAAAACCAGATCCAGATCGACAATCTGATGATCGAGCTGGACGGAACTGCGAACAAGTCGCGCCTCGGCGCAAACGCAATCCTCGGCGTTTCGCTCGCCGTCGCAAAGGCTGCGGCCGAAGCCTCCGGCCTGCCGCTCTACCGCTACGTCGGCGGCGCCAGCGCCCACCTGCTGCCGGTTCCGATGATGAACATCATCAACGGCGGCGCGCATGCCGACAACCCGATCGATTTCCAGGAATTCATGATCCTCCCGGTTGGCGCCGATTCGATCCGCGAAGCGGTCCGCATGGGTTCGGAAGTCTTCCATGTCCTCAAGAAGGAACTGTCGGCGCAGGGCCACAACACCAATGTCGGCGACGAAGGCGGTTTCGCGCCTGGCCTGAAGAGCGCGCCTGAGGCCCTCGACTTCATCATGAAGTCGATCGAGAAAGCCGGCTACACGCCGGGCGACGACATCGCACTCGGCCTCGACTGCGCCTCGACCGAATTCTTCAAAAACGGCAGGTACGTACTCGAAGGCGAAGGCCGCACGCTGGAGCCGGGCGCCATGGCCGAATACCTGGCCGAACTTGCAGCGAAATACCCGATCATCTCGATCGAAGACGGCATGGCTGAAGACGACTGGGACGGCTGGAAGGCGCTGACCGATCTGGCTGGCAAGAAGGTCCAACTGGTCGGCGACGATCTCTTCGTCACCAATTCCGCCCGTCTGCGCGACGGCATCCGCATGGGCGTTGCCAACTCGATCCTAGTCAAGGTCAACCAGATCGGCTCGCTGACGGAAACGCTGGACGCCGTCAACACCGCCCACAAGGCAGCCTACACCGCCGTCATGTCACACCGTTCGGGCGAAACCGAAGACTCGACGATTGCCGATCTCGCGGTTGCCACCAACTGCGGCCAGATCAAGACCGGCTCGCTCTCTCGCTCGGACCGTCTCGCAAAGTACAACCAGCTGATCCGCATCGAAGAGGGTCTCGGCCCGCAGGCCCGCTACGCCGGCCGGTCGATCATCCGCGGTTAATTCCGCCTGATTTCAACCATCTGCAACCCGCGCCGGCCTGGCGCGGGTTTTTTGGTGCGTCGCGTTCATAGTCAACGGACGGTTAATCTCTCATCGGTAGTCTCACTCGCAAAGGTAATGCGTTTCGAGAATGCGTGTATGTGGACAAAGCATCATAAGAAGAAAAAGATCGGCCGGTTCGTCGTTCCCGCCATGACTGTCGCCTTTCTTTCCTATTTCGGCTACCATTGCATCCATGGCGATTACGGTCTGCGCGCAACCGAAGTGTTCGAGCGCCAGCGTGTCGCGCGGGAGAGGGAGCTGGCGGTTCTGAAGGGTAAGCGCGAGCATCTTGAAAATCAGGTCGCGCTGTTGAGTGACGGTTCGATGGATAAGGATATGCTGGACGAGAAAGCGCGTCTGCAGCTGAATTTTTCGCGTGCCGACGAGATCGTCATATTCAATCATTATTCAAATTAACCGAAAACAAGTTAATTGGAATAAGTGTAAGTTAATCAATCATTTAACACAGAATATGAGCCATGCATTTATGGCATTGCTGTGGCGAAATTTCTTCCCTATGGTACGCGCCACCTAAGAACCGATAAACCCATAGGGAGGGTTGAATGGCGCCGCGAAAGAACGCGACCGTTTCCAGCCGCAAAACCAGCGCGAAACCTGCACGCAAAGACTCGAACGGAGGCCCCATCGCCGACTTCGATCGTGATGACGAGCTGAAGGCCTATCGCGAGATGCTTCTCATCCGCCGCTTCGAGGAGAAGGCGGGTCAGCTTTACGGCATGGGCTTCATCGGCGGTTTCTGTCATCTCTACATCGGCCAGGAAGCTGTCGTCGTCGGCATGCAGATGGCGCAGAAGGAAGGCGATCAGGTCATCACGGCCTATCGCGACCACGGTCATATGCTGGCCACCGGCATGAGCGCCCGCGGCGTCATGGCGGAACTGACCGGACGCATCAGCGGCTATTCCCGGGGAAAGGGCGGCTCGATGCACATGTTCTCCAAGGAGAAGCATTTCTACGGCGGTCACGGTATCGTTGGTGCCCAGGTGTCTCTCGGCACCGGCCTGGCTTTCGCCAATCGCTATCGTGGCAACGACAGCGTTTCGATCGCCTATTTCGGCGACGGTGCCGCTAACCAGGGCCAGGTTTACGAGAGCTTCAATATGGCTGCTCTCTGGAAGCTGCCGATTATCTACATCGTCGAGAACAACCGCTACGCCATGGGTACCTCCACAGCGCGCGCTACGGCTCAATCGAACTACTCGTTGCGTGGCTCGGGCTTCGGAATTCCCGGCATTCAGGTCGACGGCATGGACGTTCGCGCCGTCAAAGCTGCCGCCGACGAGGCACTTGAGCATTGCCGCTCAGGCAAGGGTCCTATCATTCTCGAAATGCTGACCTATCGTTATCGCGGTCACTCCATGTCCGACCCGGCGAAGTACCGCTCGAAGGACGAAGTGCAGAAGATGCGTTCGGAACACGACCCGATCGAGCAGGTGAAGGCGCGCCTCATCGAGAAGGGTTGGGCATCAGAGGACGACCTGAAGGCGATCGACAAGGATGTCCGCGACATCGTCGCCGACAGCGCTGATTTCGCCCAGTCCGCTCCGGAGCCGGATGCGTCCGAGCTTTATACCGACATTCTGCTTTAAGGGGAGGGTTGACCCATGCCAATCGATATTCTCATGCCCGCCCTCTCTCCCACGATGGAAGAAGGCACACTGTCAAAATGGCTCAAGCAGGAAGGTGACAAGGTCACCTCCGGCGACGTCATTGCCGAGATTGAAACCGACAAGGCGACGATGGAAGTCGAAGCCGTAGACGAAGGCGTCATCGGCAAGCTTTTGGTTCCTGCCGGAACGGAAGGCGTGAAGGTGAATGCCAAGATCGCCGTGCTCCTCCAGGACGGTGAATCGGCGTCTGACATTTCCGCATCCGCTCCCGCGGAGGCTCCGGCCGCTGCGCCGCAAGGTGACGAAAAGAAGGTTGCCGGCGCAGCACAGGCTCCGGTGCCGGCCGAACCAAGGGCTTACGTGCCGAACGATCCTGAAATTCCGGCTGGTACTGAAATGGTCTCCATGACTGTTCGCGAAGCACTCCGCGACGCGATGGCTGAAGAAATGCGCGCGGACGAAAATGTTTTTGTCATGGGCGAAGAAGTTGCTGAATACCAGGGCGCCTACAAGGTCACCCAGGGTCTTTTGCAGGAATTCGGACCACGCCGAGTTGTCGATACCCCGATCACCGAGCACGGCTTTGCCGGTGTCGGCGTGGGTGCTGCGATGTCCGGTCTGAAGCCGATCGTCGAGTTTATGACCTTCAACTTCGCCATGCAGGCGATCGACCAGATCATCAACTCCGCTGCCAAGACGCTCTACATGTCGGGCGGCCAGATGGGCGCGCCGATCGTCTTCCGCGGGCCGAACGGCGCTGCGGCCCGCGTTGGTGCCCAGCACAGCCAGGACTACGCTTCGTGGTACAGCCAGATCCCGGGCCTCAAGGTCGTCATGCCCTACACGGCATCCGACGCCAAGGGCCTGCTCAAGGCTGCCATCCGCGATCCGAACCCAGTTGTCTTCCTTGAAAACGAAATTCTCTATGGTCAGCACTTCGACGTGCCGAAGCTCGATAATTTCGTTCTGCCGATCGGCAAGGCCCGCATTCACCGTCCGGGCAAGGACGTCACGGTCGTCTCCTTTGGTATCGGCATGACCTATGCCACCAAGGCTGTTGCCGAACTCGAAAAGCTCGGCATCGACGTCGAACTGATCGACCTTCGCACGATCCGTCCGATGGACCTGCCGACCGTTATCGAATCCGTCAAGAAGACCGGTCGTCTGGTCACCGTCGAGGAAGGATATCCGCAGAACTCGGTTGGCACCGAAATCGCCACCCGCGTCATGCAGCAGGCATTCGATTATCTCGACGCGCCGATTCTGACCATCGCCGGCAAGGACGTTCCGATGCCTTACGCCGCCAACCTCGAGAAGCTAGCGCTTCCGAATGTCGGTGAAGTCGTCGATGCCGTGAAGACCGTTTGCTACAAGTAACAAGGGGAGCGTATTTCGATGCCTATCAACATCACGATGCCTGCCCTCTCTCCGACGATGGAAGAAGGCAATCTGGCCAAGTGGCTCGTCAAGGAAGGCGATACTGTTAAGTCTGGTGATGTGATCGCCGAGATCGAAACCGACAAGGCGACGATGGAGGTCGAGGCCGTCGATGAGGGCACCGTCGCCAAGATCGTCGTTCCGGCCGGCACCGAAGGCGTCAAGGTCAATGCGCTGATCGCGGTTCTGGCTGCCGAAGGCGAAGATGTGGGCGCCGCCGCGAGCGGTGCGGGCGCTGCCGCTCCGGCTCCAAAGGCCGAAGCTGTCGGTGCGCCGAAGGCTGAAGCCGCAACGGCGCCGTCTATGTCCGTCGCTGCGACTAGTCGGGTCAGCACCGGGGCGCCCGTTGAAAACACCAACCGCACCTTCTCCTCGCCTCTCGCGCGTCGTCTGGCGAAGGAAGCCGGTATCGACCTGTCGGCAATCGCTGGTTCGGGTCCGCATGGCCGTGTCGTCAAGAGCGACGTGGAAGCTGCCGCCGCAGGCGGTGGCGCCGAGGCTGTTCCGGCACCTTCAGCCGCTGCCCCCCAGGTTGCTGCTGCTCCGGCCGCCGCAGCGCCGAAGGGCGCTTCGGAAGAGGCCGTTCTCAAGCTGTTCGAACCTGGCTCCTACGAACTCGTGCCGCATGACGGCATGCGCAAGGTCATCGCCAAGCGCCTCGTCGAATCCAAGCAGACCGTCCCGCACTTCTACGTCACCGTTGATTGCGAGCTCGATGCGCTGCTGGCACTGCGCGCCCAGCTCAACGATGCGGCTCCCCGCAAGGATGGCGGCGCCTCCTACAAGCTGTCCGTCAACGACATGGTCATCAAGGCCATGGCGCTTGCGCTGCGCGATGTTCCTGATGCCAACGTCTCCTGGACAGAAAGCAACATGGTCAAGCACAAGCATGTCGACGTCGGCGTTGCCGTCTCGATCCCGGGCGGCCTGATCACCCCGATCATCCGCAAGGCCGAGGAGAAGACGCTGTCGGTCATTTCCAATGAGATGCGCGATCTCGGTAAGCGCGCCAAGGATCGCAAGCTGAAGCCCGAGGAATTCCAGGGCGGCACGACCTCGGTCTCCAACATGGGCATGATGGGCGTGAAGCAGTTTGCAGCAGTCATCAACCCGCCGCATGCTACGATCCTGGCGGTTGGTGCAGGTGAACAGCGCGTCATTGTCCGCAAGGGCGAGATGGCCATCGCAACCGTGATGAGCGTCACGCTGTCGACGGACCATCGCTGCGTCGACGGCGCTCTCGGCGCCGAGCTGCTGCAGGCATTCAAGGGCTATATCGAAAATCCGATGGGCATGCTCGTCTGAGACGGAAGCGGAGACGCAAATGACGAAGACCGTTCTTTGCTACGGCGACTCGCTGACCTGGGGTTATGACGCCGTTTCCATCGGCCGTCACGATTACAAGGACCGTTGGCCGAGCACGCTGCAGGCAGCGCTCGGCAACGAGGTCAGGATCATCGCCGAGGGCCTGAACGGTCGCACGACCGCATTCGACGATCATCTCGCCGATTGCGATCGCAACGGTGCACGCATCCTGCCGACGATCCTGCAGACGCATGCGCCGCTCGATCTCGTTATCCTCCTTCTCGGCACCAACGACATGAAGCCAGTTGTGGCGGGGTCGGCTTTTGCAGCCTGCCAGGGAATCGCTCGGCTGGTCAGGCTGATCCGCAATCATGCCTGGCCTTTCGAATTCGACGCTCCGGACATTCTGATCGTTGCACCGCCGAAGGTCTGCGAGACGGCAAACGTACCGTTCGCGGCGTCCTTCGTCGGAGGCATCGAGGAGTCCGCCAAGCTTGCGACCCTCTACCGCGATCTTGCCGACGAACTGGGCTGCGGCTTCTTCGATGGCAATTCTGTTGCCAAGACGACGCCGCTGGACGGCATACACCTTGATGCGGAGAATACCCGCGCTCTCGGGCGCGGTCTGGAATCGACCGTGAGGATGATGTTGGGGCTTTGACCATGGGGTCTTTCGTGACGCTCCGTCCCGCGGTGCGGGAGGATGCGGCCGAACTGGCGGTTCTCGCGGATATAGCCTCGCATGGCCTTGCTTCGTGGCTCTGGCTGACCGACCTTGGAAACGGCGGCGGTGACACGCCGATGGAGCTGGGCCGGCGGAAAATGCGCAGCGACGAAGGTCATGGCACCTGGGGCGATGCCGTCCTCGCTGAGGCCTATGGCGAGATTGCCGGAGCGGCGATCGGTTACGGTCTCGGCGAAGACATACGGAACATCCAACCGGATCGCCCGGCCCTCAAGCCGGCAATCGATCTGCAGAAGATGGTGATTGGAAGCTGGTTTATCGGGACGCTCGGTGTCTACAGCCACTTGCGCGGCATCGGGATCGGCAACCGGATACTGGAAGATCAGATTGAGCGAGCGGGAGAACTGCCGGTCAGCCTGATCACCGCGAGCGACAACGAAGCGGCACTGGCGCTTTATAAGAGGAATGGATTTTCGGAAAAGGCGCGCGCCGACGCGGTGTCTTTTTTCGAAAGCAGCAGGAAACACGAGTGGGTGCTTCTCACCCGCGACGCCCGATAACAAAGGCAGGAAAATATGGCTGAGAATTACGACGTCATCATCATCGGCTCCGGTCCGGGCGGCTATGTCGCCGCAGTGCGCGCCAGCCAGCTGGGTCTCAAGACCGCGATCGTCGAGCGCGAGCATCTCGGTGGCATCTGCCTGAACTGGGGCTGTATTCCGACCAAGGCGCTGCTTCGCTCGGCCGAGATTCTCGACCATTCCAACCACCTCAAGGACTATGGCCTCGTTCTCGAGGGCAAGGTCAGCGCCGATGTGAAGGCTGTCGTCGCCCGCTCGCGCGACGTCTCCGCCCGCCTCAATACCGGCGTCGGCTTCCTGATGAAGAAGAACAAGGTGGATGTGATCTGGGGCGAAGCCAAGATCACCAAGCCCGGTGAAGTCGTCGTCACAAAGTCCAGCAAGCCCGCCGTCGAGCCGCAGCACCCGCTGCCGAAGAACATCAAGAGCGCCGAGGGAACCTACACTACCAAGCACATTATCGTCGCTACCGGCGCCCGTCCGCGCGCTCTGCCCGGCATCGAGCCGGATGGCAAGCTGATCTGGACCTATTTCGAAGCGCTGAAGCCGGATGGCCTGCCGAAGTCGCTGATCGTCATGGGCTCGGGCGCGATCGGCATCGAGTTTGCAAGTTTCTATCGTTCGATGGGCGTTGACGTCACGGTCGTTGAGGTCATGCCGACCATCATGCCGGTCGAAGACGCGGAAGTTACCGCGATCGCCCGCAAGCAGCTGGAAAAGCGCGGCCTGAAGATCTTCACTAGCGCCAAGGTCACCAAGGTCGAAAAGGCTGCAAACAGCGTAACCGCGCATGTCGAGACCGCGGACGGCGAGGTTCAGCAGATTACGGCGGACCGGATGATTTCGGCCGTGGGCGTACAGGGCAATATCGAAAACCTCGGTCTCGAAGCCCTTGGCGTAAAAACAGACCGCGGCTGCGTCGTGATCGACGGCTATGGGAAGACCAACGTGCCGGGCATCTACGCCATCGGCGACGTCGCCGGCCCGCCGATGCTTGCCCACAAGGCCGAGCATGAAGGCGTCGTCTGCGTCGAAAAGATCGCGGGTCTGCCGAACGTGCATCCAACCGACAAGAGCAGGGTTCCGGGCTGCACCTATTGCAAACCGCAGGTCGCCTCCGTGGGCCTCACCGAAGCCAAGGCCAAGGAGCAGGGCCGCGACATCCGCGTCGGCCGCTTCTCGTTTGCAGCCAACGGCAAGGCGATCGCACTTGGAGAAGACCAGGGTATGGTCAAGGTCATCTTCGACAAGAGGACCGGCGAGCTGCTCGGCGCCCATATGGTCGGCGCGGAAGTGACCGAACTGATCCAGGGATTCGTCGTCGCGATGAACCTCGAGACGACCGAAGAAGAACTGATGCACACGATCTTCCCGCACCCAACGGTGTCCGAAAGCATGAAGGAAGCCGTTCTCGATGCTTACGGCCGTGTTCTGAACGCTTGATAGCTTTCTTCGCCGCCCCTCTATCCGGGGGCGCGAGCATCCCAGGTTGGCGAAAGTCTTACCGGCAGGGGTGGAAAAAGCGAAAGGAAATCGTCATGTACTCAGGCATTGCTTGTCGTTCTCCTGCTTCGGTCTGCTCGCGGGCTTTCTCGCCAGTCTAATCGTCGGTGGAGGCGGATTGATACGATGCCCGCTCAGCGGCATCATCGGCGCGTTCGTCGGAGGGTTCCTCTTCAGCAGGCTCCGGATTTCGCTGGGAATTGAAAATGGGATCGTGGTGCAGATCATTCACGCGACCGTCGGTGCCGTCATCGTGGTGCTGGGCGACAGCGTAAGGGACAGGGACAGGGACAGCATGGAAGGCGTAGGCTGGATTGCCGCAATCATCATCGGCGGTTTTGCAGGTTGGCTCGCGGGCAAGCTGATGGATGCCCGTTACGGCATATTGCTGAACATCGTGCTCGGGATCGTCGGCTCGGTGGTCGCGACCGCCATCTTGGCTCAGTTTCATCTTGAAGTGGCCGGCGGCAGGCTCGACTACTTCATTACGGGTTTCCTTGGTGCCTGCCTGCTGATATTCGTCGCGCGGCTTGCACGCCGATAGGTCCTTGCCGCATGGGGCGGCGGAGAGTTGAACTGCTATGGTAACCATTCTCGACACGATCAATCCCGACGCAAAACGCGTGCGGCATCCGGAAAAGGCGCATCGCCCCGACACGGAAATCCTGCGCAAGCCGGACTGGATCCGCGTCAAGGCGCCGACCTCCAAGGGTTACGCCGAAACCCGCTCGATCGTGAAGGAGCACAAGCTCGTCACCGTCTGCGAGGAAGCCGGGTGCCCCAATATCGGCGAGTGCTGGGACAAGAAGCACGCGACCTTCATGATCATGGGCGAGATCTGTACGCGCGCCTGCGCCTTCTGCAATGTCGCGACAGGCAAGCCCAATGCGCTCGACATGGCCGAGCCCGAAAACGTCGCGAAAGCCGTCAAGCAGATGGGCCTCAGCCACGTCGTCATCACCTCCGTCGATCGCGACGATCTGGCAGATGGCGGCGCCGAGCATTTCGAGAAGGTGATCTTGGCCATCCGCGCTGCGTCACCGGCAACCACGATCGAAATCCTGACGCCGGACTTCCTGAAGAAGCCCGGCGCGCTGGAGCGTGTCGTTGCTGCCAAGCCCGACGTCTTCAACCACAATATGGAAACCGTGCCGGGCAACTACCTGACGGTTCGCCCGGGCGCCCGCTACTTCCACTCCATTCGCCTGCTCCAGCGCGTGAAGGAGCTGGATCCGACGATGTTCACCAAGTCGGGCATCATGGTCGGTCTCGGCGAAGAGCGCAACGAAGTGCTGCAGCTGATGGACGACCTGCGCACCGCAGACGTCGACTTCTTGACGATCGGCCAGTACCTGCAGCCGACCCGCAAGCACCACGCGGTCATGAGCTTCGTCACGCCCGAGGAATTCAAGTCCTACGAGACCGTGGCGTATACCAAGGGCTTCCTGATGGTCGCTTCGAGCCCGCTGACGCGCTCCTCGCACCACGCCGGCGACGACTTCGCCCGCCTCAGGGTCGCGCGCGAGAAGAAACAGTTGATCGCCGCCGAGTAGGCCCGGTTGTTTAATATTTTAAGTTGTGTAAATTGAGCGGCTCCGATTTCTGGAGCTCCCGCATGCCCAACAACATCTCAGCGGTCGAGGATGCTGCTGAAGCCCTGCGGCGGGCGCGCCGAGTTGCCGTCTTCGGGTGCTCCGGCGGCGGCAAGAGCACGTTTTCGCAAAAACTGGCGCCGATTTCTCGGCGTCAGCGACGACCGCGAGGTTTACTGGTTGCCCGGCTGGGCTCCGAGAGCGCGGCCCGAACAGCGGGAGTTGATCGCCGGGATCGTCGACGAAGACAGCTGGATTATCGACGGCAGCACTCCCAAGTCGCTCAATCTACGATTGCCGCGCGCGGATGTCGTTCTCTGGCGCGCATGCCTCGCTGGCTCTGCCTCTGGAGCATCGTCAAGCGCGGCGTCGTATATCGTGGAAAGATCCGGTCCGACATGGCGCCGGGGTGTCCCGAGAGGATGCCGGACCTGGAGTTTCATCACGTATGTCTGGAATTTCGAGAGAGACGAAGTCCCCGAATTCATGGAAGGTATCCGGCTCCACGGTCCCTTTGTTCCCATCTTCCGGCTCACGAGCAGGACTGAGATGAGCCGCCTTCTCAATTTGTTGGGTCCTAAAGCGTGCAGCACTTCGATTCGATAGATGTTTCAGGAATGGAAACATGCCGAATTTTATCACCGATTTTGGTCACGCGGCCGCTCTCCTGAACGGTGCCGACCGAATCCTGGTGATCGGATGCTCCGGTGGCGGAAAATCGACCCTTTCGCAGGCGATCGCTGCACGTTTCCATTTGGCCTATATCTCCATCGACCGCGACATCCGCTGGCTGCCCGGGTGGAATCAACGCAGCAAGGAGGAGCAGCGACAGCGCATTGTCGAGAGGATCGCTCCAGACCGGTGGATCATGGACGGCACCAGCACGTCCAGTTTCGATATTCGCGTCCCGCGCAGCGATATCGTCATCTGGATGCGTATGCCGCGTCTGCTTTGCATATGGGGTGCTGTCACCCGCTGGCTGAAGTTTATCGGACGCACGCGGCCGGAAATGGCGCCGGGTTGCATCGAGAAGGTCGATTGGGAGTTCCTGGAATTCATTTGGACCTTCGAGACCAGGTACACACCGCATATCGTCGCTGGTATGGCGGCTTACGGCCCCCTTAAGCCGGTTATCGAACTAAAATCCCGCCGTCAGATGCGCCGCCTTCTTGATCTTCTCGGCGCTCCCGCTTAATTGCCGATCATGCCTCAGTTCGAAACGCATCGACCCGTTCCCCACTCCGCAGATCAGATGTTCGACCTCGTCGCAGACGTCGAGCGCTATCCGGAGTTCCTGCCTCTTTGTGAAGCCCTTTCCATCCGCAGCCGCAAGGAGCGCGACGGCAAGATACTTCTGATTGCCGACATGACCGTCGGCTACAAGGCGATCCGCGAGACCTTCACGACACAGGTCCTGCTCAACAAGGCCGAGCGTATAATCGACGTCAAATACATCGACGGGCCGTTCAAGTATCTCGACAATCGTTGGCGATTCGAGGACACGGCAACGGGTTCCAACGTGCACTTCTTCATCGACTATGAGTTCAGGAGCCGCATCCTCGGCGCGCTCATGGGCTCGATGTTCGACCGGGCTTTCCGCATGTTTTCCGAAGCATTCGAGACGCGTGCCGGGAAGATCTACACCTGAGTCAGTTGCCTGAGCATGGCGAGTGCCGTTCTGACGGTTGCAAGCCGCACCTGATCGCGGCCGATATCCCCGTAGAGCATCTTTCGATGAGCAAGCCCGGACGTGCGTGACTTAGCCGCAAGGTGAACAAGGCCGACCGGCTTCTCCGCCGATCCTCCGCCTGGACCGGCTACGCCGGTCACCGCGATCGCTATGTCGGCATGTGAGCGGAAGAGGGCGCCGTGCACCATTTGCCGCGCCGTCTCTTCCGAGACCGCACCATAGCGGGCGAGCGTGTCTTCCTGGACGCCTAGCATCTCGGTCTTTGCCTTATTCGTATAGGTGACGAAGCCCCGGTCCACGACCGCCGAAGAGCCAGCGATCTCCGTCAGGGCGCCGGCAATCAGGCCACCGGTGCAGGATTCTGCCGCCGAGATCATCAATCCGGCAGCCGTGAAGTCGCGGATGATTGCTTCGGCCTCCGCGATAATGTCGGCAGGGAACGGGCTCATGGCTTGGCACCTCGATACACGACGGTGGCAGTGGCGATCGCAGCGATGCCCTCGCGGCGGCCGACGAAGCCGATCGTCTCGTTGGTGGTGGCCTTGACCGAGCACCGGTCGATCGAAATGCCGAGAAACTCTGATAGCTTGGCGCGCATTGCATCGCGGTGCGGACCGACCTTCGGTGCTTCGGCGATAAGCGACACGTCGGCGTTCATGATAGTACCGCCGCGCTCCCGCACGATCCTGGCGGCATGCTCGATGAAGATGCGCGACGGGGCACCTTTCCACCTCGGATCCGATGGCGGGAAATGGTCGCCGATATCGCCGGCGCCACAAGTGGCAAGCAGGGCGTCCGTCAGTGCGTGAAGCGCAACATCGGCATCTGAATGTCCCTTCAGCGTCTGGTCGTGCGGAATGAAGACGCCGCACAGCGTCACGCCGTCGCCGGCCTCGAGCTGGTGTACGTCGTAGCCGTTGCCGGTGCGCACATCGGGAAGGTGCGTGCCTGAAAGTCTGTTGTCCGCCATCGCGATGTCACGCCTCATTGTCAGCTTCACGTTGTCCACAGTTCCTTCGACGATGATAACCGGAATGCCCGCCCATTCGGCAATGGCAGCGTCGTCGGTGAAATCGGCACGCCCCGCGCTCGCTGCTTTCTCGTGCGCGGCAAAAATAGGTTCGAAGGCGAAGGATTGCGGCGTCTGTGCGGCATAAAGCTGCGCGCGGGGAACCGTTTCAATCACCGTCCCGCTAGCATCGGCGCGTTTCAGGGTGTCCGCAACGGCCATCGCCGGTAAAACGGCATCCGCGCCGTCCGATAGGGCGTCGGCGATACGAGCGAGGAGGTCGTGCTCGAAGAACGGCCGCACCGCGTCGTGGATCATGACATGCGTAACCGCCTTTGACTTCAGATGACGCAGGCCTGCCAGAACCGACTGCTGGCGCGTGGCACCGCCGTGAACGACATCGACCGGGACACCGGATGCAAGTTCGCCGGCAGCCTTGGCAAAGAGCGCCTCGTCGTCAGGATGAATCACCACGACGATCTGTCGTGCCGCATGCCATGCGATGAATTTTTCGAGCGTATGTGCAATGACCGGCTTGCTGCCGATCAGGCGATACTGTTTCGGCCCGTCTTCAGACGCGCCCGCGCGTTCGCCGCGTCCGGCGGCGACGACGACAATTCCGATCGATATCGGTTGCGTTTGATGCATTTGCGGCATAAATCCCCAAAAAGCAGAATTTGCACTGGTGCTCTAACGGCTTGGCGCACCGAATTCCAGCATTTGCCCGAAAAATATCAATTCGGGCTCTGCCCCCTTGGCAAGCCATTTAAACCTGTCTAAAAATAGTGCACCTGTCCGGCGTGCCTGAAAGATAATCATTTGTCTGAAGTAGACCTCGCATCCCCTTTGCGGATCGGAACCGTCACGGTGCGCAACCGCGTCGTGCTGGCACCGATGTCCGGCGTAACCGATATGCCCTTCCGCCAGTTGGCGTCGCGCCATGGTGCCGGCCTGGTCGTGACGGAAATGGTGGCAAGCCGCGAACTTGTCAACAATACCTCCGAATCCTGGGCGCGACTGGAGGCCGCGGGCTTCCAGCCGCATATGGTGCAGCTTGCGGGGCGTGAGGCGCATTGGATGGCGGAGGCTGCAAAAATTGCCGCAGACCACGGTGCCGACATCATTGACATCAACATGGGCTGTCCTGCCAAGAAGGTGATCGGCGGCTACTCCGGTTCCGCCCTGATGCGCGATCCCGAGCATGCGCTTGGTCTCATCGAAGCGACCGTCAAGGCAGTCAATGTGCCCGTGACGCTGAAGATGCGGCTAGGCTGGGACGAGAATTCCATCAACGCCCCTGAGATCGCCAAGCGCGCCGAGGATGCCGGCGTTCAGCTCGTGACCATTCACGGCCGTACGCGCATGCAGTTTTACGAGGGGCGCGCCGATTGGGATGCGATCCGCGCTGTCCGCGACGTCCTCTCCATTCCGTTGGTCGCCAACGGCGATGTCGAGACCGTTGAGGATGCACATGAAATTCTGCGGCGCTCCTGCGCAGACGCAGTCATGATCGGTCGCGGGTGCCAAGGGCGGCCTTGGCATGCGGGCGTGCTTGCCGGAGGGGAGGCGCCGCAGGGCCGGGAGATCGCCGATATTGCTGCCGAGCACTATCGGACGATGCTTGAGTTCTATGGCGAGGGGGTTGCCGTACGCCATGCGCGCAAGCATCTCGGTTGGTATCTGGAGCGCTTCGCTCCGGCAATCGCGGCGGCCGACAAAGCTGCGATCATGACTGCGCGGGATCCCGCTGAGGTTTCGCAACGATTCTACGATGCCCTGACAGCCGCGGCATCTGACAACGAGACCCGGGAGGCCGCATGACAAACGATATGCCGCTATCGGCCGACCATGCCGGCAGCGCCGTTGCCATGGCGGTGCTCAACGCCATTCAGAATCCGGTTGTCATGGTCAATGAGGCCGGGCTTGTGGTATTTGCCAATTGGGAAGCCGAGGCGTTCTTCGGCGCCAGTGCCTCGCATCTTGCTCGCTACAAGATCTCGACATTCATTCCGTTCGGAAGCCCGCTTCTGGCGCTGATCGATCAAGTGAGGGAACGCCGCGCACCGATCAACGAGTATCGCGTCGACCTGAGTTCGCCCCGGCTTGGCCAGGACAAGCTGGTGGATATTTACGTGGCACCGGTGGTTAGCGAACCCGGCTCCGTCGTGATCGTCTTCCAGGAGCGCTCGATGGCCGACAAAATCGACCGGCAGCTGACCCATCGCGCGGCGGCCCGCTCGGTGACCGGCCTGGCCTCGATGCTTGCGCATGAGATCAAGAATCCGCTCTCGGGGATTCGCGGCGCAGCACAGCTTCTCGAGCAGTCGGCAGACGATGAAGATCGTGCCCTTACGCGTCTTATCTGCGACGAAACCGACCGTATTGTTTCGCTTGTCGATCGCATGGAGGTGTTCTCGGACGAGCGCCCGGTCGATCGCGTGCCGGTCAACATTCATTCTGTTCTCGATCATGTGAAGGCGGTCGCCAAGGCAGGCTTCGCGCGTCATCTCCGGATCACGGAAAGCTACGACCCGTCGTTGCCATCAGTCTATGCCAACCGCGATCAGCTCGTTCAGGTTTTCCTCAACCTCGTCAAGAATGCCGCAGAGGCGGTCGGCGACCGGCCGGACGGCGAGATCGTGCTGACGACCGCCTACCGCCCCGGCATCCGCCTTTCGGTTGCCGGCACGCGGGAGAAGATTTCGCTGCCGCTGGAGTTCTGCGTTCAGGACAACGGACCGGGCGTGCCATCCGATCTACTGCCCCATCTCTTCGATCCGTTCATTACCACGAAGACGAACGGTAGCGGCCTTGGCCTTGCGCTCGTGGCCAAGATCATCGGCGATCACGGTGGCATCATCGAATGCGACAGCCAGAGCAACAAGACAACCTTCCGTGTTCTCATGCCTGCATCCAAGGATGCCTCGCTTGAGGACGCAACGATCATGAACCCCACAGGACCAGGACCTTCTCGATGACAGCAACGATCCTCGTCGCAGATGATGATGCGGCAATTCGTACCGTGCTTAATCAGGCCTTGAGCCGAGCCGGTTATGACGTGCGTATCACCTCCAATGCCGCAACGCTGTGGCGCTGGGTTTCGGCCGGCGAGGGCGATCTCGTCGTGACTGACGTCGTGATGCCGGATGAGAATGCATTCGATCTGCTGCCGCGCATAAAGAAGGCGCGTCCGGACCTCCCGGTCCTCGTCATGAGCGCACAGAACACCTTTATGACTGCCATCAAGGCGTCGGAGAAGGGCGCCTACGACTATCTCCCGAAGCCATTCGACCTGACCGAACTGATCGGCATCATCGGGCGTGCGCTGGCGGAACCGAAACGCAAGCCGGTGAAGCTCGATGAGGACATGCAGGATGGGATGCCGTTGGTGGGCCGTTCGGCGGCGATGCAGGAAATCTACCGTGTGCTCGCGCGCCTGATGCAGACAGATCTGACGCTTATGATCACCGGCGAGTCAGGCACGGGGAAGGAGCTTGTTGCCCGCGCGCTTCACGACTACGGCAAGCGCCGCAACGGCCCGTTCGTGGCCATCAACATGGCCGCCATTCCGCGCGATCTGATCGAATCGGAACTGTTTGGCCACGAAAAAGGAGCCTTCACCGGCGCGCAGACGCGTTCGACCGGCCGCTTCGAACAGGCGGAGGGCGGCACGCTCTTCCTCGACGAAATCGGCGATATGCCGATGGATGCGCAGACGCGCCTGCTTCGCGTCCTGCAGCAGGGCGAATATACGACCGTCGGCGGACGCACGCCGATCCGCACCGATGTCCGCATCGTGGCAGCAACCAACAAGGACCTCAAGCAGGCTATCAACCAGGGCCTGTTCCGCGAAGACCTCTACTACCGCCTCAACGTGGTGCCGTTGCGTCTGCCGCCGCTGCGCGACCGCGCTGAAGACATTCCAGACCTCGTCCGCCACTTCATCCAACAGGCGGAAAAGGAAGGCCTGGGTACCAAGCGCTTCGATCAGGAGGCGCTGGATCTGATGAAGGCCTATGCGTGGCCGGGCAACGTGCGCGAACTCGAGAACCTTATTCGCCGCCTGATGGCGCTTTATCCGCAGGATGTCATCACGCGCGAAATCATCGAATCGGAATTGCGTTCGGACGTCCCGGATAGCCCCATCGAGAAGGGGCCCATCCGCAATGGCAACATGACCATTGCGCAGGCTGTCGAAGAAAACATGCGAACATACTTCGCGAGTTTCGGCGATAACCTACCGCCTCCCGGCCTCTATGACCGCGTGCTGACGGAAATGGAGTATCCGCTCATTCTCGCAGCACTGACGGCCACGCGCGGGAACCAGATCAAGGCGGCCGATCTGCTTGGCCTCAACCGCAATACGCTGCGCAAGAAGATCAGGGAACTAGGTGTATCCGTGTACAGAAGCTCCCGTACAGCTTGACAATGTGACAGGCTGCGTTGCATTTTCGCCACATTGCGTTGCTTATAAGTCACGCAAGGGGTTTGTGTTTTCGTAGCTGTTCTAGACCCATCTGGTCCTCGTTCGACGGTCTCGGGCGGGAAGTGTTGCGGTTTCCAAATCCGATCCACGGGTGTGACGGATCATATGATCCGTTGCGAGGAGATTTATGCGAATGAAGCAGGATGCGGTGCCGCCAGCGGCGGAAGGCGATTCGGTCACGACCGTAACCGATCGCCGCGCGCTGTTTGCTCTGCCCGGACTTGTTCTTGCCGGGGGTGCGCTTCTCTGTGCCACCCTGACGCTTTTTGTGCTTCTCGGACTGACCCCGATCGCGCCGACGTCGCCTGTCGTTATCACCTCCGTAGTGGTGAATTCCTTCTTCGTGCTGGGATTGATAGCCCTGATCGGGCGCGAGGTCTTGCGTCTCTTCAAGGCACGCAAGCGCGGCCGGGCCGCCGCACGACTGCATATCCGCATCGTCCTTTTGTTTTCAATCGTCGCGATAACGCCGGCGATCCTCGTCGCCCTTTTCGCCAGCATCACACTGAACGCCGGCCTCGACCGCTGGTTCGCGTTGCGAACGCAATCGATCGTCAGCTCCTCCCGCAATATCGGGCAGGCTTACATGATGGAGAACGCGAGCTATCTTCAGGGGCAGACCGTCTCCATGGCCAACGATCTGGAGCGCAATCGTCAGCTGTTCACCCTCGACCGCACCGGGTTCGCGGACCTGATGACCCGCCAGGCGCGGGGCCGCGGGCTTCTTGGCGCATTT
The DNA here is from genome assembly GCF_056406295.1 of Rhizobium sp. P1_C7. Lineage (NCBI taxonomy): Bacteria > Pseudomonadati > Pseudomonadota > Alphaproteobacteria > Hyphomicrobiales > Rhizobiaceae > Rhizobium > Rhizobium sp. P1_C7. The sequence continues at coordinate 56,093 of NZ_JBFUAL010000002.1, forward strand.
CTGGTCGAGGCCGACGGTTCGGTCATGACACAGGCGGACATCAAGACGGAGAAGCCGTTGCCGGCAATCCCGACGGATGCCCTCAACAAGGCGTCTGCCGGGCAACCCACCCTCATCCCGCCCGGGGTTACCAATCTCGTCGGCGCCATCATCAAGCTGGAAGCGATAGACGGAGCATTTCTTTACACGGTTCGCGCGGTCGATCCCAAAGTCATGACCGCAATGCGGATGATGGAGGAGAATGCCAACGAATATAAATCGATGGAAGCGGGTCGATTCTCGCTGCAGATCGCGTTCGCCGTTCTGTACATTGGCTTTGCACTGATCGTTCTGCTGGCCGCGATCTGGACGGCGATTGCCGTTGCGGACCGTATCGTGCGACCGATCAGGTTGCTGATTACGGCCGCCGACAGCGTGGCCACCGGCAACATGGATGTCGTGGTGCCGGTGCATGTGGTGGATGGCGATGTTGCCAACCTGTCGCGCACCTTCAACAAGATGATTTCGGAAATTCGTACGCAGCGCGACGAAATCCTCGAAGCCAAGGACGAGGTGGACGATCGCCGCCGCTTCATCGAGGCGGTGCTGTCAGGCGTAACCGCGGCCGTCATCGGCGTCGAACACGACCGTCGCGTGACGATCGTCAACAGCTCGGCGGAAACGCTGATGGCACTGTCGGCCTCCCATATGCTGGGTAAGAACCTCTCCGAGATAGCTCCCGAAGTCGATCAGGTCCTTACGGAGGCGGCTGCGCGCTATCGCGGCGACTTTCGCAAACAGATCGCGCTCGTTCGCGGAGGAACGGTGAGGACGCTGAGCGTGCAGGTGACACGCGAAGAGGTGCGTGACCTGAGCGAATCCTACGTGATCACGCTCGACGACATTACCGATCTCGTGATTGCCCAGCGCTCGACCGCGTGGGGTGACGTTGCGCGGCGCATTGCCCACGAGATCAAAAACCCGTTGACGCCGATCCAGCTCTCGGCTGAGCGCATTCAGCGCCGCTTCGGAAAGCAGATCGATCCGGCGGACCGGGGTGTGTTCGATCAGTGCACCGAAACCATTGTCCGCCAGGTGGGAGACATCGGCCGTATGGTCGACGAGTTCTCATCCTTCGCCCGCATGCCGAAGCCGACCAAGGAGCCGAGCGATCTGCGCAAGATCCTGCACGATGCGGTCTTCCTGCGCGAGATGGGCAACAGCCACGTCACCTTCGCGCAGGAGTTGGGAGATGGTCCGCTGGAGGGTCAGTTCGACAGTCGTATGCTCGGTCAGGCGTTCGGAAACTTGATTAAGAACGCGGTGGAGGCGATCGAGGCCGTGCCGAGCAACGAGCGCGATGAGCGCAAGGTTCTCGTGCGTGCGTCACTCGATCCGGCGCGCGATCGATTTACCGTCGACGTGATCGACAATGGTCGCGGGCTGCCGGTGGAGAACCGCCATAGCATCCTGGAACCCTATATGACGATGCGCGAAAAGGGGACCGGTCTCGGCCTGGCCATCGTCAAGAAGATTATTGAAGAACACGGCGGACAGCTCGAATTGCACGACGCGCCCGCCGATTTTGACCGGGGACGAGGGGCCATGATCCGCGTGCATCTGCCACGCCTGGAAACAATGCCCGGAGTCCCGGCCGCAAGTGACAAGGAAAGCGCATATGGCCTCTGATATTCTGGTCGTCGACGACGAGCACGACATTCGCGAGATTGTTTCCGGCATTCTCTCCGACGAGGGGCACGAGACGCGCACGGCGCACGACAGCGACAGCGCGCTCGCGGCGATCTCCGACCGCGCGCCGCGGCTGATTTTTCTCGATATCTGGATGCAGGGGAGCAAGCTCGATGGCCTCTCGTTGCTAGACGAGATCAAGACGCGTCACCCCGATATCCCTGTCGTGATGATTTCGGGCCACGGCAACATCGAGACTGCCGTTTCGGCGATCAAGCGCGGCGCTTTCGATTTCATCGAGAAGCCGTTCAAGGCCGATCGGCTGATCCTGATCGCCGAGCGCGCGCTGGAAAACTCCAAGCTCAAGCGCGAAGTGTCCGAGCTGAAGCGAAAGGCCGGCGATCCCGTTGAACTGATCGGTACTTCAGTCGCAGTTTCGCAGCTGCGCCAGAACATCGAAAAGGTCTCTCCGACCAATAGTCGCATCATGATTCTCGGCGCCTCCGGTTCTGGCAAGGAACTGGTTGCGCGGATGATCCACAAGAAGTCGGCGCGATCGAACGGCCCGTTTGTCGCCCTCAATGCGGCCAACATCACGCCGGATCGCATGGAGATCGCGCTCTTCGGCACCGAGGGATCGCCAGGGCAGGCCCGCAAGATCGGCGCGCTTGAAGAAGCGCATCGCGGTATTCTCTATCTCGACGAAGTCGGTGAAATGCCGCGCGAGACGCAGAACAAGATCCTGCGCGTGCTTGTCGATCAGCAGTTTGAGCGGGTTGGCGGGTCGAAGCGGGTGAAGGTGGATGTGCGCATCGTCTCATCCACTGCCTATAATCTTGAAAGTCGTATCGCCGAAGGCTGGTTCCGCGAGGATCTCTACCATCGCCTGGCCGTAGTGCCGGTCCGCGTTCCGGCGCTGGCCGAGCGTCGCGAAGACATCCCGTTCCTGGTCGACCAGCTGATGCGGCAGATCTCCGAGCAGGCGGGCATCCGCACGCGTCGCATAGGCGACGATGCCATGGCCGTTCTGCAGGCTCATGACTGGCCAGGCAACATTCGCCAGCTTCGCAACAACATCGAACGTCTGATGATCCTGGCCCGCTCCGATGGACCGGACGCGCCCATTACGGCTGACATGCTGCCGACCGATCTCGGTGACATGCTGCCGAAAGTCTCGGCGAAGAACGACTACCACATCATGACACTGCCGCTCCGCGAGGCGCGTGAGATGTTCGAGAAGGACTATCTCATCGCCCAGATCAACCGCTTCGGCGGCAACATCTCGCGCACTGCCGAGTTCGTCGGCATGGAGCGTTCGGCACTTCATCGCAAGCTGAAGTCGCTCGGCGTTTGACAACAGGCGGCGCTTTTGCGCCGTCCCTCTTTCCTTCTGCGTCTTTCGACAATCAGGTTTTCCATGCCAAGAATAGCTTATGTGAACGGCCGTTACGTCAGGCATTCGAATGCCATGGTGCATATCGAGGATCGCGGGTATCAGTTTGCAGACGGCGTTTACGAGGTCTGCGAAATCAGGCAGGGCTATATCATCGATCTGACACGGCACCTGAACAGGCTGGACCGCTCGCTTGGCGAACTACGGATCGCCTGGCCGATGAGCCGCAACGCTCTGACATCAGTGATCCGCGAGACGCTGCGCCGTAACCGCGTGCGCAATGGGCTGTTTTACATGCAGGTCACCCGAGGCGTTGCGCGGCGCGACCATGTGTTTCCCGCGGAAGGCACGCCGCCCTCGCTGGTGATTACCGCAAAGAGCACCGATCCCGCAATCATCGCGAAGAAGAATGCCAACGGTATCAAGGCGATCACCGTTCGCGACAACCGCTGGGATCGCGTCGATATCAAGTCCGTCGGTCTCCTGCCGAATGCCATGGCCCGCCAGCAGGCAAAGGAGGCTGGAGCCCAGGAAGCGATCTACGTCGATGCGGACGGCATGGTGAAGGAGGGGGCTGCCACAAACATCTGGATCGTCGATCGCAATGGAACTCTCGTCACGCGACCGGCCGAGCATGGAATCCTGCGCGGTATTACACGCACCACGCTAGTGGATATAGCCGCTAAGCTGGGGTTGAAGATTGAGGAGCGAAAGTTCTCGGTTTCGGAGATGATGGGCGCGCGTGAAGTCTTCATTACAGCCGCTACGAGCATCTGCTTCCCGGTCGTTTCTGTAGACGGCCAGACGATCGCCAATGGGCATCCGGGCAGCCTCTCAGCGAAAATTCGAGAAGCATTTTTCGACGTTGCGGAAAAGATTGCGATTTGATACCAAGACGTTCTGGGCAGAGGGGATGAGGGTTGTCGGCTGCCTGCAGGCGAGGATGAATACTATTTCACCGGCGAGACCAAGCCGGCAATAAAGAAAGAATCGGCGCGATGGCGGAACGTTCTCAGAATTTGCAGGACTTGTTTCTCAATACTGTTCGCAAACAAAAGATTTCACTGACAATTTTTCTCATTAACGGTGTTAAGCTGACGGGTGTTGTCACCTCTTTCGACAATTTCTGCGTTTTGCTTCGCCGTGACGGCCACTCGCAACTCGTGTATAAGCACGCGATCTCGACGATAATGCCCGGCCAGCCGATGCAGATGTTCGAGAGCGAAGAAGCCGCTTCCTAACAGGACAACCCGTCATTTCGACACGCGATACCAAGAATGATTCAATAGTCCCGGAAGCGGTAAAGCACCGGGATGACATGCGTGCGACCGTTATCGTGCCTGTGCTCAAGAAGGCGCGCGGCGGACGCAATGCGTCTGATGGACAGGCGACGGTGACGCGGACGCCAGAAAGCCGCCTCGAGGAAGCAATCGGCCTTGCACAGGCGATCGACCTCGATGTTGTGAATGGCGTCATTGTGTCGGTCAATGATCCGCGCCCTGCGACGCTGATGGGCACCGGCAAGCTGGAGGAGATCAAGGCATCACTCGACGAGAACGACTCTGGTCTTGTGATCGTCGACCATCCCTTGACACCCGTCCAGCAGCGCAACCTCGAGAAAGAATGGAACGCCAAGGTCATCGACCGTACGGGCCTCATTCTGGAAATCTTCGGACGCCGCGCCTCCACCAAGGAAGGCACGCTGCAGGTCGATCTTGCGCATCTCAATTATCAGAAGGGACGCCTGGTTCGCAGCTGGACGCACCTTGAACGCCAGCGTGGCGGTGGCGGCTTCATGGGCGGCCCGGGCGAAACCCAGATCGAAGCCGACCGTCGCATGCTGCAGGACCGCATCATCAAGCTCGAGCGCGAGCTTGAGCAGGTAGTGCGCACTCGCCAGCTTCATCGGGCCAAGCGCAAGAAGGTGCCGCATCCGATCGTGGCGCTCGTCGGCTACACGAACGCCGGCAAGTCGACACTGTTCAATCGCATCACCGGCGCCGGCGTGCTTGCCGAAGACATGCTGTTTGCAACGCTCGACCCGACGCTGCGCCGCATGAAGCTGCCGCATGGCCGAACGGTCATTCTATCGGACACGGTCGGCTTCATCTCCGACCTTCCCACGCACCTTGTTGCCGCCTTTCGCGCGACGCTCGAAGAGGTGCTGGAAGCCGATCTCGTTCTGCACGTCCGCGACATGGCCGATGTCGACAATCAGGCGCAGAGCGCCGACGTGCTGCGTATCCTCAAGGACCTTGGCATCGACGAGGCAGAGGGTGAAAAGCGCATCATTGAAGTCTGGAACAAGATCGACCGCCTGGAACCTGAATTCCACGCGGTCCTCGTCCAGAAGGCGCAGGGAACTCCCAATGTCGTCGCAGTATCCGCTGTCAGTGGTGAGGGCATCGACGGTCTGATGGACGAGATCAGCCGCAGGCTGTCTGGCGTGCTGACCGAAACGACGGTAACGCTGCCAGTGGACAGGCTGGCGCTGCTCCCCTGGCTCTACGATCACGCGATCATCGATAGCCGGAACGACAACGAGGACGGATCGATTACACTCGATCTGCGCCTGTCCGAGACCGAGGCCGTCGAACTTGAGCGCCGACTGGGCAATGGTCCGAAGGCGCAGCGCGAAGATTGGGAGTAGAGCAATTCCAGCGCGCTTTCGCGATTCGAATAAAAGCGGATGTTCTCTAGCGGTCAGGCCAGCTGGCGTTCGATAGCCTTCGCTGCCTGCCAGATCTCTTCCATCCGTTCGAGAGTGGCCGCCTCCAACGTTTCGCCTTCTGCTTGAAGAGTTGTTTCAATGTGATTGAAACGGCGTCGAAATTTCGTGTTTGTCCCACGCAGCGCCTGTTCCGGGTCGGCATTAACGTGTCTGCCGATATTGGCGACGGCGAAGATCAGATCGCCGAGTTCGTCGCTGACCTTTTTCTGATCGCCTTCATTCAATGCCACGCGAAGTTCGCCGATCTCTTCCTCGATCTTGTCGAGGATGGGCTCGGGTGCCGACCAGTCGAAGCCGACTTTCGCAGCCTTTTCCTGAAGCTTCAGCGCCTCAGTGAGCGCGGGAAAGCTCCGTTGCACGGAGCCGAGAAAGCCCGCCTTGAAATCCCCGGAGGAGATCCCGCGCCTGGCACGCCGCTCCACGCGCTCGCGTTTCTCCGCCTGCTTGATCTCGTCCCACTGTTTCTTTACCGCGTCGGGCGTACCGGCATCGGAACGGTCGAAGACATGCGGGTGGCGGCGGATCATCTTGGCGGTGATTGCCTCGACGACGTCGCCAAAGGAAAATTCGCCCGCTTCCTCGGCCATGCGCGCGTGGAAAACGACCTGCAGCAATAAATCGCCGAGCTCCTCGCATAGGTCGTCCATATCGTTGCGCTCGATCGCGTCGGAGACCTCGTAAGCCTCCTCGATCGTGTAGGGCTTGATCGTCTCGAACGTCTGGACGATGTCCCACGGGCATCCGGTTTCCGGATTGCGCAGCGCCGCCATGATCTCGATGAGGCGTGAAATGTCTCTTGACTGTTCCATGGTATCTCAGTTCAGCGGAATGTCGTTGTCGCCTTTAGACGATTGATAGGCGTCCGAGAGGGCGTCGTAGCGCGCCTTGATCCGTGCCGTCTGGGTCTTCAATTCGCCCTTCAGGTCGTCGTTTTCGGTTGCCACGAGATCGGCGACGGCAAAACTGTTCCAGAAGGCGTTTCGGCGTCGGTAGGCGCCCGGCTCCAGGCCAAATACTTCCTTGAGAATCTTGAGGTCATGCGGGATCGCAAAGGCATCGCGCGAATCTTCGTGGCTGAAGAAATAGTAGAAATTATCGAAACCGGCCCAGGTGATTGCCGACATGCACATCGTACACGGCTCGTGCGTCGACAGAAAGATAAGATCCTTGGTGGCCGGTTTTTCGTCGAGTTCGTAGAAACGCTTCAGCGTGTGGACTTCGCCATGCCAGAGGGGATTTTCCAGCTCGTTGTTTGTTTCGGCCACGACGAGAGAAAGATCGGATTTACGCAGAATGGCGGCGCCGAAAACCTTGTTACCAAGGGCAACGCCACGTTCCGTCATCGGCAGGATGTCGTGCTCCATGACATTGAGCAGGCGAGCAGCGATTGTGTTATCAGACATGGCGATCTCCTTCGTTAGCGCACTCTATCGTCAGCGGCACAGCAGGCAAATGCCGATTTCGGCCGCCTACCGGATTTGTCACAGCCTTTATATTGCGTTGCGGCAGAAGCGGTGTGTTCCTGAAGCCGCACCGGTGACTTTTGCTCAAATCACTGACAAGCCGAGTAAAAGAATACGCGCCCGCGTGGGCTTTCGAATTTCTGTTTCTTCAATTGGCTGGGCGGACAGTGCATATTCCGGCAACTTCGAAATGGATTGATGATGCCCTCCAAAAGTGAACAGCTGTCGGTGTTTCCTGCTTTCTTCCGCGTTGAGGGCAAGGTTGCGGCCGTCTTCGGCAATGGCGACGAGGCCTTTGCAAAGGTGCGTCTGTTGTTGAACACGAAGGCGTGCATCGTTGCCTATGCTGACAGGCCGGAAGCGGATTATCATGCCTATCTGATCGCGAACCGGATCGAGACGGTGCGAGCGAGCTTTACTGTCGATCAGGTGCGCGGAGCCGTCCTGGTCTTCGCCGCGACCGGCGATGCTGCTCGGGATCGCGCGATCGTGGACGCAGCACGGATCGAGCGCGCGCCTGCAAACGCTGTCGATCAGCCCGATTATTGCGACTTTTTTACGCCGGCTCTCGTCAACCGTGCCCCCGTCGCGGTGGCGATCGGTACGGAAGGTGCCGGCCCAGTACTTGCTCAGATGATCCGCGCTCAGGTCGACCAGTTGCTCGCGCCGTCGCTCGGACGACTGGCGCAGCTTGCGATCAACTACCGCAGGGCCGTCGAGCATCTTGTGCCGAAAGGTGCAGCACGCCGCCTTTTCTGGCACCGTTTCTTTTCCGGTGCGGTTGCCGATGCCGTTGCAAACGAAAACCTGCCAAAGGCGAAACGTATCGCCATCGGTCTGCTGCAGTCCTTGGACGAGGTTCGGGGCCACGTCTGGCTCGTCGGCGCGGGCCCGGGTGCCGTGGATCTGCTGACGCTGCGCGCGCAGCGCGTAATGATGGAAGCAGATGTCATCGTTTACGACGCGTTGGTGCCGCAGGAAATCGTCGACATGGGCCGCCGCGATGCGGAACGTCTGTCTGTCGGCAAGCGCAAAGGCTGCCATTCCAAGTCTCAGGAAGAGATCAACGACCTGCTCGTCAATCTCGGCCGTCAAGGCAAGCGCGTGGCTCGGCTGAAATCCGGAGATCCGCTGGTTTATGGCCGGGCAGGTGAAGAAATGGCGGCCTTGCGTATCGCGGGCATTTCCTACGAGGTCGTTCCCGGTATCACCTCGGCTTTCGCGGCGGCTGCGGATTTCGAACTGCCGCTGACGCTGCGCGGTGTCGCGTCGTCGCTGGTCTTTACAACAGGACACGATCTGACCGGCGATGTCCTCCCGGATTGGGCAAGCCTGGCCGTCTCGGGTGCGACAATTGCCGTCTACATGGGGCGCACCGTCGCGGCCTCCGTCGCCGAGCGCCTGATGCAGGCGGGTCTTCCGCCGGAGACCACTGTCGCCGTCGTCGAAAACGCAAGCCGGCCGGATCGCCGGCTGCTGCACGGTGTACTGCGGGATCTTCCGGATCTTCAGCACCGCGACCAGTTGACTGGACCCGTCATGGTTATCATCGGCGACGCCGTCGCAGGCGCCAATTTCGAACTGTCCGAACCGCTGGTACATGAACGCGCGCGGGTCGAGGAATTTGCAAGGAGTTGAATATGGTAGACAAGGTTCTGACCGCCAACCGGCTGACGGATGGCATTGCCGTATGGCTTGACGCCAACGGCGAATGGGTGACCTCGCTGCAGGACGCGCTCGTTGCCCGTCACACAGAAGCCGTTACCGCACTAGAAGAAATCGGCAAGAAGTCCTATGCCGACAACAAGGTCGTTGACGTCAGTGTCATCGAGGTTCAGGAAACCGACGGGGTTCTTTGGCCGTTGCGACTTCGCGAGCGTATTCGCGCGCAGGGTCCGACCATGGAATATGCGCCGGGCTACAAGCCGGCTGATCCCGAATTCATCGCAGTCTGAGGAAGCAGATGTACCGTTACGACGAATTTGACCACGCCTTTGTCGCCGAGCGCGTCGAGCAGTTTCGCGACCAGGTTCAGCGCCGCCTCTCCGGCGAGCTTGCCGAGGATGCGTTCAAGCCGCTGCGCCTGATGAACGGCGTCTACCTGCAGCTCCATGCCTACATGCTGCGCATCGCCATTCCTTACGGGACGCTGAGCTCGCGCCAGATGCGCATGCTCGCTCACGTCGCACGCACCTACGACCGTGGCTACGGCCACTTCACGACGCGCCAGAACCTGCAGTTCAACTGGCCGAAACTGTCAGACATGCCTGACGTGCTCGCCGAGCTTGCGACAGTCGAGATGCATGCCATCCAGACCTCAGGCAATTGCATCAGAAACGTGACGGCCGATCATTTTGCCGGCGCTGCCGCCGACGAAGTGGCCGATCCGCGTCCCTACGCGGAAATTCTGCGCCAGTGGTCGTCGGTTCACCCGGAGTTCTCGTTCCTGCCGCGCAAGTTCAAGATAGCGGTGACAGGCGCCGAGCGCGACCGCGCCGCCATCCAGGTCCACGATATCGGCCTGCACCTCAAGAAGAACGACAAGGGAGAGATCGGCTTTGCCGTTTACGTCGGCGGTGGCCAGGGCCGCACGCCGATGATCGCCAAGCTGATCCGCGACTTTCTGCCGGAAGAGGATCTGCTGTCCTACACGACCGCCGTCATGCGCGTGTACAACCTGCATGGCCGCCGCGACAACAAGTACAAGGCGCGCATCAAGATCCTCGTGCACGAAACCGGCGCCGAAGAACTGGCCCGTCAGGTCGAGGTCGAGTTCGCGCAACTGAAGGACTCGGATCTCAAGCTGCCGGAATCCGACGTTCAGGCGATCAGCGCCTACTTCGCACCGCCGGCTCTGCCCGAGCGCGCCGAAGGCTGGGAAAACCTCGCCCGCTGGAAGAAGGCCGATCCGGACTTCGCCCGCTGGGTGCAGCAGAACGTGCAGCCGCACAAAAATCCCGACTACGGCATGGTGACCATCTCGCTGAAGCCGATCGGCGGCATCCCGGGCGATGCATCGGACGGCCAGATGGAGGCGGTCGCAGACATAGCCGAAGAATACGCCTTCGACGAAATCCGCGTCAGCCACGAGCAGAACCTAATCCTGCCGCACGTTGCGCTCGCCGACCTCGAGGTCGTTTATCGCGGTCTGGTGGCAATCGGTCTTGCCGAAGCCAATGCCGGCCTGATCACCGACATTATTGCCTGTCCCGGGCTGGACTACTGCGCACTCGCCAATGCGCGCTCCATTCCGATTGCGCAGGAAATCTCGACCCGCTTCGGCGCGGCCGAGCGCCAGGCTGAGATCGGTGAGCTGAAGATCAAGATCTCCGGCTGCATCAACGCCTGCGGCCACCATCATGTTGGACACATCGGCCTGCTCGGCGTTGAGAAGAAGGGAGCGGAACTCTACCAGATCACGCTCGGCGGCTCCGGTGACGAACACACCTCGATCGGCGAGATCATCGGCCGTGGATTCGAGCCGGGTAAGGTGACGGACGCGATCGAGACCATTGTCGATACCTATCTGGGGCTCCGCAAAGATCCGTCGGAGATCTTCCTCGAAGCCTATCGCCGCGTCGGCGCGCAGCCGTTCAAGGACGCGCTCTATGGCTCGGCAGCGGAAGCGGCATAAGGAGAAGACGATGATAAAGATCTGGAGAGAAACAGGCTTCGTCGAGAACGATCCGTGGGTGATCGAAACGGAAGAACTGAAGGCAGGCGAGGGGCAGAAACCCCTTTTCAGCCTGGACGAGCTAATCGCCTGGGCGGAGGAAAGCAACGAAGTCAGCTTTGGCGTGCTTATCAAGCCAGCGGACGACGTCCACAGGCTCGGTCCTTATCTGGACCGGCTCGAACTTGTCGCGGTCGCATTCCCGGCATTCAACGACGGCCGCGCCTTCAGCCACGCAACGCTGCTGCGTGATCGGCTGGGCTATACCAACGAGCTGCGCGCCGTCGGCGACGTTCTGATCGACCAGGTGCCGCTGATGCTGCGCGTCGGCATCGACAGCTTCGCAGTCACCAACGAGACTGCGCTGAAGCGCCTTGCCGAGAAGCGTCTTCCGGCAATTCCGCATTATTATCAGCCCGCTGCCCGTGACGCCGACGCCGGCAAGAGCTATAGTTGGCGCCGTCAGGCGAAGCCGGCGGCATAAGGCCGGCTCGCCGTCATCAGTTGACGGAACGGTGCAATGAAGACATTCGAAGTAGCGGTAATCGGCGGCGGCCTGGCAGGCATGATCGCCGCCTTCGCTTTGGCGCGCGGCGGACGCAATGTAGCACTCATCGCGCCGCCGGCTCCAAGGGAGGACCGGCGCACGACCGCGCTGATGGATCAGTCGATCCGCTTTCTCGACCGGCTGACGCTTTGGGAAAAGCTGAAGCCCTCGGCAGCGCCGCTTGCCACCATGCGCATCATCGACGGCACGAATCGCCTGCTGCGCGCGCCGACTACAACGTTCCGTGCGGCCGAAGTAGGGCTCGAAGCATTCGGCTACAATTTTCCGAACAAGGCGCTGACGGAAGTGCTGGAAGCCGCGATTGCCGCGGAGAGCAACATCACGCGCTTCAGTGCATTGGCTGTCGCGATTGAGCTTACCTCTGATGCAGTCGCAATAACGCTGGCTGATGGCGATGTGCTCGTCGCCGGCTTTGCCGTGGGCGCCGACGGCCGCCGGTCGAAGCTGCGGGAAACGGTCGGGATCGGCGTACGCAACTGGTCCTATCCGCAAACGGCGATGGTCCTGAATTTCGCCCATTCGCTGCCGCACGAGAACATCTCGACCGAATTCCATACCGAGAGCGGCCCGTTCACGCAGGTGCCGCTGCCGGGCAACCGTTCGAGTCTCGTCTGGGTCCAGAACCCGTCGGATGCCGAAGCCCGCAACGAACTCTCGCCTGCCGAGTTAAGCAACGTCGTCGAGGAGCGGATGCAGTCGCTGCTCGGCAAGGTCAGCGTCGAGACTGGCGTCCAGGTCTGGCCGCTCTCCGGCATGATGGCGCACTGCTCCGGCAGGGGCCGCACGGCGCTGATCGGCGAAGCGGCGCACGTCTTCCCGCCAATCGGCGCACAGGGACTGAATCTGAGCCTGCGCGATGTGATGGTGCTGACTGAGGTTCTCTGCGCGCGTCCAGAATTGCAGATTGCCGCCGATGCCGGCGACCAGTTCGACCGCAAGCGCCGTACCGATATCATGACGCGCACTGCGAGCGTCGATCTCCTCAACCGCTCGCTGCTCTCTGATTTCCTCCCAATGCAGGTGCTGCGTGCGGCGGGCCTGCATATCCTGTCGGCGCTCGCGCCACTCCGCAGCATCGTCATGCGCGAGGGGCTCGAACCCGGTCGCGGTTTTCGGGGTATTCCGGCTGCGATCAGGGTGAGCCTAAGCCGGAAGAAAGCCTGATTTTATTGCGATCAGGAAGATCGACACGGTCGCGACCGAGAGTAGCGTGGTGATCAGGATCGTCGCCGAGGCGCGCTCCTGCCAGACGCCGTATTGCTGGCCGATGATGAAGACATTCGTTGCCGTCGGCAGTGCGGCGAGCAGGATGGCGGCATGGATCCATACCGGCTCGAACCCCCCGACTGCCGTGAGAGCCAAAAACACGACAATCGGGTGAATGATCAGCTTTGCGGGAACGATGTAGCCGATTTCGGCCGGTATACGTTTCAGCGGGCGGAGCGCCAGTGTGACACCCATCGCAAACAGTGCGCACGGAGCGGCTGCCTGCGCGAGGTAGTCGACAAACCGTTGGAAAGCGAGCGGCTGATCGACATGGAGGGCTGCTGCCACGAAGCCCAGCGTCGTCGACAGAATGAACGGATGGAGGGCCACTTTCCGGGCGATGTCGAAGACGAGTTGCGCAGGTGAACGTCTGTCGTCGCCCGCGGCTGCCATCAGGGCCGGCGCGACGATGAAGTGAAGCGCATTTTCCAGGCAGACGATCAGGGCGACCGGGACGGCGGCCTCTTCTCCGAGCGCCAGCAACGCCAGACCTGGCCCCATGTAGCCGATATTGCCGTATGCGCCGGCAAACGACTGGATCGTGCAGTCGGCAAGCGCGTTCCCGCGGATCCATCGTCCGATCGCAAAGAGGGCGATGAAGACCGAATAGGTAGCCGCCAAGTCCGTAACGATGAAATCGATCCGCGTCAGATCTTCGAAAGGCGTACGCGAGACGAGCTTGAAGAAAAGCGCGGGCAGGGCGGCGTAGATGATGAAGGTGTTCAGCCACCCGAGCGCGTCCGCCGGCTGTTTTGTGGCTTTTGCTGCGATGCAACCGATGAAAATCAAGCCGAAGAACGGCAACAGAAGACTGACGATATCGGCCAATTGCTGGTCCAGTGCGGATGGTCGGCGGAGTGCGAGGTATCCGCTTAGCCGATTTTCATCAGGATTGGAAAGGTCTGTTGGAACCAGATTGCGGCACCGCTGACGAATCCGAACATGAAGGCAAGGCCGGTCAGGATCAGGAACACGCCCATGACCTTCTCGACGGCACCGAGATGCCTCCGGAAGCGCACAAGGAAACCCATGAAGGCACTCGAGAAACCTGCCGCGATCCAAAATGGGATGGCAAGCCCCAGCGAATAGACGGCAAGCAAACCGGCACCGGAGCCGACCGTTTCGCGCGAGGCGGCGACGCCGAGGATCGCGCCGAGAACTGGACCGATGCAGGGCGTCCAGCCAAAGGCGAAGGCAAGCCCCATGACATAGGCCCCCGTCAGCGTCGCCGGCTTGCCGCCTCCCTGGAAGCGGGCTTCACGCGCGAGCAGCCCGATTCGGAAGAGGCCGAGGAAGTTGAGGCCCATGATGATGATGATAATGCCTCCAATCTTCGCCAAGAGATCGAGATGCTGGCGAAGTGCCATGCCGATGCTCGAAGCACCCGCGCCAAGCGCCACGAAGACGGTGGCAAAGCCAAGGGTAAAGAACAGCGCTGAAAGCAGAACGCCGCGCCGTACGTCAGGTGCGACCGTCACGGCGCCGCCGCCGCGGAACTGCTCGACGGAGATGCCAGCCATGTAGCAGAGATAAGGCGGTACAAGGGGCAGGACGCAGGGCGACAAAAATGAAAGCGCACCGGCAATCAAAGCGCTCAGCAAGGAAATATCGGCAATCGACACTCGGTATTCTCCGGAGGCAGGCAATATTGCGGGAAGTCCTACCGCAGCCGACCCGGTCCCGCCAATCACCTTTTCGCGCTTGGGCTGGCGCACGCATCATCGTCAGCGGCGCGTCGATCCCAGGCGCGCCAGCACCTCGTCCGGTATGCCGTAGCGCTGGATGACATCGCGGCTGTTTCGCAATCCGCAAATTTCGCGCTGCACGAACAACGCCCAAACGGCATCCGACGCTTCGTTTAGGAGGCTTTCCCTTGCGTTGTCGACTTGGCGTCCTGCGTCCCATGCCTTCAATCTGTGGAGCGCCGATTCGACCTTGCGCCCGTGGCGCCCAAGGGAGTTCGCGCGCTCTGCCATGAGCTCGTATTCAACGACATTGAACCCGCTTTCAACCGAAAAAGGTTGCCTTAGCGATTGCGGCGGACGAAAGCTCATTGAAACCCTCCACGGTCGCCCTGCGTCAAGGTGGCCAGCCATCACCAGAATTCCCACCCTTTCGGGCATCAATAGACGTATGAAAGTCTATTGCCGTCGTCGGTTTTCGTAAAGTGAGGCAATCATGAGATACGAGAGTGATGCCGCTGCCTGTCGGCAGCTCGACGAGCCAGGAGAAAGGGACGGCCACGTGATCTCGTGGCAGCAGCGTGACGTCAATCTGCCACCCGACCCCGTTCTAAAGCTAACGGCAGTCGCGCCCGATCGGGCTTTTGGCAGGTTTCTGGCGAAATTGGAACTGGATACCGACAGTTGGAGTGCGAAAATCAATAGCCAGCCGCGGGAGGCGCGTTGACCGCCCAAAATGTTCTTTGGCGAAGATCGAAGGCAAGATTACCGCCGCCGGCGGCAGTCCGCGAAGCAGCTGAGGAGAAGTATCGACTTCGGAAACCCCAAAATCCTTTCCCAATAAAGTTTTCCTTCAGGGAAGTAGGGTCGCATTTCCTTAGCCGTAAGCAATTGTGTCGACAAAATTTCTTCTAGCGCCGGGTTCTTCGGCCACCCCGAGGTGTGGCCCAGCGGCCGGGTGGGGGCGATTTTGGAGCGGAACTGCAGCGGTAGAAATTGTATTCCCGGGGACAACCAGTGGAGCCTCATCAGAATGTAACGGTATGGCGTTTGCACCAGGTATCTTGGCGCAAGCGATCGAATTGCGGGTGAGAGCATTGACCACGCCCTGTGGCCGCCGACATACTCGACATGGCTGTTGGAAAATACAAGATCAATGCTCTGGCCGGCCAGCAGCGTATCGGCATAGCAAGCATCGCGTTCGATCTTCGTAAGCCAACCGGATTGTTCTCCGGCGTCAAGATTGACAACGGCTAATCACGAGGGCGAATGGGACCCCTTAGGCGTCATTCCCTCGTTAAGCCGAGATCCAAGACCCTCATTACCGAAAGGACCGGAAAAAGCTTGTGAGTCAGCGCCAATAGCGCAAAATTGCCATGGCACGGAGACACCGATGAGCAGAATTCTAGCACTTACATTAACCGCGTCGTTGATCGGGCTGGCTACGGTTACTTCGGCGTGTATGCCTACGCACAATTCGAATCGCGCCGATTTCCAATAACCAACCAAGGACTTCCGTGAATCCGGCTTGTGCGGATGGTTTCAGACCGAGTAACGCCCGCTCCTGCAGCTACTGACGCTTGATGCCGCGTGCTACCTGGCTGAGGCGAGCGCTATTCTGGATCGACGTTGGGCGCTGCAGTCACCTCGGCCAACTTCTCCCGAGCAACGCGTTCAAGCTCGCCAGTCTCGTGCATGCCTTGCTTCCAGAGCGACAACAATAGCGTAGCGACCTGCAATACGGCCCTTCGATCTCGCTCAATTCGGTTCTCCCGGCACAGGACTTTTAGAACGAAATTGATGACAGAAAGATCGAGACGGCGATCCACTCAGCCACCCGCACCGCGAGGAGCACCGTTCTCTAAGGCGTCGCGGTATTGGATTGTCTCAGCTTCGTTGGTGCCGATTGATACACCAGAAGGTGAGGTAAGACGCACACCAGGTCCGCCGGATCCCGAATCGTTGCCGTCGACGAAGGTGATGCCGGCTGCCTCCAGGGCGGCGACTACTGATGCGACATTGTTCTTCATTCCCTCTGCCGCTCCCAAGCTGGCTTCCATGCGACGCAGCGTCGGCGCAGAGACATTCGCCTTGGTGGCCAATTCAACCTGGCCCATGCCTAACA
This sequence comes from Rhizobium sp. P1_C7, assembly GCF_056406295.1. NCBI lineage: Bacteria > Pseudomonadati > Pseudomonadota > Alphaproteobacteria > Hyphomicrobiales > Rhizobiaceae > Rhizobium > Rhizobium sp. P1_C7. The sequence goes on from NZ_JBFUAL010000002.1 coordinate 72,662, forward strand.
GCGCACGGGCTGCTGCAAGCTGCTTGCCGATAACATGATTAAAATCGCTCATGCTGATGAAACTCGCTTGATCCACTCAATTGATGCTACTAGTTATCGTAATGAGCGAATTTAATCAATGGGAGGAGCCACCGGTGACCATCCATTCAACGACAAAGGCCTTCGACAGAACTTTGTTGCCGCGCGGCTTGATAGCGAGCCGACGTATCATGACATACAGCAATCTGGAAGTTTGATCGGTCAGATCATCGAGGTTTTATCTAAGTGGAAGAAGAGCGCCAGCGGCCGTCAAGGACGGTCTGGTCAAGCGGAACTCCGAAGTGACCACACGCCATCACAAAGCGTCCCGAATTTCGGAAATCTACTTCCGGCGGCGATCTCCCAATGCATCGATCAACCGGTGTACCTTTTCGGTGGCATAGACGATGTCTTCCCTGGGCAGATGCACCGTTATTTCGATCTCCTGCCATCGCCCGCCTTGATCTTTTGCATAGCGGACAGCGGCCTTGAGAGAATTAAATTCGACAGCGGGAGCGTCGGCAACCCAGAACTGCACGGTGCATTTAGCTTCTGCGTAATCCGAAAGTGATTTGATTGCATCTAGGGCCATGCGTGAGCTTTACACTGCAGGCAGTTCGTTGGCTACTGCGGGCTGCGGGCAAATAAGATTCATCTGCATCGACCTGTCGGGACCGCCCTTAAGCCTGAAGCGGAATGCACCAGCGTCGGCCTGCCAGTCGTCTCTTGTTGTTAGTGGCGAGCCTTTTCGTGATGGGAGACTAATTTGCCGCTGCGTTACCGACACGTTTTCCGGCGTTCTGCGTGGCGTTTACTGTGTTTGCTGCATCACGACCGACCCCCTTTATAGTGTTTGCACAGGAGGCGAGGGCGAGCAAAACGAAGCAGGTGGACGTCAGCGTCGATACGAATTACATCTCTAGGTCCTTTGTTTAGGCGGCTTCTCGGTCTTGAAAAAGCTGGCAGGCGGGGTGCGCCTCGTGGGAAGAACCTAGAGGCCGGAAAGTTCCCAGCGCCAATAACTGTAGTCGTTTGCCGTCGACAAGCGTCCCATCGGTACCCGAGACAAAACGCCAAGGCGCCTATGGTCACAACAATGGTCGTCGCGGTGTTTGGATGCTCGACCACGCCAGCGACGACGGCCGTTGACTCACGCACAATGGCGTCCGTAGCCGTTTCCGTTTCCTGATGCCTGTCGGATCTTACGTGGGCGTTCCGGTGAAGCCGGCGTTCAGATCGCTTTTGGGCATAGCTTTTCTCCTTGCCGATGAAGGGAAAACCGGTGGAAAGCGAACTGGCGCTCAGATCAAGCAAAAGCCCGATGCGGAGGGAACTGACACCGGGTCTTGTGGGCTGCAAGTGGGCTAGCAGCCCGCGCGCAACGTTCGTCTGAGCGTACGTTGCTAGCGACATGCTGGCCCGCTAACGACAACGTGCTGGTTGCAGTGAATGACAATCGCGGCCCAGCTGAAGACTGGGAGATGGACGACGAGATTCCTTTCTGGCAGAGGACGGCGATCTCACGATCAGCTGCCGTGCGATGGCGCAAACGATAGAGAACATAAATCGTGGCATTCGGAAGATTTAGAAACGAAGAAGGTCCTTCAGAAATTGAGCCGCACGCCAACGACATTTGCATTAGAGCCGCCATGCATGTCGCCGAGCGTCCCCCAGGCTCCGGACCGGTGGTGAACCCGCCAGAAGAAATCGACGTCGGGCATGGCGTCGAAGGAAAGGTTCAACTCGGGGCCGAGATAGAACAGCGTTCTGGCGTTCCCGTCGCGTTCAAGCTCGTTCTCACGCTCCCGTCCCTCCTGGGTATGCGTGACATAGCTGATGCCAAACGTAAAGGCTGGCGAGATACGGACAGCATCGCCAATCTCGAAACCGTCGTAGCGACCGACGACGCCGCCCCAGAATTCCGCATTCGGATGCCCGCCGAATCTTCCGGCGAGCCCTGCTTCCAGTCCGAACCTGAAGGAGCCCATCCTTGCCGGGAAGTACTGGTAGCCGAGGCCGCCGATCGGGAGGTTGTCGTATGTGACACCGAAAGGATTGGCTGTGTGGAGCATGTCCGCGTCGACCATAATGCCGCCGAAGGCGAATACCGATTGATCGACGTCGAGGTTCTGTGCCTGCGCGTCGGTTGTTCCCAAGAGCGGCATCGTGGCAGCGCCGAGCAGCAGAGCAACCGGGATGGCAGTTGAAGCCTTTATATTGGATCTATTCCTGGACTTCATGTTTTCTCCAGCGCGCGTGTGCATCCACTTTACGGAAGTCCGCCTAATATTTCTTGAACAGGCAGGTTCGAAAGGTCGAAGTCGATTTTTGCGGCATTAGGTATGCAACGACCACCAAAAACAGACTAACCAGTGGTGCGGTCTCGGCAAGCGCCTGCCGCGACGAACGAGGTTTTAAATCCCTAGCCCGTCGCGGCCGTGTAGCGGCATCTCCGGTTGTAGAGCGCCAGCGTTGTGCGATCGAGGTCATGGCCGACTTTCCGTGGTTCTCAATTGAGGGTCGGATCATCGAAGATGACGAATTTTCCCGCCCCATTGAGCCGGCAGAACTGATCATCACGATAGCGCCGTCCCTAGCACCCACCGATACGGCCGGCCAAAGCTGCCGCGCGTGAGCCACACCTGATAGAGTTCCCGCCCTCGAGCGCTCCTCTGCCGTCACAGGAAAATCCCCGGCAACCCGGCATAACGCACGGACTGGCCGATCCGGAATTTCCAGTCCGCTTGATATACGCGCCGTCTTCTGGTTTCACAGGCGCGCTCAACTTCCTGTAACGACCCGTGAGAGGCGAGCCACTCAACACGCGGTTGCGGACGAAAGAACGCTTTGAGAACGCGTTTTGCAAACTGCCAGTAAACTATGCAAACCGGCGTTGTCGCCACAAATCTCTAATATTGAAATTTCGTCTTTGAGATCAACGCCTTACGGTGGTGAGAGCGTCGGGGTTCGAACCCGAGACCTACTGATTAAAAGTCAGTTGCTCTACCAGCTGAGCTACGCTCTCCCTTGTTCCAAGGCTCAATGGCGCCCCGGCTGGAAGTGCGCGGAACATATGCAGCGACACCATCGCGGTCAACCGAAAATTCTCCCTATTCAGTGCATTAGACACATTTCTTGCGGTGAGCCTAAAAAAGCGTGATGGCCGGTCCGTAAACGAAAGCCCGCGCCTGAGCGCGGGCCGAGGTATTGTGGGCCTATCGAACGGTGTCTCAAGTCGGCGCTAGTGCTTGCCTTTTAGGCTTTGCTGGCCTCCCTTCATCTGCTTTTCTTTCTTGCTGTCAGCCTGCTGGTCGCGGGAACCTGAAGACATGTTGCGCTCGCTTGCGGAGGCGCCGGCGTTTTTCTGGCTCTGTTTGCCCGCCTTGACGTGCTGATCGTGGGTTCCACCTTGGTTTGCCATTTCGGTCTCCTTGGACTTTGAAGCTGAGGCCACGTCGGACCTCAAGCTGCTTAACCCCAATGGGGCACAGGGGTTCCCCGGTTTAATATTTCGTGATGGCACAGGCGCGACTGGTTGGTTCGGACGCTTGGCCGATGTCGTTTGCCAAACCTGTTGCGAGAATGTTCTTTCCGCCGTGGAACCGACGATAGGCACTCCCACCATTGTGCCACAATGCACGACAAGACAGAATGTTCCGAAAAATATTTAAGTAAATCAAACTCTTCGGCGCGGTCTATATGCTTCACAAATGCGTGTAGCGCCCTATTTATCCTTATCATCAAAAGGAGATTGCTATGACCAACGTGATCGAACACCCCACCACGCGAAAGGTTTTGCGCGGGCGTCCCTACAGTCTCATCGAGTTCGCGCTGAAGTATCGACTGGATGAGGACGAAGCGACGCGCCTCTTTGACAAGTTTGGTCCATCGGCGACCGAGCTTGACCTTCTGATGGCTGCCAAGCGTCGTCCGCCTGTTTTCCTGGCCGCACTCGGTGCCTGATACCCCCCGCTGCGGGATAGGAAGGAGCTAAGTAAAACCAGACTTTCATTACCAAGATTTCATTTCCTTTTCGAGCGCCTCCATGCCAATGCGGTCGCTGATAATCGTACGTTCAGCTTCACGTTGCTATTCGAGGACGGACGGCCGGCGTGGTCGAGATTGATCGAGGCGGGAATGAACGATACTGGGAACGTCAGCAAGGCGAAGACAACCGGAAGTGCGGATCTGGCCGCGATTCTTGCGGCGTCCGGCCGCCAGAAGAGTAGGCGCTGGTTCAAGCGCTCGCTGGTGCTGCTGCTGCTGATCCTGGTCGCCGCGGGCGCAGCCTATGTCTATTCGCGGCAGGGTGCCAGCCAGTTGAGCTACACCACCCAGGCGGCGAAGCGAGGCGATCTGACCGTGCTGGTGACAGCGACCGGATCGGTGCAACCGACCGAGCAGGTGGACATTTCCAGCGAGCTGTCCGGCACCGTTCGCGACGTCAACGTCGACTACAACAGCGAGGTCAAATCAGGCGAGGTTTTGGCCGTGCTGGACACCAACAAGCTGGAGGCGGACGTCAAGAGCACGCGCGCCAAGCTTGATTCGGCCAAGGCCAATGTGGTCAAGGCCAATGCTGATCTTGAATCCGCTCAGAGTTCACACGGGCGAATCCGCAATCTGGTCCAGAGCAGCGTCTCCACCCAGCAGAGCCTGGAGGACGCACGGTACAAGCTTGATTCGGCCGTTGCCGCAAAGGAAATTAACGAAGCCGCGGTGCTGTCGGCGGAAGCCGATCTACAGCTCGCGGAGATGAACCTTGCAAAGGCAAAAATCGTGTCGCCGATCAACGGCGTGATTCTGACGCGCTCTGTCGATCCAGGGGCGACGGTTGCCGCATCTCTCTCGGCGCCCGTGTTATTTGTTATCGGCGGCGACCTCAGAAAGATGGAGCTGCAGGTCGATGTCGATGAGGCCGATGTCGGCCAGATCGCGGTTGGCCAGAGGGCAGTATTTACCGTCGATGCCTATCCTGATCGCACGTTCCCGGCCGAGATCAAGCAGATACGTTTCGCGTCGGAGACGACGAACAACGTGGTGACCTACAAGGCGATCCTGTCGGTCGACAATGCCGATCTGCTACTGCGTCCCGGCATGACGGCGACAGCTGATGTTACGGTCGAGGCGGTCAAGGACACGCTGATGGTTCCGAATCAGGCGCTTCGCTATGCGCCGCCTGCTGTCGAATCATCCCGCGGACGGGGACTTTTCGGGTTGTTTAGACCGCCGCGGATGGGACCGCGCAGCGGCGGCAATCAGGGCGGCGAGGCTTTGACCGGCGCCAAACGTCGGGTCTGGGTGCTGAGGGCCGGAAAGCCTGTTCCTGTCGTCGTCCAGGTTGGCTCGTCGGACGGGCAGTTCACCCAGGTCGTTTCCGGCGAATTGAAGGAGAACGACGCCCTGGTCACCGACTCGACCGAGCAGTCGAAATAGGCGGCCGGAACATGACGATGCCGAACCCGCCACTCATCGAATTCAGGCATGTGTCCAAGATCTATGGTCAGGGAGAGGCGGCAATTCGCGCGCTCGATGCTGTCGATCTGTCGATCCGCACGCATGAGTTCGTCGCTATCATGGGGCCGTCCGGCTCCGGCAAGTCGACGGCGATGAACATTCTCGGCTGTCTCGACGTGCCGACCGCGGGGGACTATCTTTTTCAAGGGATTTCCACGCGCGGCTTCGATCGCGCGCAGCTGACGATGCTGCGCCGTCACATGCTGGGGTTCGTTTTCCAGGGTTTCAATCTGCTTCCGAGGACGTCGGCGGTGGAGAATGTCGAGTTGCCGCTGATCTACCGCGGCATGCACGCCGGCGAGCGTCATCGGCTGGCCCGAGAAGCCCTGGGCCTTGTCGGCCTGTCCGGGCGCGAGCATCACAAGACGCAAGAGCTCTCGGGTGGTCAACAACAGCGCGTCGCCATCGCGCGGGCGATCGTCACGCGGCCGTCGCTGCTGCTTGCCGACGAACCGACCGGCAATCTCGATACCAAGACCAGTGTGGAAATCATGGATCTGATGACGCGTCTCAACCGAGAGCAGGGCATTACGATCGTCATGGTGACCCATGAGCCAGACATTGCGGCCTATGCGCAGCGGCTCCTGCGCTTTGTCGACGGGAAGCTTGAAACGGAGGGTGCCGAGAGCGGGAGGGCAGAGCATGTTCTTCGAGACGCTTAAACTCGCGCTGCGGGCGATCAGCCGCAACATGCTGCGTTCCTTCCTCACCGTTCTCGGCGTCGTCATCGGCGTTGCAGCCGTCATTGCGTTGGTGACGATCGGCAATGGCACGACAGCCCAGGTGACATCCGAGCTGTCGCGCCTTGGAACGAACATGCTGTTTGCGCGCCCCGGCCAGTTCGGCCCCGGCCGCGCGAGTTCCGAGGCACGGCGCTTCACCGTTGCCGATGTAGATGCCATCCGCGATCAGGTCCGCGGTCTGCGCGCAGTCGCGCCGCTGAACCAGACAACCGCGACTGTCATCTACGGCGGTCAGAGCCATTCGACGACCGTCATGGGAACGACAAACGATTACCTTATCGCCCAGGACTGGGACATGGCGGTCGGTCGCACCTTCGAGGCCGCCGAAGAGCGGGGTCGCGCTCGCTGCATCCTGGGGGAGACGGTCCGCTCGCAGCTCTTCGGTGCCGCCGATCCCACCGGACAGCAGATCAGGGTCGGCAAGGTGTCTTGCGGCGTGATCGGAGTGCTCGCCAAGCGCGGCCAGTCCGGCATGGGCAACGACCAAGATGATGTCGTCGTGATGCCTGTCAAAGTCTATCAGCGCCGGATCGGCGGCAAAGCCAACGCAAACGTCTCGATGGTGGTGATCTCGGCGCGCGACGGCGTTTCGACGTCGAAGGTGCAATCGGAAACGGAAAACCTCCTGCGCGAGCGGCGCAAGATCGTTCCCGGCCGCGACGACGATTTCAACGTCAACGACATGACGCAGATTGCCGAAGCCATGACCGGCACGACCATGCTACTGACCAGCCTGCTGGGCGCGGTTGCGGCGATCAGCCTGCTCGTGGGCGGTATCGGCATCATGAACATCATGCTGGTCTCGGTCACCGAACGCACGCGCGAGATTGGCATCAGACTGGCGATCGGAGCTTTGGAGAAGCAGGTTCTGCTGCAGTTCCTCGTGGAGGCAGTCGCCCTCTCCATCTTCGGTGGGATCACCGGCATTTTGCTCGGGCTGGGCCTCGGCTTCGGCGCTGTGACGCTGTTGAAAGTGCCCTTTGTCGTAAGCCCCATGATGATTGCTGTGGCATTCGTCTTCTCGGCCGCGATCGGCATGATATTCGGTTACTTTCCGGCGCGGCGCGCAGCACAGCTCAATCCGATCGAAGCGTTGCGCCACGAATAACCGGTTGGCCGCGGCGCCGGTATATTACTCTGATATATCAAAGCAACTTACCATTGCATTCAAGGCGCGGCTCGTTAAGATATATCAGAGCGAATACGGATCCGCGATGCAGAATTCACAGAGCCACCTTGCCTACCTGGCGCTGGAGCACGCGATCGTGACCCTGGCCTTGCTGCCCGGCGCGCTTGTGACCGAGAAACAGCTTATCGATCTTTCGGGTCATGGTCGCACGCCGGTGAGGGAGGCTATCCAGAAACTCGCCTGGCAGCGCCTGATTGTCGTGAAACCGCGTGTCGGTCTGCAGATCGCCGAGATCAAGCCGAGTGACCACCGCCACGTCATGCAGGTTCGCCGCGAACTCGAACCGATTGCTGCAGCGCTTGTGGCGGAACATGCGAGCGATGAGCAGCGAAATCAGCTTGTAGACTGCGCGCGTACGATGGGAGACAGCGCGGTCAGCGGTGATTTGGCTGCGTTTTTTGCCGCCGACAAGACGTTTGACGAAATTCTTGAAGAAGCATGTCCGAACGCCTTCATCATTTCGGCGCTTGCGCCCGTTCAGACGCATTCGCGCAGGCTATGGTACTCGACGGCAAACCCCGATCGCATGGACCGGTCTATCTCGCTGCACGTCGCCGTTATCCGTGCCATTCAGCAAAGCAAGGCAGCCGACGCCCGCAAGGCGATGACGTCGCTCATCGATTACCTCAGTTACCAATGAAAAGCGGCCCTGTTTCCAGGGCCGCGATCTCAGTCCGTGTGCCCTTGGGCTTAGCCGACGAAAGCCCGTTCGATCACGAATTCCGCGGGCTTGCTGTTGGCACCTTCGTTGAGGCCCGCGTTTTCCAGGAGTGCCTTGGTGTCCTTGAGCATCGCGGAGGAGCCGCAAATCATGCCGCGATCGATCGCCGGATCGAGAGGCGGCACGCCGAGGTCGGCAAACAGCTTGCCCGATGAGATCAGGTCGGTGATGCGGCCACGATATTCAAAATCCTCGCGGGTAACGGTCGCGTAGTGGCGCAGCTTGTCGCCGACGACTTCCTTGAGCAGTTCGTCCTGCTGAATCTCCTGCATGAGGTCGAAGCCGTATTTCAGTTCGGCGACGTCGCGCGTCGTATGGGTGAGGATGACTTCCTCGTACTTCTCGTAGGTCTCGGGATCGCGGATCAGGCTCGCGAAAGGTGCGATGCCGGTACCGGTCGAGAACATGTAGAGACGACGGCCTGGGGTAAGCGCATCGAGCACCAGCGTGCCGGTGGGCTTCTTGCGCATCAGAACCTGGTCGCCCGGCTTGATTGCCTGCAGGTGCGAGGTTAGCGGACCGTCCGGAACCTTGATCGAGAAAAACTCCAATTCCTCGGCCCAGGCCGGGCTGGCGATGGAATAGGCGCGGAACACCGGCTTCCCTTCGACCATAAGACCGATCATCGCGAATTCGCCGGAGCGGAAGCGGAAGCCCTGCGGACGCGTCATCGTGAAACGGAACAGGTGATCCGTGTAGTGCGTGACGCTGAGCACGGTTTCGGCATAAACGCCGGCAGGAATCGGTGAGGCGAAGTCTTCGGTCTTGGCAGGGGCGTTCATTGCGGTTTCGGATCCCGTAGTTCGTCGAATGATCTTTTCGATGCGAGCGAGATATTACAAATAGGCCTTCGGATAAAGGTATTCCATTCTTTCTCTGGGGACTTGCACGAAATATGCATGTCATTGTCAGGATTCGAACGCCCTGTGTCCATCCGTCGCTTTTGCGCTGGCGAACCGATGCAAAGGATGCATATTAAGCAAAAAATCGCGCCTGCCGGGTGCGAATGGCTTGGGCTGCTCGGGGAAACATGAAGATTTTCAAGTACAAGCGCGTACCTTATGCGGAGATGCGCGCCTTTTCCGTCCATATTTTGACGGCCTCCGGCTCATTTTTGGCATTTCTCGGTGTGGTGGCGGCCGCAGAACATCGTTTTATCGACATGTTCTGGTGGCTCGGCCTTGCGCTCCTTGTCGATGGTATCGATGGGCCGATCGCGCGCAAGGTTAAGGTCAAGGAAGTTCTGCCGAACTGGTCCGGTGATACGCTCGACAACATAATCGACTACGTGACCTATGTGCTGTTGCCGGCCTTTGCCCTTTACCAGAGCGGTATGATAGGCGAGCCTTGGTCGTTCGTTTCGGCGGGAATGATCGTCGTGTCAAGCGCCATCTATTACGCCGACATGGGCATGAAGACCGACGAGTATTTCTTCTCCGGGTTCCCGGTTGTCTGGAACATGATCGTCTTCACGCTCTTCGTCATCGATGCGAGCGCGGTCACGGCGCTGGTCGTCGTCACCGTATCGGTGGTCCTGACGTTCCTGCCAATTAACTTTCTGCACCCGGTCCGCGTTCAACGCCTGCGGCCCCTGAACCTCGGTATCTTTCTGTTGTGGTCAGCACTGGGGATGTACGCGCTTCTGATGCACTTCAGTATCCCGCATTGGGCGCTTGTCCTCTTCGTTGTGAGCGGCATCTATCTCTACTGCATCGGTGCCGTTCTGCAGTTTTTCCCGGCGCTGGGACGGAACGCATAGGAGGCGGACTATGGCCACGACCAAAGCGATATTGCTGAACAGGACCGGGGGGCCCGAGGTTCTGGAATATGCGGACATCGACCTGCCGCCGCCGTCTGCCGGTGAAGTGCAGATCAGGCACGCCGCGATCGGCCTGAATTTCATCGATGTCTATTTCCGCACGGGCCTCTATAGGGCACCACACATGCCCTTCGTGCCGGGAAAGGAGGCTGCGGGCACAGTCATTGCACTCGGCCTCGGGGTGGACGATTTCAAGCTCGGGGATCGCGTTGCCTATGCCGGTTCGGACGGCGCCTACAGCGTCGAGCGGAATATCGAGACGAAGCATCTCGTAAAGGTGCCGGATGGTATCTCGCTGGAGACCGCCGCGTCGATGATGCTGAAGGGCATGACTGCAGAATATTTGCTGAACCGTACGTTCAAGGTCGGCCCCGGCACGACGATCCTGTTCCACGCGGCTGCGGGCGGCGTCGGCCAAATTGCCGGCCAATGGGCGAAGGCGCTCGGGGCTGCGGTGATCGGCACCGCGGGCTCGGACAGCAAGGTGCGCATGGCGCTCGAGCATGGCTACGATCACGTCGTCAACTACAACACAGAGAATTTTGTAAACCGGGTTCGGGAGATCACGGGCGGCAGGGGAGTTGATGTCGTCTACGACTCTATCGGCCGCGATACCTTTCCACAGTCCCTCGACTGTTTGAAGCGGCTCGGCATGTTCGTTTCCTTCGGGCAGTCTTCCGGGCCAGTCGAAAACTTCACGCTGGCGATGCTCGCGCAGAAGGGCTCGCTCTTTGCGACGCGCCCCACGCTTTTCTCCTACATCGCCACGCACGATGAGCTAACTGATTGTGCAAACGCGCTATTTGATGTTGTTTTGAGGAACAAAGTGCGTATCAATATCAACCAAACCTATCCGTTGCGTGAGGTTGGGCAGGCCCACACGGATTTGGAGTCAAGAAAAACGACCGGAACTACACTGCTGATCCCAGAATGATCCATAACGGGCAGGTCGGCAGAGGGAAATGAGGGGAACGTGTCTTCATCGGATGTGCCGGTTTCCGGCGCGTTATTGTCGGTTCAGAAGCTGACTAAGCTCTTTGGCAGCTTTGCTGCCTGCAGCCACATCGATCTCGATATCGCGCAGGGTGAAATCCACGCTCTTCTCGGTGAGAACGGCGCCGGAAAATCCACGCTGGTGAAGATGCTTTTCGGCGTTCTCGAGCCGACGGATGGACAAGTGGTGTGGGAAGGGCGACCCGTCTCGATCACATCGCCGGGCGCCGCCCGAAAGCTCGGCATAGGTATGGTCTTTCAGCATTTCTCGCTTTTCGAGGCGCTGACCGTTGCCGAGAATATCGCGCTTTCCCTGGACGACAGCATTCCGATCGGCAAGATCGCCGAGGAGGCGCGCGCGCTTTCACGCACCTACGGCCTGCCGCTCGATCCGCACGCCCATGTCGCAGATCTGTCTGTCGGCGAGCGCCAGCGCATCGAGATCGTGCGGGCGCTTCTGCAAAACCCCAAGCTCATCATTCTCGACGAGCCGACCTCGGTGCTGACGCCGCAGGAGGCCGACAGGCTTTTTGAAACCCTGTTCAAGCTGAAGGCTGAAGGCCGTTCCGTCCTCTATATTAGCCATCGGCTGGAAGAGGTGCAGCGCATCTGTGATCGCGCCACCGTTCTTCGGCATGGCAATGTGACGGGCGCGTGCGACCCTCGTCGCGAGACCCCGGCCTCGCTCGCCCGCATGATGGTAGGCAACGACGTCGCCGTCGTCACGCACCCGGATCGCGGCAACAAGGGCGATGTCCAGCTCGCGGTGTCAAACCTGTCTGTCGCGGCTCGCACGCCCTTCGCCGTGCCGCTCAGGAACGTGTCGCTGGCCGTGCGTTCGGGTGAAATCCTGGCGATCGCCGGTGTTGCCGGGAACGGCCAGGGTGAGCTTTTCGATGCCCTGTCCGGCGAATATCCGGTCTCGACACCCGCAGCCGTGACCATCCGTAGCAAGCCGGTCGGGACGCTCGGAATTACCGCCCGTCGTCTGCTCGGCGCCGGCTTTGTGCCCGAAGAACGCCACGGCCACGCTGCCGTCTCTGCCATGAAGCTCTCGGACAATCTGGTCCTGGCGCGCAGCCAATCCGATCGCAAGGCGTTCCTCGGCGGCGGCTTTCTGAAGGTCATTCGCCGCAGTGCAGTGAAGAGTGCGACCAAGCGCATTTCCGAGGTGATGGACGTGCGAAAGAGCGGCGAGGATCCTGCCGCGGGCTCGCTTTCAGGGGGCAACCTGCAGAAATTCATCGTCGGCCGCGAGCTCGACCGCCAGCCCATGGTTCTGGTCGTCAACCAGCCGACGTGGGGTGTCGACGCAGGGGCGGCCAGCCGCATTCGACAAGCGCTCGTCGATCTGGCGCGCAAGGGTTCCGCAGTGGTGGTCATCAGCCAGGACCTCGACGAGATATTCGAGGTTGCGACTGAAATCGCGGTCATCTCCGAGGGTCGACTGTCGCAGCCCTTCGCCGCCGGCGAATTGTCGCGTGAAAAGATCGGCCTCTTGATGGGCGGCCTGCATGATAGCACGACCGCACCGGAGACGGCCCATGCGCATTGAACTCGAAAAGCGGCCTCAGGCTTCCCGGCTATACGGTTTCGTATCGCCGCTGTTGGCGTTGGCGCTGACGCTGATCGCCGGTGCCGTCATGTTTGGGATTCTCGGCAAGGATCCGGTCGAGGCGCTGGACGCCTTCTTCCTCGAGCCGCTGCTCGAAGTCTGGTCGCTGCACGAATTGGCTGTCAAGGCAGCACCTTTGATCCTGATCGCGGTTGGGCTCGCCGTCTGTTATCGCTCGAACAACTGGAATATCGGCGCCGAAGGCCAGTTTACGATGGGCGCGATTGCCGGCTCCATTCTGCCGATCCTGTTTACCGAGTGGCACTCGCCGATGGTGCTGCCGCTGATGCTGGTCATGGGGGCAATAGGAGGCGCGTTTTTCGCTGCCATCCCGGCACTTCTGAAGGCGCACTTCAACACCAATGAGATCCTGACGAGCCTCATGCTGGTCTACATCGCGCAGCTTTTCCTCGATTGGCTGATCCGCGGCGCCTGGCGCAACCCGCAGGGCTTCAATTTTCCCGAAAGCGTGCCGTTCGCCCCTGAGGCGACGTTGCCTGCGATCTGGGAGGAGTCCGGCCGCGCGCACTGGGCATTCGTTTTCGCCATCGTCGCTGCCATCCTCGTCTGGTTCATGCTGAAATACACGCTGCGTGGGTTCGAGATCGTGGTGCTTGGCCAATCCGAGCGGGCAGGGCGCTTCGCCGGGTTTTCGTCGAAGAAGATGATCTGGTTCAGTTTTCTCTTTTCAGGCGCGCTCGCTGGGCTTGCCGGCATTTCCGAAGTGTCCGGCTCGATCGGTCACCTGCAACCGGCCATCTCTCCCGGTTATGGCTTCACCGCGATCATCGTTGCGTTTCTCGGGCGTCTCAATCCTCTCGGCATCGTCGCGTCTGGACTGGTGCTTGCGCTGACCTATCTCGGCGGCGAAGCAGCGCAGCTTTCGATCGGCGTCTCCGACAAGGTCACCCGCGTCTTCCAGGGCCTGCTGCTCTTCTTCGTGCTCTCCTGCGATACGTTGATCTACTACAAGATCCGGATTGTCTGGTCGCGACTGCGGGGAGGCGTTGCATGAGTATTTTCGAAGCAATCCTCCTGACCGTCATCACTGCGTCGACACCGCTCGTCATCGCAGCACTCGGCGAGTTGGTGGTCGAGCGATCCGGCGTGCTCAATCTCGGCGTCGAAGGCATGATGATCATGGGGGCCGTCGCAGCCTTTGCCGGCGCGCAAGTGACGGGCTCGCCGTACATTGGGCTGTTTGCCGGGATCGGTGCCGGCGCACTCTTCTCGCTGCTCTTCGGGTTTCTGACTCTGACGCTCGTCGCCAACCAGGTGGCGACCGGCCTGGCGCTGACGATCCTCGGTCTCGGAGTATCCGGCATGCTGGGCGAGGGGTACGTCAGCGTGCCCGGCGTTCGGCTTGCGCCGATTGTCGTCCCTTATCTATCGGATATCCCGCTTCTGGGCTCCGTGCTGTTCAGGCAGGATCTGACTGTCTATCTGTCGCTTGCGCTACTCTTCGGCGTCAGGTGGTTCCTGTTCCGCAGCCGCACGGGTCTCAAGCTCCGCGCGATCGGAGACAGCCACGGCTCTGCCCATGCGCTCGGCATCAACGTCATTCGCACCCGCTATCTCGCCGTGATGTTCGGCGGCGCATGTGCGGGCCTCGCGGGCGCGCAGCTATCGCTGGTGTATACACCGCAGTGGGTTGAGAATATGTCGTCTGGTCGCGGCTGGATCACGCTGGCGCTGGTGGTTTTCGCCTCCTGGCGTCCATTGCGCGTCTTCGCCGGCGGTTACCTCTTCGGCGCCGTCACGATCCTGCAGCTGCACGCGCAGGCTTTTGGCGTCGGCATCCCGGCGCAGTTCCTGTCGATGCTGCCCTATGCGGCGACTATTGTGGTTCTCGTCATCATTTCTCATAATCGGCGCACGACGTTGATCAATACGCCTGCGTCGCTGGGAAAGCCTTTCGTCCCGGAACGCTAAGCACAAAAATGAGACGGGCTTCCGGAAACTCAAACCAACAGGGGTTATCATGAAAAAACTAGCACTCGCGTTCGCCGCATCGGCCGCTACGATCCTGACCGTCGGGTCCGCCGCCCTGGCCGCGGACAAGACGAAGATCTGCTTCGTTTACGTGGGCTCACATACGGACGGCGGCTATTCGCAGGCGCACGATCTCGGACGTCAGCAGATCCAGAAGGAATTCGGCGACAAGATCGATACGCCATATCTTGAAAACGTGCCGGAAGGCCCCGATGCCGAGCGCGCCATCGAACGTCTGGCCCGCTCTGGCTGCAAGCTTATCTTCACCACATCCTTCGGCTTCATGGACGCGACCGTGAAGGTTGCCGCCAAGTTCCCGAACGTGAAGTTCGAGCACGGCACCGGCTACAAGTCCGGTCCGAATCTCGCGACCTACAACTCGCGATTCTATGAAGGCCGCTACATCCTCGGCCAGATCGCAGCAAAGACGTCCAAGAACCACGGCGCTGCCTACATCGCCTCCTTCCCGATTCCGGAAGTCGTCATGGGGATCAACTCCTTCGAGCAGGGCGCCAAGTCGATCGACCCTGACTTCAAGCTCAAGGTCATCTGGGTGAACACTTGGTTTGACCCAGGCAAGGAAGCCGATGCCGCAAAGGCGATGGTCGACCAGGGCGTCGACGTTCTGACGCAGCACACCGATACGACGGCACCGATGCAGGTTGCCGAGGAGCGCGGCATCCACGCGTTCGGCCAGGCTTCAGACATGATCGCAGCCGGCCCGAAGGCTCAACTGACGGCGATCGTCGACACCTGGGGTAACTACTACTCCAAGCGCGTTCACGCGCTCCTGGACGGCACCTGGAAGTCCGAGCAGAGCTGGGATGGTCTGAAGGACGGCATCCTCAAGATGGCGGACTACACCAACATGCCTGACGACGTGAAGAAGATGGCCCAGGAAACCGAAGCCAAGATCAAGTCGGGCGAACTGCATCCCTTCACCGGCCCGATCAACAAGCAGGATGGGACGCCTTGGCTGAAGGCTGGCGAGAAGGCCGATGACGGTACCCTGCTCGGCATGAACTTCTACGTCGACGGCGTTGACGACAAGTTGCCGAAGTAAGCCGGTCGCCTCAATTAGCAGATGCGAAAGGGCGCCCCCGTCGGGCGCCCTTTTTGCTGCACTGCATGCAATAATGTGCATTTACAAAAGTAATACTATATGATTTTCCTAGTGCGTGCCGCTAGGAGGCGGCTTTGGGAGGAAATCATGAAATTGAAGACTGCACTCTTGAGTGCTACGATTCTTGCTGCCTGCATGTTCGGTTCGGCGTCAGCTGCCGAGCTCGTCGTAGGATTCTCGCAAATCGGCTCGGAATCCGGATGGCGTGCCGCTGAAACGACCGTCACCAAAGAGCAAGCCAAAAAGCGCGGCATCGATCTGAAGTTCGCCGATGCCCAACAAAAGCAGGAAAACCAGATCAAGGCGATCCGATCCTTCATCGCTCAGGGCGTCAATGCCATCCTACTCGCCCCCGTCGTCGAGACCGGCTGGGACGCAGTCCTGAAGGAAGCCAAGGAAGCCGATATCCCTGTCATCCTGCTTGACCGCAACATCAAGGCTCCTGAAGACCTTTACCTCACCGCCGTCACCTCCGATCAGGTTCATGAAGGCAAGGTTGCCGGCGACTGGCTCGTGAAGACGGTCGGCGACAAGAAGTGCGATATCGTCGAGCTTCAGGGCACCACCGGCTCGTCGCCGGCGATCGCCCGCAAGAAGGGCTTCGAGGAAGCCATTGCAGGCAAGTCGAACTTTAAGATCGTTCGTAGCCAGACCGGCGACTTCACCCGCACCAAAGGCAAGGAAGTCATGGAAAGCTTCCTGAAGGCTGAGAACGGGGGCAAGGACATCTGCGCTCTCTATGCGCATAACGACGACATGGCCGTCGGCGGCATCCAGGCAATCAAGGAAGCTGGCCTGAAACCAGGTAAGGATATCCTTGTCGTCTCGATCGACTCCGTTCCTGACATCTTCAAGGCTATGGAAGCCGGCGAGGCCAACGCCACCGTCGAACTGACGCCGAATATGGCTGGTCCGGCGTTCGACGCTCTCGACGCTTACCTGAAGGACAAGAAGGCTCCGCCGAAGTGGATCCAGACGGAATCGAAGCTCTACACCCAGGCTGACGATCCGAAGAAGGTCTACGAGTCCAAGAAGGGCCTCGGCTACTGATCTGATGTTGGAACCGCACCGGCCCGTCATGGGCAGGTGCGGAACTGCCTGACCTTTGCCGGGCATCATGTCCGGCCGCGGCGCGGCAATATGGGTCAATATCAGGAAAAAGCGCCTTCATGATTCACGATTTCGAGAACGTCCTTGCCGCATCCGGGGTGTCTAAATTCTTCCCCGGCGCGGTTGCGCTCGACAAGGTCGACTTCACCCTGCGCAAGGGCGAGGTTCACGCGTTGCTCGGTGAAAACGGTGCCGGCAAATCGACGCTGATCAAGTGCATAACCGGTGCCTATCGCCGCGACGAGGGCAGCCTCATGCTGGAGGGTGCCGAGATCGATCCTGCCGATACTCTCGCTGCCCAGAAGCTCGGCATCGGCACGGTCTACCAGGAAGTCAACCTCCTACCGAATCTCAGTGTCGCCGAAAACCTCTTCATCGGGCGCCAGCCGAAGCGGTTCGGCATGATCGACGTTCGCGCCATGAACAGGCAGGCCCGCGCTCTGCTTGAAGAATACGGCGTCGATATCGATGTGACCGCGCAACTCGACCGTTTTTCGGTCGCCGTCCAACAGGTCGTTGCCATAGCCCGCGCAGTCGATCTGTCCGGCAAGGTTCTCATTCTCGACGAGCCGACTGCAAGTCTCGATGCTCAGGAAGTGGCCATGCTGTTTCGCATCATGCACGACCTGAAGAAACGCGGATTAGGAATTGTGTTTATTACGCATTTCTTGGAGCAAGTATCCGAAATTAGCGACCGGATCACTGTCCTCAGAAATGGCAAGTTGGTGGGCACCCACGACACGGCAGAATTGCCGCGTCAGGGGCTGATCTCAATGATGCTGGGTCACGAGCTGGCGCACGCCGAGGCCGCCGTCAAGGAGCGCTCGATTGCCGCCGGGCCTGTGAGATACAGCTTCGAGGGCTACGGCAAGCGCGGCAAGGTGAAGCCGTTCGACCTCAAGGTTCGTGTCGGAGAAGTTGTCGGTGTCGCCGGGCTGCTCGGCTCCGGACGGACCGAGACAGCGGAGCTTTTGTTCGGCATCGAGCATGCCGACAGCGGTACGGCGAAGGTGGATGGGAAGCCGGTCTCATTGTCTAGCCCCCGGGCAGCGATCCGCAATGGCTTTGGCTTCTGCCCGGAAGACCGCAAGACCGACGGGATCATTGGCGACTTGTCGATCCGCGAAAACATCGCGCTGGCGCTGCAGGCCCGCAGGGGGTGGGCCAGACCTCTGTCGCGCGGCGAGCAGAACGCACTGGCGGACCAATACATCAAGGCGCTGGACATCCGTACGACGGATAGGGAAAAGCCAATCCGCCTGCTTTCCGGAGGCAACCAGCAGAAGGCTATCCTCGCCCGGTGGCTGGCAACCAATCCGGAATTTCTTATCCTGGACGAGCCCACGCGCGGCATCGATGTCGGCGCTCACGCGGAGATCATTCGCCTGATCGAGCAACTGTGTGAAAAAGGCATGTCATTGATCGTGATTTCATCGGAATTAGAAGAGCTTATAGCCTATAGCTCACGTATCTTGGTATTGCGGGATAGAGAGCATGTAGCGGAACTTGCCGGCGACAGCTTAAGCACCGCGCGGATCGTGCAGGCGATCGCCGCTGTGCAGAAGAAGACGGAGGACGCATGACTTCGTCACAAAAGGCACTGCTCGTACGTCTTGCTCCTCAGCTGATTGCACTGGCTGTCATTCTTCTTTTGAATTTCATCATGTTTTCGCAGTTCTTTAATGTGACTATTCAGAATGGCCGGCTGTATGGCAGCGTGATCGATGTGCTGAACCGCGGCGCGCCCGTTGCCCTGTTGGCGATCGGCATGACACTTGTGATCGCGACGAAAGGCATCGACCTGTCGGTCGGCGCTGTTGTCGCGATCTGCGGAGCGGTGTCTGCATCGTCAATTGTCTCGGGCAACTCGCTCGGCTGGACATTGTTCGTGACCATACTCGTGGGGCTCGCCTGCGGAGCGTGGAACGGGTTTCTGGTGGCCATCCTCAACATTCAGCCGATCATTGCGACGCTGGTTCTGATGGTTGCCGGCCGCGGCATTGCCCAGCTGATCACCGAGGGTGTGATCATGACCTTCAACGACGACGGGTTGATCTTCTTCGGCAGCGGATCCTTTGCCTTCATGCCCATGCCCGTGGTGATCTGGTTGGTTGTAGGAGCGCTTGTCACGCTGTTGGTACGGCGAACCGCGCTTGGGATGCTGATCGAGGCAACCGGCATCAACCGGCATGCGAGCACACTGTCCGGTGTGAGAACGCCGGTGCTGCTGATGGCGGTCTATATTCTGAGCGGGCTCTGTGCTGCTATCGCCGGCATCATCGTCGCCGCCGACATCAAGGGAGCGGACGCAAACAATGCCGGCCTGTGGCTGGAGCTCGACGCCATCCTTGCGGTGGTCGTCGGCGGCAATTCTCTGCTTGGCGGTCGGTTCAGCATCATCGGCTCGTTGATCGGTGCGATGATCATCCAGGCGGTCAACACCGGCATCCTGCTGTCGGGTTTCCCGCCCGAGTTCAACCTGATCATCAAGGCGGTGATCGTGCTTGTCATTCTGGTGATCCAGTCGCCTGCGGTGCAATCAGCTGCTGTCTTCCTTGGACGTCGGCCGAGTCTGAGAGGGGAGCTTCAGAAATGAACTCAAAATACCTGCCCCTGCTGGCCACAATCGTGATCTTCGTTCTGTCCTATGCAGTCTGCGCGCTGCAGTATCCTAACATGCTGTCGACGCGCGTGATCGGCAACCTTCTGACCGACAACGCCTTCCTCGGCATTGCGGCCGTCGGCATGACCTTTGTGATCATCTCGGGTGGCATCGATCTGTCGATCGGCTCGGTGATTGCCTTTACCGGCGTATTTCTGGCGGTCGTCTTGCAGAACACCACGATCCATCCGCTACTGGCCTTCGCGCTTGTGCTCGTCATCACCACGGCATTCGGCGGCGCGATGGGCGCGGTGATCCACTATCTCCAGATGCCGGCATTCATCGTCACGCTCGCGGGCATGTTCCTGGCCCGTGGCATGGCCTTCGTCCTGTCGATCGACAGCATCCCGATCAACCACGACTACTACACGACGCTGTCGGGGCTTTACTACAAGCTGCCTGGCGCAGGTCGCTTGACGCTGGTTGGGATTGTCATGCTGCTTGTTTTTGCCGCCGGTATATTCATCGCGCACAGAACCCGCTTTGGAGCCAATGTCTACGCGCTTGGGGGCGGTGCGCAGACGGCACAGCTGATGGGCGTTCCTGTCGGACGCACCACGATCCTGATATACGCCCTGTCCGGCTTCCTCGCTGGTCTATCAGGAATCGTTTTTTCGCTTTATACGTCCGCCGGCTATTCCTTGGCGGCGGTTGGCGTCGAACTCGATGCTATCGCGGCAGTGGTCATTGGGGGGACACTGCTGACGGGAGGAGCGGGATTTGTGGCGGGAACCTTCATCGGGCTTCTCATTCAGGGGCTTATTCAGACTTACATTACCTTCGACGGAACACTTTCCAGCTGGTGGACGAAGATACTGATCGGCCTGCTGCTCTTCGCATTCATTCTAATGCAGAAGGGCATCCTGTTCCTATCACGCTTGAACAAGAGGTATGCCTGACGGAGGGGTGTTGTTTGCGCAATCGAATGCTTGATACGGGAAAGATGCTGCGGAGATCTCGCACCAGCCATGCGCAGGTGGTGGATGAGCTCGGGCGGGCGATCGTCGCAGGAACCTATCCCGTGGGAAGCATTCTGCCCGGCGATCTCGAACTTGCGCAGCGCTTCAAGGTGTCGCGGACAGTCCTTCGCGAGACGATGAAGACGCTGGCTGCCAAGGGCATGATCGTCGCCAAGGCGCGCGTCGGCACGCGGGTGACGGAGAAAAACCAATGGAACATGTTCGACAGCGAGGTCATTGCCTGGCATTTTGACAATGGCGTCACCGAAGAGTTCCTATTGCAGCTCTATGACATCCGTCTCGCGGTCGAGCCCTTTGCGGCGGGCCTTGCGGCGGAGCGGGCGAGCGGGATCGATATCGAGCAGCTCACCAGTCTCGCTCTGGAAATGGCGCAGCCTGGCCATACGACGGAAAGTCTCGCTCTTGCAGACTTGCGCTTTCATCTGGCGATTGCCGATGCTGCCCACAACCCGTTCATGCACACGCTGGGAAGTCTGATTGAAGCCGCCCTTGTCGGCATGTTCCGGATCAGCACGCCGCCCTCGCAGAACGGTTTCTCCAATATCGCAAATACGCACATGCGAATCGTCAAGGCGGTCGTGAGCGGTGACGTCCAGGGGGCCCGAAAGGCAATGGAAGCGGTCATCGTCGAGGGTCGTAATCACGTGCGCGAATCCTACGCATCGATTGCCAAGACTCCAGCCTAATCAATTTTGACCTTTGTCCCTCGTTTGTCTTGCTGCTATGAGGCTGCAAAACGCCGCCCTCAACGGATTCTTGGAGCAAACCATGGAACGCACGTGCCTTGCCGTCATTCTCGCCGCAGGCGACAGCACGCGAATGAAGTCGTCGAAGTCGAAGGTTCTGCATTCCGTTGCGAACCGTCCGATGATCGCGCATGTTGTCGACGCTGTGGCAAAGACCGACATCGCGTCCGTGGCGCTTGTCGTTGGACGCGACGCGGTCGAGGTGGCAAAAGCGGCAAGTGTCAGCGGCGTCGCAATCGAGGCGTACCTTCAAAAGGAACGCCTGGGAACCGGCCATGCAGTTCTTGCGGCAAAGGATGCGATTGCCCGCGGCTATGACGACATCATCGTCACCTACGGAGATGTGCCGCTGCAGACGGATGGCCCGCTGAAGGCCGCGCGTCAGGGCCTTGCGGATGGAAGTGACATCGTAGTTATCGGGTTTCACACGGACAGGCCAACCGGCTACGGTCGCCTGCTTGTCAAGGACGGAGAGCTCATCGCCATCCGCGAGGAGAAGGACGCGACCGACGCCGAGCGCGCCGTCACCTGGTGCAACAGCGGCCTGATGGCGATCAACGGTCACAAGGCGCTCGATCTCCTCTCTCGCATCGGTAACAGCAATGCAAAGCGCGAGTACTATCTGACTGATCTCGTCGAGATCGCCCGTTCGCTCGGCGGGCGCGTGACGGCAGTCGATGCGCCGGAAGTCGAAATGACCGGTTGCAACAACCGTGCCGAACTCGCCGTGATCGAACGCTTGTGGCAGGAACGCCGCCGGCATGAACTGATGATATCGGGCGTCACCATGATTGCGCCTGAAACAGTCTTCCTTTCATACGACACGGTCATAGGTCAGGACGCGCTGATTGAGCCGAACGTCGTGTTCGGAGCCGGCAGCGTTATCGAGGGCGGTGCAGTCATCCATGCCTTCTCCCATATCGAAGGCGCGCATGTCAGCGCCGGCGCAACGGTCGGTCCATTCGCGCGGCTTCGGCCGGGCGCCGATTTGGCAACGGGTGCGAAAGTGGGCAATTTCTGCGAAGTCAAGAACGGCAAGATCGGCGAGGGCGCCAAGGTCAATCACTTGACCTATATAGGCGATGCGAAAATCGGCGCCGGTGCAAACATTGGCGCAGGCACGGTCACGTGCAACTATGACGGCGTCAACAAGAGCGAGACGCTGATCGGCGAGAATGCCTTTGTCGGCTCGAACTCGTCGCTCGTCGCGCCCGTCAGCATCGGCGACAACGCCTATGTCGCATCTGGCAGCGTCATCACTTCGGATGTGCCGGCCGACGCGTTGGCACTCGGGCGCGCGCGTCAGGAAGTAAAGCCGGGGCGCGCAACCGTCCTGCGCGAGCGCGCGCTTGTCGTCAAGGCAGCGAAGAAAGCTAGGGGTTGACGGACTTTCGTAACGGCTGGAAATCGAAAGTGACCGCCGAGCCGATTGAGAAACAAGAGAAAATTGCTACGACTTGCCTCCGAAACGGAAGGCTCTGGGGATTTGCATGTGCGGAATTGTTGGGATCGTTGGAAACAGTCCGGTCGCGGAGCGTCTTGTCGATGCGCTGAAGCGGCTTGAGTATCGCGGCTATGATTCTGCCGGCATTGCGACCGTTCATGACGGCGCACTGGAGCGCCGCCGCGCGGAAGGCAAGCTATTCAACCTCGAGAAGCGCCTTGATGCCGAACCGCTGCCAGGCACGACAGGGATAGCGCATACGCGCTGGGCGACGCATGGCGTGCCCAACGAGACCAACGCACACCCGCATTTCGTGCAAGGCGTCGCGGTCGTCCACAACGGCATCATCGAGAATTTCTCCGAGCTGCGCGACGAGCTGACGGCGGAAGGCGCGATCTTCCACACGCAGACCGACACCGAGGTCGTCGCCCACCTGATCGCGAAATACCTGCAAGATGGGCTTGAACCCCGCGCGGCGATGATGAAGATGCTCAATCGTGTGAGCGGTGCCTACGCGCTCGCCGTGATGCTGCAGAGCGATCCCGGTACGATCATGGCGGCCCGCTCCGGCCCGCCGCTTGCCATCGGCTATGGCAAGGGCGAAATGTTCCTTGGTTCCGATGCGATCGCTCTTTCGCCCTTCACCAATGAAATCACCTACCTCGTCGACGGCGACTGGGCTGTCCTGACGAAGGACGGTGCGTCGATCCTCGACTATACGGGCAAGGTGATCGAGCGACCGCGGCAGATTTCTCAGACGACGGCCTATGTTGTTGACAAGGGCAATCACCGGCATTTCATGGAGAAGGAAATCTATGAGCAGCCGGAAGTCATCTCTCATGCCCTCAGCCACTACGTGGACTTTGCCAGCAACACCGTAGGCACCAACGCGGCAGCGATTGACTTCAAGGCGACCACGGGCCTCGCCATTTCGGCCTGCGGCACTGCCTATTTGGCCGGCCTCGTCGGAAAATACTGGTTCGAGCGCTACGCGCGCTTGCCCGTCGAGATTGATGTTGCCTCGGAGTTCCGCTACCGCGAAATGCCGCTGTCGCCAAGGCAGGCAGCGCTTTTCATCTCCCAGTCAGGCGAAACCGCCGATACGCTTGCATCGTTGCGCTATTGCAAGGAGCGCGGGCTGAAGATCGGCGCGGTGGTCAACGTCAGGGAATCGACGATCGCCCGTGAGGCGGATGCCGTTTTCCCGATCATGGCCGGGCCGGAGATCGGCGTTGCCTCGACAAAGGCCTTCACCTGCCAGCTTGCTGTTCTCGCATCGCTGGCGCTTGGTGCCGGCAAGGCGAGGGGAACGATCAGCGCCGTGCAGGAAAGGGAACTCGTTCGCCATCTGGCGGAAATGCCGCGCATCATGAGCCGCGTGCTGAATTCGATCCAGCCGCAGATGGAAAGCCTTTCGCGCGAACTTTCGAAATGCCGCGACGTTCTCTACCTCGGCCGTGGCACGAGCTTCCCGCTCGCCATGGAAGGCGCTCTCAAGCTCAAGGAAATCTCCTACATTCATGCTGAGGGCTATGCCGCCGGTGAGCTGAAGCACGGGCCGATTGCGCTGATCGACGAGAATATGCCGGTTATCGTGATCGCGCCTTATGACCGGTTCTTCGATAAGACGGTCTCCAACATGCAGGAAGTCGCAGCCCGCGGCGGCCGTATCATTTTCATCACCGACGAGGCGGGGGCGGCGGCTTCGAAGCTGCCGACCATGGCAACGATCACCTTGCCGAACGTCGACGAGATTATTGCGCCGATGATTTTCTCGCTGCCGATTCAGCTACTTGCTTATCATACGGCAGTGTTTTTGGGGACGGATGTCGATCAGCCGCGCAATCTCGCGAAATCGGTCACGGTAGAGTGAGGCCAGCCGCAAAGGCTTGTGCGTCACGGCAAATTCTGGCAGCTTCGCCGTGGAGATCACGGGGGCACTGATTTCCGATTGCCGGTATGCTCAACGGAGTTCATCAGCAAACGATGACGGATAAAATGCCCCGATTGTCGGTCGCCGCACGGATCAGAAACAATTTTCTGGCCGGTGTGATCATTTGCGCCCCTATTGCGATCACGCTGTGGCTCACCTGGTCGGTCGTCCGCTGGGCGGATAGCTGGGTGAAGCCTTATCTGCCGGCCCGCTACGACCCGGACAACTACCTGAATTTCGCCGTTCCGGGTTCGGGGCTTCTGATCGCGCTGATTATGATCACGCTCATCGGATTCCTCGGCAAGAACCTTATCGGTCAATCCATCGTTCAGTTCAGCGAATCTCTGGTGCGCCGCGTGCCGCTGGTCCGCGTCATCTACAAGAGCGTGAAGCAGATTTTCGAGACAGTGCTGAAGGAGCGAAGCAATTCCTTCAAGAAGGTCGGCCTTATCGAGTATCCAAGCGCGGGACTGTGGTCACTTGTCTTTGTCGCAACGGATGCGAAGGGCGAGATCGCGTCGAAGTTCAATGCGATGGGCCACGACATGGTCAGCGTCTTTCTGCCGCCAACGCCGGTGCCCACGGCCGGATTTCTGATCTTCGTGCCGCGCGATAAGATCGTATTTCTCGATATGTCGCCTGAGGATGCTGCAAAGCTTCTGATCTCGGGCGGTCTCGTGACGCCCGAGGAGCTCGTGTCGCGCATACCGAAGCCGGAGCGCCCCCGGCTGCCGGAACCCGCGCCGGTTGAGATGTAAGCGGGGCAGTTCAGGCGCCTGCCTTTTCCCACTTCTTGATAAGCCTATCGCGTTTCAGCTTGGAGAGACGCTGCAGCCAGAAGATCCCGTCAAGCTGGTCGATTTCGTGCTGAATGCAGACGGCGAGAAAGTCATCGGCCTCTTCCTCGTGCGGCAGTCCGTCGAGGTCGTGGTAGCGAAACCGGATCGCTTTTGCTCGTGTTACGCCTTCCGTCATTCCCGGCATGGAAACGCTGCCTTCGGTATGGCGGATCGTCTCTTGCGAAGACGAAACGATCTCCGGGTTTATATAGCAGCGCACGCCGTGCTCGCGGCTGAGCTCGATTACCGTCACGCGTTTGAACACCCCGATATGGGCGGCTGTGATCCCGACGCCGGGGGCTGCGCGCATCGTATCGAGCAGATCGGTGACAAATAGGCGGAGGTTATCGTCAAACACGGTCACGGGCTCGCACATGGCTTTCAGGCCGACATTAGGATAGCGCAGGATGGGGCGGACGGGCACGAAAGATGCTCCTGATTCACGATGGGCGGAAACTATCGATAGACTGGCAGATTGTCATCCCGGCGAACTGTTTGCGGCTGGACGCGCTAGCGGCTTTCGGCTAGCACGAAACTAATTTTCGGCGTTTCGAAGGTGTCGAGCTTCGAAACAGATGCGAGGGCGGCAAAGGATGACGAACGAAGGAGAAGAGCTCGTCCGCACGCGTCCGGAGGACAGCGAAGCCGACATCTACGATG
Source organism: Rhizobium sp. P1_C7 (assembly GCF_056406295.1). Lineage (NCBI taxonomy): Bacteria > Pseudomonadati > Pseudomonadota > Alphaproteobacteria > Hyphomicrobiales > Rhizobiaceae > Rhizobium > Rhizobium sp. P1_C7. Next base: position 98,766 of record NZ_JBFUAL010000002.1, read on the forward strand.
AGAACGGTCACGTCCGAGGTGACTTCCTGGCGCTCGTTGGCGCCGCAATCGCAGACCGCGATACCATCTTCCTGCGCCAGCACGTTGCGCGCCTGCACGAATCCGAAATAGGCGACCTCCTCGAATCGATCCAGCCGGATCAGCGCCTGGCGCTTGTGCGCCTGCTAGGCGACCAGTTCGACATGACGGCGCTGACCGAGGTTGATGAGGCGATCCGTCGCGAGATCGTCGATCAGATGCCGAACGATCAGATCGCAGCAGCGATCGGCGAGCTAGATTCGGACGACGCGGTCTACATTCTCGAGGATCTCGACAAGGAAGACCGCGAAGAGATCCTGGCGCAGCTGCCGTTTACCGAACGCGTGCGCCTGCGCCGTGCACTCGATTATCCCGAAAGTTCGGCCGGCCGCCGAATGCAGACCGAATTCGTCGCCGTTCCGCCCTTCTGGACCGTTGGCCAGACCATCGACTACATGCGCGACGAAGAAAACCTGCCATATTCCTTCTCGCAGATCTTCGTCATTGATCCGACGTTCAAGCTGCTCGGCGCCGTCGATCTCGACAAGATCCTACGCACCAAGCGACAGTCGAAGATCGAAACCATCATGCGGGAGACGAATCATCCGATTCCCGCCGAGATGGACCAGGAAGAGGCTGCCCAGCTTTTCGAGCAGTACGACCTTCTGTCAGCCGCGGTCGTCGACGAGAACGACAGGCTCGTGGGCGTGCTCACCATCGACGACGTGGTGGACGTCATTCATGAAGAGGCTGACGAGGATATCAAACGCCTCGGCGGTGTCGGTGACGAAGAGCTTTCCGACAATGTCATCTCGACAGTGCGCTCACGCTTTCTCTGGTTGCTGATCAATCTTGGAACGGCGCTACTGTCGGCAAGCGTGATTGGGTTGTTCGACGAGTCGATCGAGAAGATGATTGCGCTTGCCGTGCTGATGCCGATCGTCGCCTCTATGGGCGGCAACGCCGGCACGCAGACGATGACGGTGACGGTCCGTGCTCTCGCGACCGGGGACATCGACATCTACAACGCCGGTCGAATCATTCGACGAGAGGCAGGGGTCGGCATTGCCAATGGGGCGATGTTCTCGGTCATCATGGGGGTGATCGCAGCGACCTGGTTCCACGACTATCAGCTCGGCTTAGTCATCGGAGCGGCAATGATCATCAATTTGTTCGCGGCCGCTCTTGCAGGGATACTTCTGCCGCTGCTCCTGGACAAGCTCGGAGCCGATCCGGCGATTGCCTCGTCCGTCTTCGTCACCACCGTCACGGACTGTACCGGCTTTTTCGCATTCCTCGGAATAGCCACATGGTGGTTCGGAATTTAGCCGGCTTGGATCGATGTGCACAAATTGACTATTACGTAAAAGTCAATATTATGGATTCCTCACAGTTGGGGGATCCATGCCGGTTAGCAAATACTATAGCATAACGGAGTTGACGCGCGAGTTCGGCGTCTCGACCCGCACGCTCAGATTTTATGAAGACGAGGGATTAATCCACCCGGAGCGTCGGGGGCGTACGCGACTGTTCCGCCCGGCGGACCGGCGCCTCATTCAGGAAATATTACGCGGCCGCCGCATCGGCTTCACAATCGCTGAGATCCGCGAGATCATTCAGGTTTACAAGGAGCCTCCGGGCGAACTCGGACAGCTCAAGCTTTTGATGTCGCGCGTCGACGAAAAGCGCGACGAGTTGCGCCAGAAGCGCAAGGATATCGACGACACGCTGGCAGAACTCAACAACATAGAGGAAGCCTGTCTCGGCCGCCTCGCCGAAATCGGCGTTGGTACCTGATCTACTGCCCCCTGGCGCTGCACTCGTCGGCAAGCGCCATGATCCGTCCATCACCCGCCTTGATCGAACCGGCTTGGAATGACGTGAAGAGATTTTGTGCCTGCAGCTTTTCGAGCGTGCACTGACAAAAGCTGCGGCACAGCGCTTCGCCCTCCTGCTGGGTGCAGGACACGTTGCATTGCCGGAGATAGCCGTCGATCGGCTCGGGCTTGGCTGGCGGTACGATGATCGATAATCCGTAGGCGAGCGAGATCAATACGGGCTGGTGGATGAGGTAGAAGGCCAGGCTGTGGCGTCCTGCCTTGGCGAGAAGGGTTGAACCGGTCCCCAGACGCGCAAGCCGAGCGGGAACCTCGGTCTTCACAGCAATCATGGCCGACGTGAGGCCAAGCATGAACGGCACCGCCCATGGGAACACGGGAACATAGTCGTTCGACCGCTGCGGCATCTCCGCAAATCCGATCCACGCCAAATAGCGCGGGTTGAAGAACGCCGAACGCAGGACGCCTGGCGCGATCCAAGTGTCGACGAACCAGGCAAGCGTCGCCAGTGCCGTGACGGCGATTGTCGCTGGCGAAGGAATCCGCAACAGCAAAACGCCGAACAGACTGACGACTCCGATGCAGTGGAGGATCCCGAAGAATATCCATTCGCCTGGCATGAAGAACCATGTGGCGACGGAGATCGTGGCCGCCGCTGCGACGATTATCGAAAATCGCTTCCAGAACTGTCGCCAACGAACCTCCGGCATATTAGCGAGCACCAGGCTGATGCCGACGATGAAGAGGAATGTCGAGGCAATGGCGCGGGCATAGATCTTCAGCCACCCCGTTTCCGCCGTTCCCGGAGTAAGATACCCCATGAACTCCATGTCCCAGGTGAAGTGATAGGTCGCCATCGCGATTAGTGCGGCGCCGCGGACCGAATCCAGCAAGCCGATCCGAGGTGGCCTGGCACTCGCTTCCATTTCCGTCGCCAGAGCAGTCATTTACAATCCCCCGGATGAGTCGTTGCCGTCTTCTGACGGACTACCGCCGGGAATAGGATAAAGGTGGAGATTTGATGGCGGCCCGGTATCTAGGATCGCCAGCCTTGCTTCGGAAAAGAACTGCCGCCGCGTCAGCACGATGATCACGATGGCTGTCGTCAGCATGAAGACATACGGATTGATGAACCAGCCGAGATATCCGATCGAAAGAAAGATCGCCCGCAGGCCCTCGTTGAAATGGCCGCCGGCGATGATATTCATCCTGATGACGCGCTCGGCGGCGCGTTCGGCCGCGATGATGTCTCGCTCGGTATCGCGCATCATCGGAATGGACCCGAAGAGAATGGTGCAGTAGTTGAATAGCCGGTACGACCAGCCGAATTTGAAGAAGGCATAGCCGAACAAGGCAGCCAGTCCTCCGACCTTCATCTCGAATACGGCATGTCCGCTATGGAAGACGAATGGCAGATCGGCGAAAACGGCATCCACCTTCTCCGTTGCGCCGAGTAGGGCAAAGCAGCTGCCGATCGCGAAGATCGAGGTTGAGGCGAAAAACGCCGTGCCGTTCTGCAGACCCGCCATGATCTGGGTGTCGATCATCTTAAGGTCGCGGCGCAGCGAGTTGTATATCCACTCGCGCCGTCGTTCCCCCATCGCATGGGTAAGGCTTGTCCTGCCGAAGAGGCTGGCGCCGCGCAAGAGCCGTGAGTAACCGAACCAAAGGATCGCAAAAAAGACCAGTGCGATGTAATCCGCTGTCGTCATCATTATATTAATTCAGTTCCCCGTCGAACGGCGTCACTCTACAGATGCGGGCGCCGGCCGCAATAACCAGGAACTTCCGGCGTTTCATTTTGATGATGTCGCACGTGTGAAATGCTATGTCGGTGCATCGAACGGGTCGCGGGCGACTCTGTCGTAGCTTTTGTGAGCCAATTTCAACAGGACGCACTCATGTTCCTTTCCGTCTTCGACGTATTCAAGATCGGCGTCGGCCCTTCAAGCTCGCATACGATGGGCCCGATGACGGCGGCCAACCGCTTTCTCGATCTGTTACTGTCGGACGAATGGCCGCGCCCGTCGTCGGGCGCGCAGGTCGCCGCCATAAAGGTCAGCTTGCATGGCTCACTGGCGCACACCGGCATCGGTCACGGAACGGGCAGGGCCGTAATTCTCGGTTTGTTGGGTGAACAGCCGGACAGCGTTGATCCGGACAAGATGGACGACATCATCGACCGCGTCGAGCGTTCTGGACGCATCACGCCGCCGAACCACCCGAGCTATCAGTTCCAGCCTAAGAAAGACCTGGTTTTCGACAAGAAGCAGCCGCTGCCCGGCCATGCGAACGGCATGTCGTTTTCCGCATACGACAAGGATGGGCGCATGCTGCTGCGGCGCGTCTACTACTCCGTCGGCGGCGGCTTCGTGGTAACCGACACCGAGCTGGAGACGATGCGCGCAAAGAAGAAGGCGCCTTCGGATTCCGCCAAAGTGCCGTATCCGTTTTCTACCGCCAGGCAGATGCTCGACATGGCGGCGCGCTCTGGACTTTCCATCGCCCAGATGAAGCGTGCAAACGAAGAAAGCCAGAGGAGCCCCGAGGAGCTCGACGTCGGCCTGGACCGCATATGGGAGGCCATGCGCTCCTGCATCGAGCGCGGTCTCAAGGTCGACGGCATCATGCCGGGTGGCCTCAACGTCCGCAGGCGAGCCCGCGCCATACACGACAAGCTCCAGGAGGAGTGGCGCAGCAACCGCATCAATCCGCTGCTCGCCAATGACTGGCTGAGCGTTTATGCGATGGCGGTCAATGAAGAGAATGCGGCCGGCGGTCGTGTCGTCACCGCGCCGACGAACGGTGCTGCCGGCGTCATCCCCGCCACTATCCGCTACTACGAGCATTTCCACGACGACTGGGATCAGAACGGCATCCGAGACTATCTGCTGACGGCTGCTGCCATCGGCGGCATCATCAAGCACAATGCTTCGATTTCAGGCGCTGAGGTCGGCTGTCAAGGTGAGGTGGGGTCTGCTGCTGCCATGGCGGCCGCCGGACTTGCCGCCGTTATGGGCGGCTCGCCCGAGCAGATCGAGAACGCCGCAGAGATCGCACTTGAACATCATCTCGGCATGAGCTGCGATCCGGTCGCGGGTCTCGTACAAGTTCCGTGCATCGAGCGAAACGCGCTTGGTGCAGTAAAGGCGGTCACAGCGGCCTCGCTTGCGATCAAGGGCGACGGCAAGCATTTTGTGCCGCTCGATGCCTGCATCGAAACCATGCGCCAGACCGGCCACGACATGAGCGAGAAGTACAAGGAAACGTCGACAGGCGGCCTCGCTGTGAACGTCGTCGAGTGCTGACGTGCCAGGGCGCGGTGCTACCCTCATCGTAAGATGATTGAACACCGTGCTCAAAATTGCTGCACATCTGCGCAGGCCATACGCTAGCCGCTTGACGCTGACAGGTAAAAGGATTTCAACGGCGCCATGGTTTTGCATCTGATAAAATTATGCGTTGGCGCCGACTCGATTGACGATCTGCGCGAATGGGTGGCGGAGCGCTCGCTGCGCGCGATTGCCGCCGGGCTCCAGCCGCATTCCGTCCACACGACGAGAATGGTCCCGAAACGCGTTGACGAGCTGCTGAATGGCGGCTCGCTTTACTGGGTCATCAAGGGACAGGTGCAGGCGCGCCAGAAGCTGCTGGACATCCAGACATTCACGGACGGCGAGGGAATAGTCCGCTGCCACCTGATGCTCGGCCCGGAGGTTATCGAAACCTCGGTGCAGCCGAAGCGTGCTTTCCAGGGGTGGCGCTACTACCCCGAAGAAGATACGCCGCGCGATCTTCACAGCCTCGGCGAGGGTATCGCTGAAATGCCCGCGGATCTGCGCCGCGAGCTTTCCGAGCTAGGACTTCTCTAGGCGCTCAATCAGCGAAGTCGCAGGGTCACCGGGGCGCGACCGCCTGGGCAGGTGACGTGCAAATGGATGCTCGCTTCGGGTTGAGAATAGCGCCACGCGCGCGCGCCGTGGCACAGCAGAAGATTGATCAGATCCTTTGTCTTTGCCGTCTTTGGCTTCTGCCGCTGAAGGCCAATTTCCGCCAGGCGAAGCGCCGCTTCATGAAGCGGATGCAGCACCGAGCGCGGATTTTTCCCCGTGATTTGGCCTTGAGGCGGAAATTCCGGAACGTTCTCGTTGATCGCCATTGTCATCCCTCGTACGCAATACACATCGAGCCTAAGAACTTCGGCCGGATCGCGAACACCGATCGCGGCCGTATTCCTGTCGCCATGAAGGGCGACAGTCCTTGTCACTACTGAGCCGAGGCCCAGCACTTCACGCCGGCGCGTTTCAGTGCGTTGCAGGCGTTCACAGCGTCTCGCTGTTCATCGAAGCCGCCAAAGCGGGCGCGATAGCTTCCGGCATAGGCGACGGCGAAAGGCTTGGCCGAACGCAGCGTCTTGCCGCCCTTGATGCGGGCTACATCGAGCAGGTCCATGGCGCCTTCCTTGCTCGACGAAACGCCGATCTGAACGACCCAACCGCTTGGCTGCGGCTCCTTCGTCGACGCTGTCGTCAGCGTATCGACCGAGGTGTCTCCCTGTTCCGGCGGAACGTAGGAAGTAGCAGGCGCAGGGACGGCCAGGGAAGCCTGCTTGATGGGCTGCGTCCTGACCTTGGCCGGCGCGGGCATATCCTGCTGCAGAAGCGGGTTGTCGGATTTCTCCGTGGACGCCGCAGCGTAGGCGGCGATCTGAGTGGAGGCACTCTGATCCCGAACATCCGGCGTCGGGCCCTTGTGTGGCAGGCCGACGTCTGTTGCCGCGGAGGCAACTTCAGTCTTCGCAGCCGTGACCGGGATGACAGGTTGCGTCGAAATCTTTGGCGCCTGCGCGATGAGATTGGACGAAACACCGCGGTTGGATGCTTTCGGCAGATAGGAGGCAATCAGATTGCGCATCTGATTGTCACGGGCAGGGGTGGACGCTCCGCCGAGAACGACGCCGACGATGGACTTGCCGTCAACCTGAACCGAGCTCACGAGATTGAAGCCTGCCGCGCGCGTGTAGCCCGTCTTGATGCCATCAACGCCGCGCACGGAACCGACGAGGCGGTTGTGGCTGCGGATGATGCGGTTGCCGAACTTGAAGCTCTGTGTGGAGAAGTAACCGTAATACTGCGGGAAATGCTGGCGCAGCGCGATGCCCAGACGAGCCTGGTCGCGTGCGGTGGTCATCTGCGCCGTGTTTGGCAGGCCGTTGGCGTTGCGGTAGGTCGTGCGAGTCATGCCGAGCGCGTGCGCCTTGGCAGTCATGATCTGTGCAAACCGGTCCTCGCTGCCGCCGAGCAATTCGCCGAGCGCCGTCGAGGCGTCGTTGGCGGACAGGGTCACGAGGCCGAGAATGGCCTGCTCCACGGAGATGGTGCCGCCCGGGCGCACGCCGAGCTTGGTCGGTGCCTGGCCGGATGCGTGAGCCGAGAAGGGGACGGCGCTATCGAGGCGGATGCGGCCCTGTTCCAACGCTTCGAAGGTGAGATAGAGCGTCATCATCTTTGTCAGCGAAGCCGGATACTGCAAGCGGTCGGCGTTTTCGCTGTAGAGAACGTTTCCGGTATTGGCGTCAACGACGATCCCTGCATATTTGGAATTTGCAGCCTCGGCATCGGCGCTCACCGAGTCGATCGCCACGATGCCGACTGCCATTGACAGCGCCAGGATCGCCTTGATCAAGAAATTGCTGGAACGGGATGGAGATGCGGAAGCTGACCTTGACACTATTTCACTCTTCGCTTGCAGTTCACATATTCGCGGGACCGCGCGCCCTCCCGCACGATCGACCTATTCGAAATTAGCGCTCCGGGGTTACCAATCCGTTTATGATTAATCGTTTCTTTCGCCATGCCGGAGTAATCTACGGGCCTGTCGCGGAACGGGTCATGAGGCGCACTTCCACAAAATGGCGAATAGCGGCATCAATATGGTCCCAGTCGGGCAAATGCCGACTCGAGAAGCGGTAAAGCACACTTAAATCGCGGCCCATTTTGATATCGCGCTGGCAATCGCCGCTGGTCGCCATCTCCAGCGCGGAGGGGAGTACGCAGCGAACGACATAATCCGGCCCACCAGACCTCTGCGCGGTCAATAGCACCTCGCCGGCGTAGCCCGCATCCGGGCGAAGGCGATGCAACATCATGCCGTTCGCAAACGGCGCTGGATCGCCCTCGACGAGATGGGAATAGATCGGTTCCATCCGGCCCGACATGTCGCGGGACATGGTGCTCTGGGTGATCTGCAGAAAAATGAGATCGGAAGACTGGGCAACGTCGTCGAAACGCTGTCGGTTGTCCTTGGTGTAGCCCTGCATTTGCGGCCATGTGAAGTAGAGATCGGCACGCTCGGACGCGCCCTCGTGCCGTTGGCTCGGAAAGCGCAGCGTATTCTCCGGCACTTGCAGCGTATCGCGACCGATCGTCAGCGCGACCAACGCTGTGCTCTCGGTATTGCCGGCAAGGGAGACGCGCGCGCCGAACCAGCGGCCGCCGATGCTTATTCCCACCGTGAGCGCTGCGAGCAAGGCGACAACCGCCGTCGTCCGGACGAGAAAGCCTGTCGACAGAACCGGCGTTTCTTCGATGCTCTCGGCACCGCGCGCAAGATCGTTCATTGCGGCCCTCGGATATCGACCGCAGCAGGAAAGGACATGAGCCGCCGGTTGGATAATTGTCGCACTGATAATCTGGCGGGCTTGGTTAATTAATAGTTAAGATTGCGTGGTGGTGCGGATAAAAAATGAGCCGCTCCTGGGGCAGCAGGAGCGGCTCTCGAGCGCCGATCAGGACGATATGCGGGGACGGACCGGAGCGCCAGGCCATTGCCACCGGTTAGCCGGCGGCCTGATTGTTACTTGACGCTGCCGACTGCAACCGCGCGGCCGTCCTGAAGCTTGACCCAGCGGGTCGGATCACCTGCCGACTGACGCTTGAGGAAGGTGTATTCGGTATCGGCCCAGAGCATCACCTTGTTGCGCATGTTGTCGAGGATGAAATCGCCTCGGTCCGTACGGACGGTCAGCACCGCATGACCTTCGCCGTTCGGCTGCAGGACGACCGTCATCAGTAGATCGGAAGGCGAGAAACCGGCGTCGATTAGCATCTTGCGCTTGAGCAGCGCATAGTCTTCGCAGTCACCGACGGTGCGCGGGTAGGCCCAACGCTCTTCGACGCCATAGATCTCCTTGTCGGTCATCGGCGTGATCGACGAATTGACCTGATAGTTGATCTTGAGGATGGTCTTCCAGCGTTCCTCTGTCAGGAGGAGAGCGCCCTCGTCACCGGCAGGATTGCTGCAGTCGGCCGGAATTTCCTTGCAGAATTGATAGGCTCCGATTGGTGGGCTCGAATTGCCTGCCACGGTCATGTTCAGGTAGGTCGCCTGGCCCGCGCCCGCCATTACGATCAGCATCACGCCGGCTGCAAAGCCGCCTTTGATGAAAGTCGTTATTGTCATTTGTCGTCTCCCCGTTTGTGAGGAGACCTTGACATATGCGCTTTTACTCGACGCAAAATTGCGTAGTTAAATTAAAGGCTTAGTTGATTCAAAAGCACGCTGAATTCGACTAAAAACAAAATCGAATTCGCCTAAAATTCGAGATGCTTTCGCGCTAAATTTGATTCAAATTGTAGCGTCTCCAGAAAGTTCTCGGCGCATCAAACGGTCCATTTCGCGGTGAAGGATTAACGTCGCTGGCCGGAAGCGGCTCCTGATAACGGTTTCTTCACCATGGGATCGGCATCGCGTGCGCGCTGCGTGCGTGCCAGATCAGTGCGTTCGACTTAAAAACGAGCAGAATCCTGCCCGATTCCGGTCGTCTGCGCCTGGAATTATTTTGAGGAAATCTCGGAAAACCGTTGGTTCGCGGCGATGATTGCGCACGCCATGCCCTCGTTTGCTGGAGAGTGCGCGGCGTTCCCGATGATCACCAGCTCGCTCTCCGGCCTTGCATTCGTCAGTTCCCAGGCTGTCGTCAGCTGCCTCAAGGTCGAGTGGCACTTCGATCAGCACTCCAGGGATCGCTTTCATCCTATCGGCGTTGCGCAACAGGCGACTGTCTTAAGCCAGCCGCCCAGCGAAAAGTAGTGGGTGATGATCCACGCACGAGTAAGAAGGTGTCGTGGGTCCTTCCAGCGACGTGGAAATCCGGTGGGATCGGCAAGGAGAATGGAGGCCGCTTTCACGCGGGGTTGCATATCAGGCGCATCGAGCAGCCGGCGATAGCCTTCGGTGACGCCGATCGACCGGTGATCTTCCGCAATGCTGCGATGAGGCGGCGTTCCTCGGGAGAGAGGACTGCCATTCCGCGTGTCAGCCAATCGATCTCGGGTCGGCAACGCGGGCATGCACCATGGCCGCCACGCGGGCTGGATGGGTCTGCGCATAGGCAAGGGCGAGCGTCGACCCCCGGAGGTTTCGAACAGGAGCCAGTCCGTCACCTGTAGGTGGCGCCGGAGATTCTCGATATCGTCGATGAGATGCCACGTCGTGTTTTCGCTAAGATCAGTCTCCATGTGGGCCGCGCACGGCAGACTGCGTCCGCAGTTGTGCTGGTCGAAGAGGATGATGCGTCAAGCGGAAGGATCGAAATAGCGCGCAGCAGACGGTGTGAGCCTGTTCCCGGGCCACCGTGAAGAAAAAGCGCCGGCCGACTGCGCGGATTGCCGTACGCCTCCCAGCTGCCCACTACCGACATCCAGGAAGCCGTGCTCGTAGGGCTCTATCTCAGGCTAAGAACTACCATGCGCCACCTTTTCGCGGCGACGTCCATGCGTCAGCCGCATGACACCCTGATGACGGCAATCAGAGAAATTCGCGAAGCGTCTCGCGGGACTGTACCGAGAGGAACTCGATCGCCACGCCTTCCGAGAAATGGCGCACGACGCGTCCGCGCATGTTTCCAAGCCGCACGGGCGTGCCGATCGGCGGGCGCATCTCGACGTCGACGGCAGCCCCGGAGAGCGACAAATCCATGATACGGCAGCTGTAACGCGTGCCGTCCTCGAGGGTGATCTGCGTCTGCGATTCGCGCGTCATCAAGCGGTCGTGACGACGATCTTCGGGGAGGCCGAGTTCATGCTTGTTTGCAAGCCACGTCAACTGAGCTGCAAGTTTTTCGCGCTTTCGCTCGGTCGCGTGGATCGACATCGAGAAGCCGCGGCCGTCGACGGCTTGGACATAGCCTTCGACGCGTCCGAGATGATCGATGTAGGCGACAACACGCTCGTTGGCGCGAGGACGACCGGGGCAGGTCACATACATGTCGCCGGGCGACATGTCGATGACGACGCACTCGTATTCCTCGTAGTTCGCCAGCATCAGCCTGCCCTGCATATTGATGGGCACGCGCTGAAATGCACCCTGTTCAAGGCGAGGCGCAGTCCGTTGCGTCTGAGCTTGCTGGAACGCGTGCATTAATACGGCTTCTTTATATAAATCTTGCCGTCGATCTTTACCCACAATCCCTTAACAGAAGGTTGTATCAGCGACGTTTTCACGCGCGGTCACGAGTGCCGGAATGGTCCCTCGGTCTTGGACGGCTCGTTGGGCAGGCTGGACATCGTCAGGTGCAGGATTTCCGTGATGGAGGGAGCGCGCGCGTTCGCCGGCGTAGCATCTTGCGCGCCCTCGACCGGCTTTGCCAATTGCTCATAGACAAGGCGGCTGCGGTCGAGCGCCAGGAATTGAAGCGGCACGATTTCCAGCCAGCTTGCCGCCGTGGCCGGCGCGATGCAGCCGAGCACCTTGTTGCGGTGTCCCTCGTTGGAACGAAGCGGCAGAAGGATGATTTCGAAGCCTGTGCGGTGACCGGCGGTGCTGTAGCCGGTCACGTTGAGCAGGGTGGGGATGGCGTGCTCCATGACGCCCATGGCGGTCCGCTCGATGTCTTCATGGCCGTGCGCCCAAAGTTCCGACAGGCTGGAGCCGCCAAGATCGCGGCCGAACAGATCACAGATCCGGGTACCCGCAAGGCGAAACGTGACGTGGCCAGAGTTGCTGAGCTCAAGCATGAAGAGACTGGCGAGAATATGGCGGACTTCGTTCGGCTCTATCTGAGTTCGCAATGGCGCGATTTCAGCACCACGAATCCTGTTCCAATAGTCGAAGATGTCGATGGTGGCTGCGAGGCGCATAGCGATGCCGATCTGTTTCATTCTGGTTCAAACTGCGGCCGTCATGGTCGCCCTACAGTGGTCCATGCGTTTTTCATGCCAGACGGCGGCAGTTAAGGTTAAGGAATGGTTTCGGTTGAGAGGGGTCAGCCACCGTGCAAGTATCAACTCATCGCTTCCTGATGGGGAAGTTCAGCACAAATTGTTCGGGCACGAGGTCATTCTCGGGGAGTGCCCGGCAGGCCGTTCGGCTCAATGCCGAACGGCTTTTTTTTTGATCATTCGTCCTGTAAGCCTGTCGCCTAATCAAGTGAGGATCGACATGGACGATTCGCTCGAGCCTGAAGCGGCCATGGGCCCCCAGGCGAAGCCGCCGAGAACGCCCGTTTTCAATCTTCCCGGCGTCGTGCTGGCATCCCTTGGGTTGCTGGCGGCCATCTATGTCGCGCAGGCTCTCCTGCTTTCGGAAAACGCCATCGACTGGCTGTTTTTCAATTTCGGCTTCATTCCGCTGCGCTACGTAACCTTGCTATCCGAGCAGGGACCGCAGCTATTCTGGTCGCCGATCACCTATTCGCTGCTGCATGGCAGCCTCGAACATATACTCTTCAACGGCCTCTGGCTGATGGCGTTCGGCGCACCGGTTGCCCGCAGGATCGGAACGCTCCGCTATCTTCTGTTCTGGGTGTTGTCGGCGATCACCTCCGCGGCGCTTCATGCCGGCTTGAATTGGGGCGATACGACGGTGCTGATCGGAGCCTCGGGCGTTATTTCGGGCCTAATGGGGGCCGCCTGCCGCTTTGCGTTCCCGTCGGAACGGCGCGTGCCAAGGCCCGCTCACCTCAATCCGAGGCTTTCGATCCCGCAGGCGTTTCACAGCCGCACGGTCGTGATGTTCATGCTGTTCTGGTTCGTCGGCAATATTCTGATTGCAGTTGGCGTTCCGCTGATGGGCAACGGCTCCCAGCCGATCGCCTGGGATGCGCATATAGGCGGCTTCGTTTTCGGCTTTTTCCTCTTCGATCTTTTCGACCGGCACCCGCCCGAGAGACCGGAGACGCCGCAGGAATCGGATATGTTGCAATCCTGATGATTGAAGTGCACCATTCGAACTGATCCGCGTTGGGAGGAGAGACCGTCGTGGATGCCTGTGATCAGCTGAAGTATTTCGCTTTCGACATAGGAGGTTAAAATGTCCAATACAGTCAAAGCCATACTCGATGGAAAAGGAAGGGATGTCGTCACTGCCGGACCGCACACAACTGTTTCCGAAGCGGCTGTGATTCTCAGCAAGAAGAAGATCGGCGCCATCGTCATCGTCGGGATGGAGAACAAGATCTCGGGAATTTTTACGGAGCGTGACGTCGTCCATGCCGTCGCCAAGGCGGGCGCAGCGTGTCTGGATCAGCCGGTTGCCTCGCTGATGACCTCGAAGGTCTATCGCTGCAACGAAGGCACGACGGTCAACGAGCTGATGGAACTGATGACCAGCCGTCGCTTCCGCCACGTGCCTGTCGAAGCAAACGGCAAGCTGGGCGGCATCATCTCGATCGGTGACGTCGTCAAGACGCGCATCGCTGAGGTCGAACGCGAGGCCGAGGAAATCAAGGCTTACATCGCAGGTTGAAAATAACGCCGGCTCGTTAGCCGGAGCCGGCGAACAACTCCTGCATCCGCTTCAGTTCCGGAAGCCTCATCTTGGCTTCCTCGTAGCCGCGCTCAATGGCTTCGCCGGCGCGGTGAAATTCCGAAAGACCGATGTCGCCGAGGCGTGGCTGGAGCGAAACATCCGGCGGATCGCCGGCAAGTCGCGCCCGCGCAATCCTGTCCTGGATGATGTTGAACGCCTGCACCATTACGCCTGTCATTCCGAGCTTTGCGTAAGGCGCGTGTTCCTGTTTCTGGACCTCCGAAGGCGTCAGGCTGGCGTTGTGCCGGACGACGGCGGAACGGCCGTAGATATCATAGTTGAGATTGACGGCGACGACGAGCGGTTGCTCGTAGGCGCGGCAGACCGAGACCGGAACCGGGTTGACGAGCGCCCCATCGACCAGCGTACGGTGGTTGCTGCGGATCGGCTCGAAGATGCCAGGCAGCGCATAGGATGCGCGCAGCGCCGTGATTAGGGAGCCGTTTGCGATCCACACCTCATGCCCGGTGTTCACCTCAGCTGCAACGGCGACGAATGGACGGTCGAGATCCTCGACGTTTAAGCCTTCCAGATGCTCCTGCATGCGCTTCGTCAGCCGCATGCCGCCGAACAGGCCGCTGCCGCCGATCGTCAGGTCGAGGAGGCTGGCGATACGGCGCATCGTCAGCGAACGGGCAAAGCTCTCAAGTTCGTCAAGCTTGCCGGCGAGATAGCAGCCGCCGACCAGCGCGCCGATCGACGTGCCGGCCACCATGCCGATCTCGATCCCCGCCTCATCCAGCGCGCGTAGCACGCCGATATGTGCCCAACCGCGCGCTGCGCCACCGCCGAGGGCAAGCGCAAGCTTTGGAAATTTGGGTGCGGGGGGAGGAGGTAGAGGTTTCATGTCAGGGGATGAAGGGGTACCAGAGTCTGAAATGCCCGTCTCGGAGCTTTGACGGTTCAAACTCCAGGTCAACATGGCTTTCTCCCTCCTGGCGGAACACTCAGGTGCCGATATTAGTGTCCCGTTTCCCTTTCAAATTGGTATATGGCCGTTGTTGCCGGTTCAAAAAGACACAAGTTTCAGCTTTTTGGATCTTTTCCGTAAACTTCATGCGGATCGAACTGCATTTCGTCATCCGCGATCTCCAGCATCGGCTTCCCCTCTTCGAGATTGATGGTTCGGTAGAAGCAGGAGCGACGGCCGGTGTGACAGGTGGCGTCGTGTCCGGCGACCTCAACCTTGAGCCAGATCGCATCCTGGTCGCAGTCCGTGCGGATTTCCTTGACTGTCTGAATGTTTCCAGACGTTTCACCCTTGATCCAGAGCTTGCCACGCGAGCGACTGAAATAGTGGGCCTTCTTGGTCTGGATTGTCAGCGCCAGCGCTTGTGCGTTCATGTGCGCCACCATCAGCAACTCGCCGTCATGCACATCCGTCACGATCGCGGTGATAAGGCCGCGATCGTCAAAGCGAGGCGTGAAATCGCCGGCATCCTCGAGTTCGGATTTGTCGTCGGAGGGTGCATTGAATGCAAAGGGCATATCGCGGCTTTCTTAAGCGAAGCCGGGATCAGCGGCTCCGCACCATGGTCATGAAACGGGCTTGGTCAGCCGGCTCAGTTTTAAACGTTCCAGTAAAGGTTGTCGTCAATGTGGTCGAACCTTGCTTTTGCACGCCGCGCATTGCCATGCACATATGTTCGGCCTCGATCAGCACCGCAACGCCGCGTGGCGCCAGCGTGTCGTCGATCGCTCTCGCGATCTGAGCGGTCATGGTTTCCTGTGTCTGCAGGCGGCGACCGTAGATTTCGACGACGCGGGCAATCTTGGAAAGCCCGAGCACCTTGCCGTCCGGCATGTAGGCGACATGCGCCTTGCCGATGATCGGCACCATGTGGTGCTCACAATGAGAGAAGAAGGGAATATCCCTGACGAGGACCATGTCGTCATAGCCGGCGACCTCTTCGAAGGTGCGGCCGAGAACATCCTCCGCGTCCATGTCGTAGCCGGCGAAGAGTTCGCGATACGACTTGGCAACGCGTGCCGGCGTGTCGAGAAGACCTTCGCGTGACGGGTCGTCGCCTGCCCAGCGAAGCAGGGTGCGAACGGCGTCTTCCGCTTCCTTCTGGCTCGGGCGGCCGGAATCGAGCGCGGTTTGCGGAAAATTCTTTACGATGGCGTCCATATGCAACTGTCTCCTGATCCGCACCGCGGATCGTATCTCGGACTGGCCGCTGGCAATCCCATTTACGGGAATTGTGCACCTTTGGCAGGCTCCGGGGCTTTCAGGCCTTGATTTGCGGCCCTTCCGGCACGGTTTCCCAATCAAACTTACACGAGGCCATTGCATTTTTATGGCCTGCGAACGACATACATATAGGATAACGGCCTCTCTATGTAAGTCTCCCAGCACGACACGCTGTGTTTTTGTTTGTGCTACAATGGCCGCTGAGACGCCAATCCGCATATATTCTGGAGCGGAATCTACGATGGACGATATCTATAACAGCAAAATCCTCGAATTTGCCGGCAATATTCCGCTTATCGGCACTTTGCAGGATGCAGACGCAAGCGCGCAGGCGCACTCCAAGCTCTGCGGCTCCAAAGTAAGGATCTGGCTCAAGATGGATTGCGATACGGTCACCGCCTTCGCCCAGGACGTAAAGGCCTGCGCGCTCGGGCAGGCGTCCTCCTCGATCATGGCGCGTAATGTCATCGGCGCCACCTCGGACGAATTGCGCAAAGCGCGTGAAGATATGCTCGCAATGCTCAAGGCGGACGGCGAGGGGCCGCAGGGGCGGTTCGAAGACATGCGCTATTTGCGCCCTGTCAAGGATTATAAGGCGCGCCACGCCTCCACAATGCTGACCTTCGACGCCGTCGTCGATGCCATCGGGCAGATCGAAGCCAGGCGTACCGAAACCGTCGAGGCTTGAGCGGCGCGAGCGATGTGCGAATTCTGTTCCATACACTACGACGACGAACACGACGAGGGCGGTGCTGCCGAGTCGCCCCGGCACAATCCTCTCCGGCGGTCGCGCAACTACTCCGGACCTTTTCGCAAGACGCCGGATCGACTGCTGGGCATGGGCATCATTAGAACCTATCAGCTGATACTTTCGGGCTTTGTCGGCAATTCCTGCCGGCACATTCCAACCTGCTCCGAATACGGATATGAAGCCATCGCGCGTCACGGTCTCTGGGGCGGAGGATGGATGACGCTGTTCCGCGTCGGCCGCTGCGGACCGGGCGGCACCAGCGGGCTCGATCCTGTGCCCGAGCACCTCGGCGAGCGCTTTCACTGGTGGACGCCATGGCGCTACCTTGCGCTTGGGCGCAAGGTAGGTTGACGGCGTGCCAATCTACGTAGCGCTCCTGCACAGCATCGTTCTGGCGCCCGGTCGCCGCGTGGTCATGGCCGACTTTCGCGACATGGCGGAGCGGATTGGATACCGCAATCCCCGAACACTGGTCTCGACGGGCAACCTAATCTTCGAGGCGCACTATGCGCCGGTCGGGAAAATAGAGGCGAAACTCGAAGCCGCTTTCAAGGCAAAATTCGGCAAGCCAGTGGATATCATCGTTCGCAGGGGCGCAGAGTGGCTTGATCTTGCCCGGGCCAACCCGTTTCCGGACGGCGAGGGCAGCCAGGTCATCGTGCGCGTGATGCGAAATCCGCTCGGCAGCGCGGCGCTCGATGCGCTTCGGAAATACGCCGATCCGAATCAGCGACTGGCGATAATCCGGGGCGATCTCTGGGTCGATTTTGCCGGCAAGCCGAGCGAATGGAAGCTGCTCTCCGCGCTGACGACCAAACGCATGGGCGTTGGCACGTTGCGCAACTGGAACACGGTTCGCGGGCTTGCAGAAATGCTCGGCTGAGCCGTCTTTTTCTTTACTAGAGCACCAAATCTGGCTATCAGGCGGCGGCGCATTCGTACGGACGAAGCGCTTCAATGCAACCACCCGCATTCGTTGGCGGGACTGGACAAGGAGAATTCGAAATGTCCCAATCCGTTTCCCTGACATTTCCCGATGGTTCCCAGCGCAGCTACGATGCCGGCGCAACGGGCAGGGATGTCGCTGAGTCCATTTCCAAGTCGCTCGCCAAGAAGGCCGTCGCCATTGCGATCGACGGCACCGTGCGCGACCTTGCCGACCCTGTCACATCAGGAAAGATAGAGATCATCACTCGCACGGACAGCCGCGCGCTGGAGCTTATCCGGCATGACGCAGCCCACGTGATGGCCGAAGCCGTGCAGGAACTTTGGCCGGGCACGCAGGTCACGATCGGCCCGGTGATCGAGAACGGATTCTATTACGACTTCGCCAAAAACGAGCCCTTCACTCCCGACGATCTTCCCAAGATCGAAAAGAAGATGAAGGAAATCATCGCCCGCAACACGCCGTTCACCAAGCAGGTATGGTCGCGCGAGAAAGCGAAGGAAGTCTTTGCAGCCAAGGGCGAGCAGTACAAGGTCGAGCTCGTCGATGCGATCCCGGATGGCCAGGATCTGAAGATCTACTATCAGGGCGACTGGTTCGACCTTTGCCGCGGTCCGCACATGGCCTCGACTGGCCAGATCGGCACGGCCTTCAAGCTGATGAAGGTTGCCGGTGCCTACTGGCGTGGCGACAGCAACAACCCGATGCTGACCCGTATCTACGGCACCGCTTTCGCCGAACAGGCAGACCTCGACAGCTACCTGCACATCCTCGCCGAAGCCGAGAAGCGCGACCACCGCCGACTCGGCCGCGAAATGGACCTGTTCCATTTCCAGGAAGAGGGCCCAGGCGTCGTCTTCTGGCACGGAAAGGGTTGGCGCATGTTCCAGACGCTGACATCCTACATGCGTCGCCGCCTCGCCGGCGACTACCAGGAAGTCAACGCGCCGCAGGTGCTCGACAAGTCGCTCTGGGAGACCTCCGGCCACTGGGGCTGGTACCGCGACAACATGTTCAAGGTCACGGTCGCCGGCGACGACACCGATGACGACCGGGTCTTCGCGCTGAAGCCGATGAACTGCCCCGGTCACGTGCAGATCTTCAAGCACGGCCTGAAGTCCTATCGCGAGCTGCCGATTCGCCTTGCCGAATTCGGCACAGTCCACCGCTATGAGCCGTCGGGGGCTCTGCACGGACTGATGCGCGTGCGCGGCTTCACGCAGGACGACGCGCATATCTTCTGCACCGACGAGCAGATGGCCGCCGAATGCCTGAAGATCAACGACCTCATCCTCTCGGTCTACGAAGATTTCGGTTTCAAGGAGATTGTCGTCAAGCTTTCGACCCGTCCCGACAAGCGCGTCGGCTCCGACGTCCTCTGGGATCGCGCCGAAAGCGTGATGATGGACGTGTTGACGCAGATCGAGGCGCAGTCCGGCGGACGCATCAAGACCGGCATCCTTCCGGGCGAAGGCGCGTTCTATGGGCCGAAGTTCGAATATACGCTGAAGGATGCGATCGGCCGCGACTGGCAGTGCGGCACCACGCAGGTCGATTTCAACCTGCCGGAACGCTTCGGTGCCTTCTACATCGACAGCAATTCCGAAAAGACGCAGCCTGTCATGATCCACCGTGCCATCTGCGGCTCGATGGAACGATTCCTCGGCATCCTGATCGAGAACTTCGCCGGGCATTTGCCGCTCTGGGTTTCCCCGCAGCAGATCGTCGTCGCAACGATCACCTCGGAAGCCGACGGCTATGGCGCCGAAGTTGCTGAAGTGCTGCGCGACGCCGGCCTCAACGTCGAGACCGACTTCCGAAACGAGAAGATCAACTACAAGGTCCGCGAACATTCGGTCACGAAGGTTCCGGTGATCATCGTCTGCGGCAAGAAGGAAGCTGAGGAGCGCACGGTCAATATCCGTCGTCTTGGCAGCCAGGAACAGACCTCGATGTCGCTCGACGAGGCGATTGCGAGCATGTCGCTCGAAGCAACGCCGCCGGACTTGCGCCGCAAGGCCGAGGCGCGCAGGGCGAAGGCTGCCTGAGGCAGCACGTCATATGCCAGAAACAAAAGCGCCCGGTCCTAGCGGCCGGGCGTTTCCTATTGATGACCACGACTGCAAGGCTGATGCTGAGGGGTTGGGACAGCACGGGCGGCCTGGCCGCGCGTCCCTTCCTCAGTCGGAGTCTTCGCTGTTCGGCGTACCGCCTTGGAGTTGATCATAGGAGGGAAGGGGTGCCTGCTGCTGCGGTTGGCCAGCCTGGGCTTGGCCCTGCTGCTCTGGCGGAATCTGCTGTATCGTCGCCGCCGCGGCCGTTGGCTGCTCCGGCTGCGCGTCCTTCATCAGAACCTCGACGTCGGTATTCTTGCCTGCCTCGACCTTGAAGTCGCGCTGGTAGATCTTGTCCTTGTTGCGGGCGACCGCGGAGTATTCGCCTTCGGCAAGCACCATCGTCGGGAATGCGCTCACGCTTTCGCCGACACTGTCGCCCGCCGCCGTCAGGATCGACCACGCCGTATCGGCAATCGCTTCGCCGCCTTGTTCGGAAACGAGCTTGAAGGTGATCTGCGCAGCCTTATGCTGGATCGTCGCTTCGGTCAGCTTCCCGGCCTCGACCTGAATATCGGCCCGGACGGAGGCATTGGTTTCGCCGTACTCCGACACGACGTGGTAGGTGCCCGCGTTCAACCGGACCACCGTGTTGGGCGGCACGTCGGCCATCACCAGTCCGCGCTCGCCATCGTCGCGCACGTCGGCCGAGTAGATGGAGAAGCTGAGCTGGTCGGGGCGAATTCGGACGTCGGAGCCTGAGACGGCGTTGAGCAGGAGGCCGCCGGCTTCCAACACCATCGTCTGCTTGTCGACCTGACCGCTCTCGGGAACTGTCAGCTTGCGGGTAACGCCTGCGCGGCCGAAGGAAACGTTGACGAAATAGTCGCCGGCGGCGAGCTGGAAGTCAGCCGAGCCGCCCTGAGAACTGGCAATCAGCGGCAGCTTGCCGTCGTTTCCTGCAATCGGGCTGAACACGTACCAGGACAGCCCGTCCTGAACGGCGTCGCCATTTGCGGTGAGCTTCGCCTCCAGCGAGACCGCGTGCAGCTTCGAGCCTTCAGGCGCGGTTCCCGGCGCGATGAAGGCGTTGAGTTTCGGCATCTTTGCCGTGGTGTCGAGCTGGTTGAAATCGTTGA
The DNA here is from genome assembly GCF_056406295.1 of Rhizobium sp. P1_C7. NCBI lineage: Bacteria > Pseudomonadati > Pseudomonadota > Alphaproteobacteria > Hyphomicrobiales > Rhizobiaceae > Rhizobium > Rhizobium sp. P1_C7. The sequence continues at coordinate 119,514 of NZ_JBFUAL010000002.1, forward strand.
AGGCGTCCTGTGCTCCGGCGCCCAGGGGCATCACGGTGACCAACACCACGGCAAGACTCAAGCGCGCGAAAGGCAAAATGCCGGGCATGTATTTGTGAACCAATTGACATCTGAAATCACAGAGGCCACTTCAAGACCAACGCGATGGCAAATTCAAGACCCATCCCCCACACTGCGGCGAAAATGAAAGATTCTTCCCTATGAGATCCGATATCAAGCTGATCGACTACCTCGGCGTGCGCCGCTCCATCCCCGCCTTTCAGATGTCCGAGCCGGGTCCCGAAAAGGTTGAAATTGAAGAAATTCTGCGCCTTGCCTCCCGCGTGCCCGACCACGGGAAACTTGCGCCCTGGCGCTTCATCGTCTATCGAGGAGAAGAACGCGCCCGTATCAGCGAGGAGCTTTTGAAACTCGCGCTCGCGGCAAAGCCGGAGCTCTCCGATGACATGGTTCAGGTGGAGCGCACCCGCTTCACGCGTGCGCCCGTCGTTGTCGCCGTTGTCAGCAAGGCCGGACCGCACATCAAGATCCCCGAGTGGGAGCAGCTCATGTCCGCCGGTGCTGTCTGCCTCAACATCATCTTCGCGGCGAATGCCCATGGCTGGGTCGCCAATTGGCTCACGGAGTGGTTCGCCTACGACGAGCGCGCCTATCCAGTACTCGGTGTCCAGCCGGAGGAAAAAGTTGCCGGGTTCATTCACATCGGCTCGACTGCCGTGCCTGCCGTCGAGCGTCCACGTCCGGAGCTGACTCAGACCGTCAGCTGGGTCGGTGGAGACGACTGATGTTCTACACCACCGATACAAACCGGCATGGCCTGGCGCACGACCCCTTCAAGGCGATTGTCTCGCCACGCCCGATCGGCTGGATCGGCAGCAGGGGAAGCGACGGTTCGCTTAACCTTGCGCCGTACTCGTTCTTCAACGCCGTCTCCGATCGGCCCAAGCTGGTGATGTTTTCCTCCAGCGGGCGCAAGCACAGCCAGCGCAATGCGGCCGAAACCGGCGAGTTCACCTGCAATTTCGTCAGCCGGAACCTTGTGGAGCAGATGAATATCTCTTCGGCGGCTGTGCCCTACGGCGTTGACGAATTCGCGTTGTCCGGCCTGACGGCGAAGAGTGGGGAGCTCGTGGCCGCGCCCTACGTCGCTGAAGCCTTCGCCGTGCTGGAATGCAAGGTCACCGATATTCTGGAGCCGAAATCGCTCTCTGGAGAGCCCTCCGAGAATGTTATGGTTTTCGGCGAGGTCGTCGGCATCCATATCGACGAGGCGATCGTTCACAACGGTCGTCTGGACATGGCGCTTGCGCGGCCCGTGGCACGCCTGGGCTACATGGACTACAGCGACAGCAGCGCGGTCTTCGAAGTGTTCAGGCCGCAGGTTTGATTTCCCGCCTCGGGAGTTAATGAACATGGTGAACCAATCATAAACTTTTTGCCGCTACCGTAATCTTCAACGATTGGAGTGCGATGGAGTCGCGCTCGAGCATTGGGGTTGGCGGTGATCGTAGAAGCATTTCTTCGTTGGGTGGAGACCGCCAAGGCCGGGGATCGGGCGCGGGCGGCAAATGCCCTCGGCCGAGCCTATCTGCAGTCGGAAATGTCTCTCGACGAACGCAAGGCCGCCGAGATGGCGATGACCTTTCTGCTCGATGATCCGTCGCCAAAAGTTCGTCTGGCTCTTGCCGAGGCAATCGCCTGGTCTCCGGATGCGCCGCGCGCCATCATGCTCTCGTTGGCTGGAGACCAGCCTGAAATTGCCTGCCACGCCGTGACCTGTTCACCGCTTCTGTCGGACGCCGATCTGGTCGATCTGGCCGCCCGCGGTAGCTCGCTGACGCGCATGCTGATTGCTGCGCGCGCTGCAATCTCGCGCCCTGTCTCGGCTGCGTTGGCGGAAATAGGCGAGGAAGAAGAAGTTCTTTGCCTTCTGGAAAACGAGGGAGCGGCCATCGCTCCATGCTCGCTAAAGCGCGTTGCGGAACGGCTCGGCTGCTGCTGCGATATTCGCAACCTGTTGCTCGACCGTCACGATCTGCCTGCCGACGCGCGCCAGCTGCTGACACAGCACGTGAGCAACGCCCTGATCAATCTGCCTCTGGCGCAAGCTGCGATCGGCACAGGTCGCCTGCAGCGCATTGCACGCGAAGCGACTGAGGCTGCGATCGTCTCGATTGCGGGAGAGATTGCGCCGAGGGAGGTTTCCGACTTGGTAGAGCATCTCCGCATCAGTGGCCGGCTGACACCATCGTTCCTGATGCATACGCTTTGCTCCGGCAAGGTGGAGTTCTTCGCCGGTGCCGTCGTCAATCTCACCGGTTGCGACGAACGTCGTGTCCGCTCGATCTTGGCGACAGGACGCACGCACGCCGTGCGCGCGCTCTACGAATCCGCCGGCCTTGCCCGCGAGATCAGCGTTGTCTTCGTCGAGGCGACGCTCCTCTGGCGCGAGGCGTCGAGAAAGACATCCGGGACGGTGCTCGCCAATGTCTGCGGCCGTCTTCTCGACACTTTCCGCCACCGCGATAGCGCCCATGCTGCGGTTCAGGAGCTTCTCGAGATGGTCGAGAAGCTCCATGTCGCCGAACAGCGCCAGTCCGCGCGGGGCTATGCGCAGACGACCTCGCTCGCTGCGGCCTAGTGGCCGAGACGCTTGACGACCCAGGAGTAGCTTCCGGATACGAAATGGACCGGCGTTGCGAGCGCCGACTTCATTGCGTTTCCTGATGGCAGATGTTCACGCACCCGTGCGGCCATCCGATCGGCAACACCCGAAACGCCACCCTCCGCTTCCGTTTGAACGGGAGTCGCCGGAACGGACGCTGCGATTTTCGGCTGCTCCGGAGCAGAGGCGAGCTTTGGCGGCTCGCAGACGGCGATCACCGTCGGGTAGCTGATGCTCGTATAGGGCCTCAGTTGTTTTTCGGACTCGGCGTTGCACATCGCGACACTGTCCCAGTGCTTGTCGACTGTGGCGACGTAGTTGCACTGCGTGACCGAGTCGTTGCATCCGAGAATGGTCATGGCGATAAGCACCGCTTGCATATTCTTGCCTTTGCAATATTGAATTGCCCTCTTAGAGAACGCAATTTCAACCGAAAGAAGGCTGTCTGCATGAACTTGGCTCATGCGGGCGTGGGTTTTTTCGAACGCTGCAGGAAAACGCCTTGTCTGTCTCAATTGCGCTGGAAACGCCGCGCCAGGAAGGCGTCATTCGCCTGCTCGACTTGTCTGATGCCTATGCGCAGTCGCTCTATCCGCCAGAAAGTAACCACCTCGTCGATCTTTCGACCCTTGAGAAACCCGGCGTGAGCTTCTTCGTCGCGCGAAATGATGGCGAAGTTATTGTCGGCTGCTGCGCGCTGGTTGAGGCAGGAGACGGCACGGCCGAGATCAAACGGATGTTCGTCGATCCGCAGGCACGGGGCCTGAACGTCGCGAGCAAGCTGATGACTGCGCTTGAAGCGCGCGCGTTGGACAAGAAGCTGGTTGCCGTCCAGTTGGAGACCGGCATCTACCAGCCCGAGGCAATCGGCCTCTATCGCAAGTATGGCTATGTCGAAATCGAGCCGTTCGGCAGCTATCTGCCCGATCCGCTCAGCATGTTTATGGAAAAGCGGATGAGTTGATCAGCCTTCCGCCGCGCGCTGGGTTGGCGGAGCCTGCTCGTCGATCATGACTTGCGGGCCGATCTCGCCTTTCTCCGCGTGGCGCACCTCGTGCATCCACTCGCGCCAGATGGCGACAAGCAGGGCCATGAGCACCGGGCCGATGAACAGCCCGAGGAAACCCATGGTTTTAACGCCGCCGATCAGACCGAAGAACGTGGGCAGGAAGGGGAGCTTGATCGGACCGCCGACAAGTTTCGGACGCAGCGTCTTGTCGACGATGAACAGCTCGACCGTTCCCCATATGAACAGACTGATACCTGCCACGTGGGAGCCGCTGGCAAGCAGGTAGACGGAGACGAGCGTGAACGACAGCGGCGCGCCGCCCGGTATCAGCGCCATGATGCCCGTCAGCACGCCAAGCGTTACGGGCGAAGGCACGCCCGCGATCCAGTAGGCGACGCCAAGTACGATACCCTCGCCGATCGCGATCAACGTCATGCCCATAACCGTCGAGCTGATCGTTGCCGGCACGACTCGAGAAATCCGCTCCCAGCGGTTGGGCAGAATGCGCTCGCCGAGCATGTCGATCTGGCCGGAGAAGGACGCACCGTCGCGATAGACGAAGAAAAGTGCGATCAGCATGAACAGCAGCGTCAGCAGCAGATGGAAGGCTCCCCCGCCCGCCGCCAGAAGAGCACGATAGATGCTGCCGATATTGGCGCCGCTGATCGCTTGAATGAACTCGCCCATTGTGCCGGGGCTGCCGATATACTTGCTCCAGAGTTCGTCGAGGTACGGACCGGCCAAGGGCAAGGCGACGATCCATTGCGGCGTCGGCGCGCCGAATCGGTTGGCGTGGATGAGCCAGGCGACCCAATCGCGCACTTCTCCCGTGGTGTAGCTCACCGCGAGCACAATCGGGATGATGAGAAACGTGACGATCAGCACGATCGCGATCGTCGCCGCGATCGTCGTATTGCCGCCGACGCGATTGAGGAGCTGCCGGTAGAGCGGCCAGCTGGCGAAGCCGATCACGAGTGCCGCAAGCACCGGTACGGCGAAGCCGTAGAAGAAATAGACGCCGGCCGCGACGACAAGGATCAGGAGCCACCGTGCAGCCGAGATCGACGGGATCAAGGGCGTGCGCGCAGGAGTGGATGGACCGAGCCATCGCGACTCTCTCTGGGCGTTGTTGTGCGGAAGGCTCACGTCGTTTTTTTCCCCTTTTTATTGTCTAAGGATATGGGCCATGCATCTCGCGGGTGCAAGCGTCTAGGCTGATTTATACTAGGACCTGCCGGCTGCGAGACACTACGCTCGATAACCCCGCTTTCCGCAATCAATATGACAAAAACCCTTCTACATTGTTGCTTAATCAGATTTTTGCGACTAGTTTGGATCCATGGATACAAATGACATCGCTTTTGTGCTTCGGCATGAAATCGAGGGCGGGACGCTGCCGCCGGGTGCCGTTCTCAAGCAGGAACTGCTTGCGGAGCGCTTCGGCGTCAGCCGCCAACCTGTACGCCAGGCGCTAGACAGGTTGCTGGCCTCTGGGCTGCTTGATCGGCGTCCCGACCGAAGCCTTGCCGTCGCGGGGTTGAGCGAGGGACAGGCGCGCGAACTTGCGGAGATACGAGCATCGCTCGAGCGGACAGCGCTGCGCGCGTCGCTGGCAGCATTGACGGACAGCGATTTGCGCAAGGCGCGACGCTTGAACGAGGATCTTGTCGAGGAAGACGATCCACTGACACTGGAAGAGCTCGATATCGGCTTTCACCGCGTACTCTACGGACGATGCGGCAATGCCCGGCTTCTAGGCATGATAGAGGACCTGCGCCGCGAGTCGCGCCGCGCCTATGCGCGACAGCCGAAAGGCTCCGACGAGCGGGTCATCCTTCATGCCGAGCACGGCGCCATCATCGATGCCTGCGCGCGACGCGATACGGAGGCGGCTCTACGCGCACTGTCGCACCATCTTCAGCTGACCACGGCGCGCCTGACGCGCCATGAAATGACCTACGGAGAATGACAATGACGACGTTTTCCGCACAGGTCGCATGGGAGCGCGCTGAGGGCAGCTTCACCGACGGGCGCTACAGCCGCGGCCATAGCTGGACGTTCGACGGCGGACTGACCATTCCGGCCTCCGCCTCGCCGCATAACGTGGCGCTACCTTTTGCGGTGGCCGAAAACGTCGACCCGGAGGAAGCCTACGTTGCCGCGCTGTCGAGCTGCCACATGCTGTTCTATCTCTGGATCGCGTCGAAGAAGCGTATCGGTATCGAAAGTTACGTCGACGACGCGATGGGCGTCATGGAGACGGTCGATGGCAAGACCCTGGTAAGCCGCGTCGAGCTGAAGCCCCGTGTTGTCTATTCAGGCGAGGCACCCACCAGGAAGGCCGAGGAGCAGATGCACAATCAGGCGCACGAACTCTGCTTCCTCGCCAATTCTGTGAAAACCGTAATCGAAGTTCGGCTCGGCTGATCGTCAGATATCGAGATTCTCGGCAAAGGCGGCGCGATCCTGGATGAACCGGAAGCGGGCTTCAGGCTTCGTACCCATGAGGTCGTCGACCGCCGTGCGCGTGCCCTCGAAATCCACCTCGTCGATCAGCACGCGCAGGAGTGTGCGCTTGCGCGGATCCATCGTGGTTTCCTTGAGCTGCGCGGGCAGCATTTCACCGAGGCCTTTGAAGCGGCTGATCTCGACCTTGGTTTTGCTCTTGAATTCCGTCTCCATCAGCTCTTGCCGATGAACGTCGTCACGCGCGTAGGCGGATTTGGCGCCCTGCGTGATCTTGTAGAGCGGCGGCACGGCAAGGAATAGGTGCCCCCCGCGCACGAGCTCGGGCATCTCCTGGTAGAAGAAGGTGATGAGTAGCGAGGCGATGTGGGCGCCGTCGACGTCGGCATCGGTCATGACGATGACACGCTCGTAGCGAAGGTCTTCCTCACGATACTTCGAACGTGTGCCGCAGCCGAGTGCCTGGATGAGATCGGCAAGCTGCTGATTGGCGCCGAGCTTTTCGCGGCCGGCGCTGGCGACGTTGAGGATCTTGCCGCGCAGCGGAAGAATGGCCTGGTTGGCACGATTGCGCGCCTGCTTGGCCGATCCGCCTGCCGAGTCGCCTTCGACGATGAAGAGTTCGGCGCCTTGTGCAGTGTTCTGCGAGCAGTCGGCAAGCTTGCCCGGCAGGCGCAGCTTGCGCACAGCGGTCTTGCGGTTGACTTCCTTTTCCTTGCGGCGGCGCAAGCGCTCTTCGGCGCGCTCGATAACCCAGTCGAGTAGCTTCGCCGCTTCGTTGGGATTGTCCGCAAGGTAGTGGTCGAAAGGGTCGCGCAACGCGTTTTCGACGATGCGCTGGGCTTCAACCGTTGCCAGTCTGTCCTTGGTCTGGCCGACGAACTCGGGCTCGCGGATGAAGACCGAGAGCATGCCGACGGCGGAGATCATCACATCGTCGGTACTGATCTGAGCCGCGCGTTTGTTCTGCGTCAGCTCGGCGTAGTTTTTGAGGCCCTTGGTCAGCGCGATGCGCAGGCCCGCTTCGTGGGTGCCACCTTCGGGCGTCGGAATGGTGTTGCAATAGGAATGGACCTGCGGATCGCCGCCATACCAGGTGATCGCCCATTCGAGCGAACCGTGGCCACTGGTCTTTTCCGTCTTGCCTGCGAAGATTTCGCGGGTGACGGTGAATTCCTTGCCCATCGTCGCCTGCAGATAATCCTTCAGGCCGCCCGGAAAGTGGAAGACGGCCTTGTCGGGAATGTCGGAGCCGGGGGGGAGAACGCCTTCCTCGCAGCTCCAGCGGATCTCGACGCCGCCGAAGAGGTAAGCCTTCGAGCGCGCCATGCGGAACACGCGGCCCGCATCGAACTTGGCATGGTCGCCGAAGATCTGCGGATCGGGGTGGAAGCGGGTGCGCGTGCCGCGCCGGTTATGGACGTCGCCCAGTTCTTCCAGTCCGCCCAGCGGCAGGCCGCGGGAGAAGCGCTGCCGATAGAGCTTGCGGTTGCGCGCAACCTCGACTTCCAGCACGTCAGAGAGCGCATTGACGACCGAGATGCCCACGCCGTGCAGGCCGCCGGAAGTTTCGTAGGCTTTGCCGTCAAACTTGCCGCCGGCATGCAGCTTGGTCATGATGACTTCGAGCGTCGACTTTCCGGGAACCTGCGGATGGTTCTCGACCGGGATGCCGCGGCCGTTGTCGCTGACCGTCAGGTAGCCTTCGAGATCGAGATAGACCTCGATAAAATTGGCGTGGCCGGCGACCGCTTCGTCCATCGAGTTGTCGATGACTTCGGCAAACAGGTGGTGCAGTGCCTTCTCGTCGGTGCCGCCGATATACATGCCGGGACGCATGCGCACCGGCTCGAGGCCTTCCAGAACGCGAATGGAGGAGGCTCCGTAGTCCTCGGAAGTCGAACTCGCCGGTGCCGGGCGTGACATCGCCGCGGGAGCAGAACCATGGGCGGGATCCGGCGGCGGTGCCTCCGATGCCGGCTTTGCAGCCGGCTCCGTCGCCTTCGGGGCATCCTCCTGCTTTGCTGTCAGGGGTAATCCGGAAAAGAGGTCGTTGCTATCGTCCATGGGGCCGTTCAGATCTTTATCCTGTCATGGGCAAGCTGCTTACGCCTGGGCCTGACCCAAAATCACCGCATTTGATGTCACGTTTGCGAATCAGGCAGATTGTGCCAGAAAGTACCTCGATACGCGACGCCGCCTCATTCGGCGGACTTTCTCAGGAAATGGTTTGCGTTGAAGGGGGCGGAATGGCAAGCGGCCATAGGCCCCAGGGAACCACGCACATGCGAATGTCCACAAGTCATTGCACCACTATCGCCGCAATTGCGGCCTTTTTCATGGTGGCGACCGCCGAAGGCCGGACGGCCGACCTTCTGCCGCCCTACAAGGACGATCTGTTTTCCACACAGAAGGTTCTTCAGACCGGTGACGACGGCGCTCTCGATGTCATCGAATACGACGAGATGCGCGATATCAACGGCCGCGACCAGATCCCCGAAAAACGCGCCCAGCAGAAATTCGTGTCGCTCGGCGTGCGCAAAGTCCAGGCGGACGAAACCCTCTCGCTCGACGGCTACAGGCTCGATGTCACCAGGGTGGGACAGGCTGCGGGAGCGGCTTTCACGGTTATCTTCATCCACGGGCGAAACGGCGACCGGCGCCTCGGCGCCAACGACTACACCTTCGGCGGTAATTTCAACCGGCTGAAGAACCTGGTTGCCGGCAATGGCGGGGTCTACTACTCGCCGACAGTCAAGACGTTCGACAGCGAAGGTGTCGCTGCGATCGCCGGTCTGATCCGCTACTCCAGCCAGCAATCCCCCGGCAAGCCGGTGATACTGGCATGCGCCTCGATGGGCAGTCAGGTCTGCTGGGGCGTCAGCCGCGACCGACGCAGTGTCGAGCGACTGAAGGGCATGGTGATCATGAGCGGCGTCAGCGATCCAGATTTCATCCTGAGCGCCTTCTACAAGGCGAGGTTGCCGCTGTGGTTCGTCCACGGCAGCCGTGACCCAGTCTATGCGGCGGCCGCCCAGCTGACGATGTACGAGAAGCTTCACAAGACCGGCTATCCTGCACGTTTCACTCTTTACCAGGCCGGCAATCACGGAACCCCGATCCGCATGATCGACTGGCGTCGGGCTCTGAACTGGCTGGTTGCGTCCTGAACCAGACGGGGGCAGGGGTGTTTTTTTCCCCGGGCGACCAGACTTTAGGCAATGCCGCACCGCAATTTTAAGCATTTGCGCGGCAAATCGCCCTTATTTCCCTTACGTAAGGGTCCAAAACCTTTTCATTCCCGTGGGCTTTTGCTAAGGCCGCTGAATACGGAGAAATTGGGAAGGCTGGCATGACCCCTGACGTGCGCCCGCTTGTGGCGGGAAACTGGAAAATGAATGGCACGCGTGCCTCCCTCGACCAGATCAAAGCGATTGCCGAGGGCGTCCACGGCCCCCTTTCCGCTAAGGTTGAGGCGTTGATTTGCCCGCCGGCAACGCTGCTCTATGTCGCCACAGCGCTCTGCACGGATAGCCCGCTTGCCATCGGCGCGCAGGATTGCCACCAGAACCCGTCGGGTGCGCACACTGGTGATATTTCCGCAGAGATGATCGCTGATTGCTTCGGCACCCACGTCATCGTCGGCCATTCCGAGCGCCGCACCGACCACGCCGAAACCGACCATCTCGTCCGCGCCAAGGCGGAAGCCGCGTTTGCGGCAGAGCTAACCGCCATCATCTGCCTCGGCGAGACTGCGGATGAACGCAAGGCGGGTCAGACCCTCGATGTCATCAAGCGCCAGCTGTCCGCCTCAGTTCCCGAAAGCGCCACACCTGAAAACACAGTTATCGCCTACGAACCCGTCTGGGCGATCGGGACCGGCGTCACACCGACCGTGCAAGACGTCGAGAAGGCTCACGCCTTCATGCGTTCGGAACTGCTTGCCCGCTTCGGCGAGAATGGCAAGAAGATCCGCATTCTCTACGGCGGCTCCGTTAAGCCGAGCAACGCCAAGGAGCTTATGGGCGTCGCGAATGTCGACGGCGCATTGATCGGCGGCGCGAGCTTGAAAGCCGCGGATTTCCTCGCCATCTACGGCGCATACGAAGCGCTGCTTGCTTAGAGCCGTGTATATTCCGCGCCGAAGGGCTTGGAATAGCGGATTACCTCATGTAAAGAGCGCCAGAATTTTACTTTATGCCTGCTTTGCGCGGGCAGGACTGGACCCATGCAGACCGTATTGATTGTCATTCATCTCATGATCGTGCTGGCGCTTGTCGGCGTCGTGCTCATTCAGCGCTCGGAAGGGGGCGGTCTCGGTGTGGGCGGCGGTTCGGGCTTCATGTCGGCCCGCGGCACGGCCAATGCGCTGACCCGCACGACCGCGATCCTTGCGACGCTTTTCTTCATCACCTCGCTCGGTCTCGGCATTCTCAACCGTTACGAGGCGCGTCCGACCGATATTTTGAACCGCATTCCGGCAACGGGCGGTGCTGGTAACGGTATTCTTGATTCGCTCGGCGGCCAGAACGGCGCCGCTGCTCCGGCACAGGCGCCCGCCCAGCGGGGCAACGGCGTTCCGACCGGCGGCGACGCGCCTGCGGCTCCCGCAGCAAGCGCTCCCGCTGTGACGGCTCCGGCAGCACCCGCCACCCAGACTGCTCCGGCGGTACCGCAGGCGATGTCGCCGGCGGCTCCGGCCCAGGCACCCGCGACCGTCCCCAGCGGGCAGTAAGCGGCAGAAAACATAAACCGCCGGCAGGCCTTCGGGTCTGCCGGTTTTCTTTTGTTCAGATTTCGCCACACAGCACGCGCGTCGACGATGCAAGAAGAATGCTGTGAAAACTAAAGCCCTAAAATTCAGGAAATGAATTTTAGGGCTGGTGGAATCGTTTTTGAAAAGGTATCCGGTGGCTCCCATGGCGCGATACGTATTCATCACTGGCGGCGTGGTTTCCTCTCTCGGTAAAGGAATTGCGGCCGCGGCTCTCGGAGCGTTGCTGCAGTCCCGTGGTTACCGGGTTCGGCTTCGCAAACTCGACCCCTATCTGAACGTGGATCCGGGCACTATGAGCCCGACCCAGCACGGCGAAGTCTTCGTCACCGACGACGGTGCCGAAACCGATCTTGATCTTGGCCACTACGAGCGCTTTACCGGACGCTCGGCGACCAAGACCGACAACATCACCACCGGCCGCATCTACAAGAACATCATCGACAAAGAACGCCGCGGCGACTACCTCGGCGCAACGGTCCAGGTCATTCCGCACGTCACTAACGAGATCAAGGATTTCGTGGTCGAAGGCAATGACGACTATGATTTTGTCATCTGCGAGATCGGCGGCACGGTCGGCGACATCGAGGCGATGCCGTTTATGGAAGCGATCCGCCAGCTCGGCAACGATTTGCCGCGCGGCGCCGCGATCTACGTTCATCTGACGCTGATGCCCTACATTCCGGCAGCCGGTGAACTGAAGACCAAGCCGACGCAGCACTCGGTCAAGGAACTGCAGGCGCTGGGCATCCACCCGGACATCCTGCTCGTTCGCGCCGATCGCGAAATTCCGGAAGCCGAGCGCCGCAAGCTTTCGCTCTTTTGCAACGTACGCCCGTCCGCCGTCATCCAGGCGCTTGACGTCGCCAACATCTACGACGTGCCGATCGCCTACCACAAGGAAGGGCTCGACAACGAAGTTCTGGCCGCCTTCGGCATCGAGCCGGCGCCGAAGCCCCGTCTCGACCAGTGGGAAGAGGTGTGCAACCGCATCCGCACGCCGGAAGGCGAGGTCACGATCGCGATCGTCGGCAAGTACACCGGACTCAAGGATGCCTACAAGTCGCTGATCGAAGCGCTGCACCACGGCGGAATCGCCAACCGTGTCAAGGTCAACCTCGAGTGGATCGAATCGGAAGTCTTCGAAAAGGAAGACCCAGCGCCGTACCTTGAGAAGGTGCACGGCATCCTGGTTCCGGGCGGCTTTGGCGAGCGCGGATCGGAAGGGAAGATCCATGCGGCGCGCTTCGCGCGTGAACGCAAGGTACCGTATTTCGGTATCTGTTTCGGCATGCAGATGGCGGTTATCGAGGCCGCCCGCAACTTGGCCGGCGTCGAGACCGCGTCATCGACGGAGTTCGGCTCGACCAAGGAACCGGTTGTTGGCCTGATGACGGAATGGATCAAGGGCAACGCGCTCGAGAAGCGCAATGCGTCCGGCGACCTCGGCGGCACGATGCGCCTCGGCGCCTACAAGGCGGCCTTGAAGAAGGGCACCAAGATTTCCGAGATCTACGGCTCGACCGATATCTCCGAGCGCCATCGCCACCGCTACGAAGTCAACGTCGACTACAAGGATCGGCTGGAAAACTGCGGCCTCGTCTTCTCCGGCATGTCTCCGGACGGTGTGCTGCCGGAAACCGTCGAATATCCGGACCATCCGTGGTTCATCGGCGTCCAGTACCACCCGGAACTGAAGAGCCGTCCGCTCGATCCGCATCCGCTGTTCGCCAGCTTCATCGAAGCTGCAACCGAGCAGAGCCGGCTGGTCTGAGCAGGTAGGAGTTCGATCTGGCAACAATTCGCCCCGCAGCAACGCGCTGCGGGGGGCTTTTTCGGATCGTTTGGCGCCCGACTGCAACTCGGTTGCCGCAGGCTTGATAATCCGCGCCCTTGGGCTAGGTTGGTGGCATGGACCATGCTCGCTGCTGCAGGACGGTTCCGAAGACGCTCCGCTCCGCGCGAGACGATCAACGCAGCGTTCCTCGATCCGCAGGCCGTCGCAACCTTGTCAAGGCGTTCGAGCCTCACGTAGGCGGCCGTTTCAGCATGTCGCCCGTCTATCCGGCGGGCGACCACGAGCAGGGCAAAACAACAGACGGCACCGTTACTTTCAAGGGACGAATTGCAATGCTGGTGGCGGATGAACTAGTCGCCTGGTGAAATGACGGTCCCCACCAGACTCTCGCCAGTCGCCGGCGGCACCGATGTCACCCCGGCCTGCGACAACTTTCCGCCCGACATTCGGCTCGAAGACAACGAAGCCGGATGTCGCTTGACGCTGGAACAGCTCGCCGCCTTCGTGAATGGCTGAGAGACTATGCCGCCTCGGGCAGTGGCCCGACATAGACCGATCGTGGCCGGATAAGCCGGCCATTGAGCGCCTGTTCCCGGGCATGTGCAATCCAGCCGACGGTTCGGCCGATCGCAAATACCCCGGTGAAGGCTTCGCGCGGAAAGCCCAGCGCATCCAGCAGCAGCGCCGTGTAGAACTCGACATTGACATCGAGCGGCCTGTCCGGCTTTCGCTCCCTGAGGATCGCGATGGCGGCGCGCTCCACGGTTTCTGCGAGCGCAATGCGGCCGCTGTCGACCTGGCCGGTGGCGATCAGCGGCTGTAGCGCGCCCTTCAGCGCATCGGCGCGCGGATCGCGCACTCGGTAGATTCGATGGCCGAAGCCCATCAGCCGCTCGCCGCGGTCGAGCGCACTCGCGAGCCAGGCACGCGCATTCGCCTCGCAGCCGATTTCGTCGAACATGTCGAGCACCGGGCCAGGCGCGCCGCCATGCAGCGGCCCCTTGAGCGCGCTGATCGCCGCGACGACAGACGAGGTGAGGCCGGCCCGCGTCGAGGCAATGACGCGCGAAGCGAAAGTCGAGGCGTTGAGGCCGTGGTCCGAAATCGTCACCAGGTAGGCGTCGAGCGTCGCCGTCTGCTCTGCGCTCGGTACTCGCCCGGTCAGCATGCGAAGGATGTCGGCAGCCTGGGTCAGGGACGGATCGGGCTCCAGGGCTTGGCTGCCCGCCTGCAGCCGCAGGATAGCGGGCAGAAAGACCGCCGGCGCTGCCAGCAGCCGCAGCGCCGTCTCGAAATCCTCGCCGTCCGCCAACCGGGCGATCAGCGCCCGCACCGCATCGACCGGCGGCAGCGCCAGCAAGGCCGCATCGGCGGCAGCGACATGAGCGAAAACATGGCGTCGCGTGTGGCCCAGCCTTGATCTCAACTGGTCGCCGTCGAAATGCTTTTCGGTCAGTCCGTCGAGCAGGAGTGCTGCAACGCTCTCGTAGGTCTCCGTCAAGACCAAATGATCGAGCGATACGCCGCGGATGATCAGCCGCCCCGCTTCCCCGTCCACATCAGAGAGCTGTGTTTCCGCCGCAATGACATCTTCCAATCCGTTCTTCATCGTTGTTTCTCCTTTACACCATAAAGGATCGGACCTAGTTTGATTGACGTCAATCTTGATGAAATCGATCAATGTATGAGGGGCAGATGTCCTGGCTGACGGCTGAGAAGGCGCTTGAGAAACTTGGAACAAAGCCGCAGACGCTCTACGCCAATGTCAGCCGGGGCCGCATTCGCGCCAAGGCCGACCCGACCGATCCGCGCCGCAGCCTCTACAATGCCGCCGACGTCACCCGTCTGGCCGACCGGCATGCTGGGCGGCGAAAGGCAGAATCGGTGGCCGCCGAAACGATCCAGTGGGGCGACCCCGTGCTGCCTTCGGCGATCTCCACGATCGTAGAGGGTCGACTGTATTACCGGGGCCGCGATGCCGCCGCCTGGGCGGAGCATGCCACGCTGGAGGAGACGGCTGCGCTGCTGTGGGATTCGGCACCGATTGCGGTCAGTCCCACGGCGGCATCCGACATTCGGCCGTCGGTCGCGCGTGCATTCATCCTGCTTGCCGAGCGCGTGAGCAGCGATCTGCCGACGGTTGGACGCTCGCAAAACGCCTTGAAGATCGAGGCACAGAGCGTGCTGTCGACGGTTGCAGCGGCACTCGCTCCGCCGTCGGCGGACCTGTTGCTGCACGAACGCCTGGCGGCAGGCTGGGGCAGGGCAAAGGAGGCGGACTGCATCCGCCGCGCCCTCGTGCTACTTGCCGATCATGAGCTCAACGCATCCACCTTTGCCACCCGCGTCACTGCCTCCTCGGGCGCAACACTGTCCGCATCCGTGCTGTCGGGCGTCGCAACGCTGACCGGCCCGCTGCACGGCGGCGCATGGCAGAGCGTCGTCTCGCTTGTCGATAACGCCCGCACGCATGGCCCGGCCGCGGCAATCAGGCGAGCACTGGCGCAGGGAACGCCGCTGGGCGCGTTCGGCCATCCGCTTTATCCGGACGGAGATATCCGCGCAAAGGCGCTCCTGGCGCAATTCCCATTGCCCGCCCCGTATGCCGATTTGGCCACTCTCGGGGAGGAGATGGTTGGAGATAAGCCAAATATTGACTTCGCCCTCAGCGCCATGGCCTGCTGCTGCGGCCTTCCGGACGATGCACCGCTTGTGATGTTCGCCCTGGCGCGTTCGATCGGCTGGCTTGCGCACGCAATGGAGCAGGTCGAAAGCGGGCACCTGATCCGTCCAAGGGCGCGCTACACCGGGTTGCCGATCCAAGCGTAGGACACCTTGATCCTAGCGCACAGCAATGCATGATTTTAGCATGCGCTGCGATTCAATCCGAGTATTATGGCCAGCGCCGGCCAGCGCCGGTGTCGTGACGGGGGCGTTGATGCGGATCGATACGTGGTTTCCTTTTGCTTTTTCAGCAGCGCTTGCTGCAGCGATGCTGTTTTCGCCAGGCGCCGCGTCCGCGCAGTCGGGCGGATGCACGATGGAGCCCGTGGGGGGCACGTCGCGCCAGATCATGCGCTGTGCCGATGGCGTTACCATCACGGCCGAGGGCGGCGCGCGTTTCAATCTCATTGACCGCAATCGCGATGGCCGCCCGGATGCCGTGTCGCTGCGCAACAAGGCCGTGCTGGTCGATGTTGACGGGGCAAGGCGTACTGAGGGCTTTCAGGTGCTGACACCGCAGGCGATCGCCGCCGTTCGTGGAACCCGCTGGGCCGTCGACGTGAAGAATGGCACAACGGCCGTCTTTGTCGTTCGCGGCCGTGTTGCCGTTGGCCGGCTCGCGTCGCGACAGACGGTGATCCTGACGGTGGGTGAGGGCGTTGACGTAACGGCAGGCAGCGGGCAGCTGACGGTCCGCCGTTGGTCGCCGGCGCGGGCGGCAGCCCTGCTCGCCCGGCTCGGCCAGTAGTCGCCCATGCAGGCCAGGAGGCTTCTGATTACGACAGCGCTGATTGTCGCCGCCGTCTGGGGCGGCTCGCTCGGCTACATGCATCTTGGAGGCACGGCCGGCTTCCTCGACCGCATTGAGGCGTCGCTGACCGACCTCCGAAGCCTGGCTCTCGGTACAAGGACGCCGCCGCCGATTGTCAGCATCGTCGCTATCGACAACCGCACTGCTGCGGCCAGCGGCTATCCGCTGAGCCGCGCAACGCTTGCCCGCCTGATCGACTCGATCTCCACGTTGAAGCCAAAGGTCGTGGCGCTCGATCTGCTTTTGGTCGATCCGGGGCCGGAGGATGGGGATGCCGCACTTGCCGCTGCGCTGAGACAGGTTCCATCGGTCATCGCCGCCGCTGGAGTCTTTCCAGAAAGTACTCAGTCGGTGACACGCGACGACAACGATCCGTTGGCGGCGATCCCGCTTGCAAGCCAGATGCTGCTGCCGCTTGCCCGCTTCGCCGATGCCGCCGCAACCGGTGTCGTCAACGTGTCCACCGATCAGACAGGAACGCCGCGCTATGTTCCGCTCATCTCCCGCGGTGCGCATCGCGTCGATCAGTCCTTTCCGCTGCGCGCCGCATCGCTTGCTCTGGGGATCAATCCGGCTTTCTCACCCGCCGGGCTGTCGCTTGGCGACCGTCACCTGCCGACCGATGGCGGGCAGCGGCTGCCGCTCACTTTCTACGGTCCGCACGGCACGATCCCGACCTACAGCGCCGCTGATGCGCTTGACGGCAAACTGCCTGCCAAGGCCGTGGAGGGACGGGTCGTCGTCATCGGTTCAACCGTAACCGGCGGCGGGGACGTATTCCCGACGCCGTTCGATCCTGTTTTGCCGGGCGTGGAGGTGATGTCCACAGCGATCACGCAACTGATCGCCGGCGACGGTCTAGTCAGGGACCACGCTGTCCGCTTGCTCGATGCCACTGCTGCCTTTGCCCTGCCGCCGCTGCTGATCAGCCTTCTCGCATGGCGCCGCAGCGCGTTCGGCTACGCCACCATTGCCGCAGTTGCGCTGGTCTGGGTGATGCTCAATCTGCTCGCGTTTGCCCACGGATACTGGTTCAGTGCCGCATTGCCGATTGCCGCGACCTTGCCGCCCGTGCTTCTTTTCGGTGCGATGGAGCTGTGGTTCGACCGCATTCGCGCCACTCGGTATGCAGCGGAAAGCGACCTGCTGCAGCGTATCGAGGCGCCCGGGCTCGGCGAATGGCTGGCGCGCGATCCGAACTTTCTGCGGGAGCCGGTTCGCCAAGACGTAGCCGTCGTCTTCGTCGACCTGTCGGGATTCACGGGGTTGAGCGAAGCGATCGGCGTGACAAATGTCCGCGAGGTTCTGAGCGGCTTCTTCGAATTGTTGGACGACGAGGCGCGCGCCCATGGCGGCGCGATCACGAGCTTCATGGGCGACGGCGCGATGATTCTCTTCGGCCTGCCGCAGGCCTCAGGTGACGATGCAGCACGGGCTGCCGCCTGCGCGGTCGGGCTTTGCAGGCGCATGCGCGGCTGGCTTTCTGTCCATCCGGTGCTCGCGGGCCGGACGATCGGCTTCAAGGTCGGCGCCCATTGCGGACCGGTCGTCGCCTCGCGCCTCGGCACCGGCGCCCGCCAGCAGATTACCGCGACCGGCGATACCGTGAACGTCGCAAGCCGGCTGATGGAGGTGGCGGCGGCGCGCCACGTCGAGTTGGCGCTGAGCGCGGCGCTGATGCTGGCGGCGGGTGCTGACGCCGCGCCCCTTCACTCGGGCCGGCTTGAAGGTCCGGAGCTGGCGGCAATCCGTGGAAGAGCCGAAAGTGTCGATGTCTGGCTGTGGCAAGGACATCCGCTTTGACATTTGCTGCCTGACGAAGTAGGAACAGCGCAACTTTTCAACCGGCAAGCTCCGGCCACGGCGTGCGATACGCCTGAAAATTCCGAAAGACAGACAAGATGACAGATTTCAGCGGCGTCGCTCCGGCGATCGCCAAGGCGTTGGTCAAGCGCGGTTACACCGACCTGACCCCAGTTCAAAAATCCATGCTCGACCCGGCGCTCGCCGCTTCGGATGCGCTCGTTTCGGCCCAGACCGGCTCCGGCAAGACCGTTGCCTTTGGTCTGGCGCTGGCACCGACGCTGCTCGAAGGCCAGGAGCGCTTCGAGCCGGCCGCCGAACCGCTCGCCCTGGTGATTGCTCCCACGCGCGAACTGGCGCTGCAGGTCAAGCGCGAGCTGGAGTGGCTTTATGAAATGACCGGCGCCGTGATCGTCAGCTGCGTCGGCGGCATGGATATCCGCAGCGAGCGCCGTTTGCTCGAGCGTGGCGCCCATATCGTCGTCGGCACGCCGGGCCGTCTCTGCGACCACATCCGCCGCAGGGCGCTCGACATGTCGGGCCTGAAGGCGGTCGTGCTCGATGAGGCCGACGAAATGCTCGACCTAGGTTTCCGCGAAGACCTCGAGTTCATTCTCCAAGCCTCGCCCGATGACCGCCGCACGCTGATGTTCTCCGCAACGGTCCCAGCGGCCATCGCAAAGCTCGCCAAGAGCTACCAGAAGAACGCTGTGCGCGTTGCCACGACGGCTGAAGAAAAGCAGCATGTCGATATCGAATATCGTGCCTTGGCCGTCGCCCCGAGCGACCGCGAGAATGCGATCATCAACGTCCTTCGCTACTACGAAGCGACCAACGCGATCGTCTTCTGCTCGACCCGCGCCGCCGTCAACCACCTGACGGCCCGCTTCCACAACCGCAATTTCAACGTCGTTGCCCTGTCGGGCGAACTGACGCAGAACGAGCGCACCCACGCGCTTCAGGCGATGCGCGACGGTCGTGCACGCGTCTGCATCGCAACCGACGTCGCCGCCCGCGGTATCGACCTTCCGGGCCTCGATCTCGTCATCCATGCCGATCTGCCGACCAATCCCGACACCCTGCTTCACCGCAGCGGCCGTACCGGTCGCGCCGGGCGCAAGGGCATCAGCGCACTGATCGTGCCGCTCAATGCCCGCCGCAAGGCCGAGCGTCTGCTCGACAACGCCGGTATCTCGGCTGCCTGGGCGCGCCCGCCGTCCGCCGAAGAGGTTACCGCGCGTGACGAGGAGCGCCTGTTGGCCGATCCGATTTTCGCGGAAGCACCCCGCGAAGAAGAACAGGATCTGGTCAAGCGCCTTCTCGCCGCCCATGGGGCCGAGAAGCTTGCGACCGCCTTCGTCAACCTCTACCGCTCCAACCAGTCCGCGCCAGAGGACCTGATCGAGGTTTCCGTCCAGGATACCCCGCGCAAGCGTCGCGACAACGCCGACGGCCCGCGCGAGCCGAGCGAGAAGGGACCGCGCGACGACTTCGGTTCGAGCGTCTGGTTCTCCATTTCCGTAGGGCGCAAGCAGAATGCCGAGCCGCGCTGGCTGATCCCGATGCTTTGCCGCAACGGCAACGTCACTAAGCGCGAAATCGGCGCGATCAAGATGCAGCAGGACGAAACTTTCGTTGAGATCGCGGCCGACAGCGCCGAAGCGTTCCTGCAGTCGATCGGCCCGAACAAAGCACTGGAGCGCGGCATCCGCGTCACCCAGCTGAACGGCACGCCTGACTTCAACAAGTCTGCGCCGTCCAAGCCCTACGCCGCCAAGAAGTCCTTCGACGACCGCCGCGGCGATCGCCCGAATGACGGCTTCAAGAAGGGCCAGCGCAGCGATGCGGCTCCGGCCGCTGGCGAGCGCGACGAACGCCGCGAGAGCAAGCCCTGGGCCAAGAAGGCTGGCAAGTTCGAAGGCCAGCCCAAATTTGAGGGCAAGCCTAAGTTCGAGGGTAAGCCCAAGTTCGAGGGTAAGCCCGGCAACGGTCCGAAGCCGAAGTTCGCGAAGAAGAAGGGCTGAGTTTTAGCAAGCCGAAGACGGCAAGGAGGATGCGATGGCAGATGCAGTGGTTCTGACGGTTCCGGTCTTCAGTACCCTTTGCAACGAAGCCTTCAAGCTCCGACGTGCCGTCTTCATCGTCGAGCAGAAGGTGCCGGCCGACGAGGAGTTCGACAGCGATGACATCGCCGCGCACCATGTCGTCGCATTGAGGGATGGCGAGGTTTGCGGCACCCTGCGTGTCATCCATACGAACGAGCACGTGAAGATCGGCCGCGTCGCCGTCGATATGGGCGCGCGTGGCCATGGCATTGCCAGTGCGATGCTTGACCACGCGATGAACACACACCGCGCCGCACGCGACAACCGCTTCTATCTGGCCGCCCAGAGCGACAAGGTGGCACTCTATGAACGCTTCGGGTTCAATGCCTTTGGCGACGAGTTTCTCGATGGCGGAATGCCGCATCTGGCGATGAAGAACTATTGATCGGGGCGGGCCTTGGGCAAGGGGACGACACGTCAGCATCACCACCCGGGCGACGGCCGCGCCGCGAGCAGCCTGTCGTCCATCGCGGATATCAGGGCATTCATCGCCGAAAATCTGCATCTTCGACCCGCACCGACGCTGCCGGACATCGTCACCTACATCGCCCACTCGGCAAGTCGCCTGTCGCGTCTCGGTGCGGGCAATTCCGGCGGGCTGCCACCCTACTGGGCCTATAGTTGGGCCGGCGGTACGGTGCTTGCCCACCACTTGTTCAACAATCCTGGATGCATTCGCGGCCGGCGCGTGGTTGATCTCGGCGCCGGCTCGGGAATCGTTGCGATAGCGGCTGCGAAGTGCGGCGCTGCGAGCGTCCTCGCCGCCGATATCGACCCACGTGCGATCGCGGCAATCGGGCTCAATGCCGAGGCCAACGTCGTCACCGTCGATGCGCGGCACGCCGATCTTCTTTCTTCAGCGCCGCCTGACGTGGACATCATTCTCGCCGGCGACGTCTTCTACGAGCAAAGCCTCGCGGGAAGGATGCTCGGCTATCTCAGCGATTGCCGGACCGCGGGTATCGACGTCCTGATCGGCGATCCCCGCAGAACTCCGTTGCCGCAGGAAAGGCTGCGGCTCCTGGCCGAGTATCCGGTGCCTGATTTCGGCGAAGGCTCGAGCGGCGAGGCAACGCTCGCCGGCATCTTCACCATAGACCGTGCGGACTGAATGCGTCAGGCGCAGGCAGCCATCTGCAACGCCTTCAAGATCTCCATCGCCGGATCGGCCTTGTCCGACGGAACGAAGACATGGTCATGGTGATAGGCAGCGACCATGTTGCAGGCAATGCCCGCCCGGCTCAGAGCCGAAGCCACCGCAGCGGTAAGGCCGACACCCTCCAGCGACGAGAAGACTTCGAGAACGATGTGGCGCATCGGCACGGCGCAGTCGAAGCCGAACGCCTCGGCATCGTTGCGGCAAAGAACCAGCGACACACCTTCAGCCTCGCGGAACCATGCCAGCGCCACCGTATTCGCGCGTGCAGCAAGCTGTATATCGCCAGTAGTGCAGAAGATGAATTCCCCCGCTGCAAGGACAGGCGTCATGCCTGCGAGCATGCCCTTCGTATCGCGAACTGTCTGCTGCGTCGCCATCTCTCGATCTCCATGACACCGGTGCCGAAACCTAGCATGAACTCCGACGGATGAGGCGATTGTCGACGCAACATTGGATGCGGGACGAGAGGAGACGGGGCAGGACAGGACAGGACAGGACAGGACAGGTGTCCTAATATTCCTCCAGCTTCATCTTCCCTCCTTTGCTTGTCACAGGAAACCATTCAGGACAAGTCCGCGCCGTGACTACGCCTTGGCGTAGTGAAGAGTTTTACGCACCAAAGAAAGAAAAGTCGGCGACTTAGGCGAAATCCTCTGCCCTGTTCTCCGATTGCACGGCCCGCGATTCTCCCCTCATTCCTGAGGAATGGAGGGGTCTCGGAACGAGGGATGATAACGCGGCGGCGAATCTGCAACATCAGCCACTTAGGCGAAATCCCATCCTCAATTGTCCCCGTTCCCCAAACCCGTGCCTACAATCACCGCGTCCCGTCATCGGATACACCGTAAGGCGTTGCGGCGAGGTGGGCTGGCGCTGGGTGCGGGAGACCGACGAATGCTCTCTCATCCGGGTTCTCAGAACATGGTCTCCCTCCGAAGACGGTGGCCAGAGCGAATGCCTTGCCGAGTTGAGCGACGGATGTGCCCGTGCGGCACCCGAGTTCCCCAGGGGAAGCGCAAGCTTCTCCCCCGGCGAAGTTGAGAAGGGAATGCAGGGGGACCGGAGTTGCGCGAAAAAAACGCCGAACGGGCGCTGGGAACTACGCGACAATTTCCAGCGCCCCGTCCGAGCAAGCATGCATGGTCAAACCACGGTGATAGAGCCGCGTGGTTCCTTGGCGTGTCCACTACCGCGGGACGCGACGATCGACGATATACGGTGTCAGCCGATCAGGTCGGGCCGCAGCAGCATGACGGGGCAGGGGCTGCCGGCAGGCAGCTCCGGTACATGCGGCGGCCGCACGATCAGGCAATCGGCCTGTGCGAAGATCTTCATCATCGAGGAATCCTGCTTACCGAAGGGTTCGGCCAGCAGCGTGCCGGAAGAGGACGTCAGCAGCCGTGCCCGCACATAGTCCTGGCGCTGATCGTTGGCCTTGAGGGTGACGGATGTATTCGCGATCGCGTCCCGCTTCACCGGCGGCAGCGAGGCCAGCTTGCGGATCAACGGTTCGAGGAACAGGATGCCACAAACGAGGCTGGATACCGGATTTCCGGGAAGCCCCAGCACATGCGTTTCGTCGAGGCTGCCGACCATCAGCGGCTTGCCGGGGCGCATGGCAATGCGCCAGAAATAGAGCCTCATGCCGGCGGCAAGAAGCGTTGCCTGCACGAGGTCGTGATCACCAACCGACGCCCCGCCGAGCGTGACGATGACATCGGCCCTCGCCTGCCGGGCACGCTGGACAGCCGCGGTGATTGCCGCCGCGTCGTCGGGTACGATGCCGAGATCCAGCACCTCGGCACCGGCTTTGCGGGCAAGCGCTGCAATGCCGAAGGTGCTGGATGCGATGATCTGCGCCGGCGCCGGCGTGCTGCCTGGGGGCAGGAGCTCGTCGCCTGTGGCCACCAGCGCCACCAGCGGCTTCCGCAAAACGATGAGCGCTGCATGGTTCATGCCGGCGGCAACGGTCAGGCGCGAAAAATCGAGGACCGTTCCGGCCGCAAACACGGCTTCCCCCTCGACGAAATCCTGACCTTCCGGCCGGATGTGTTGGCCCTGGCGCACCGGAAACGTGGTGCGGATACCGCCTTCGATTGTCCCCGCGTCTTCCTGAAGCAATACACTGTCGGCACCTGATGGAACGGGGGCGCCGGTAAAAATGCGAACAGTCTCGCCCCTGCCCACCATACCATCGAACGCATGGCCCGCAGCGGAGGTCCCGATGAGTTTCAGCTCTGCTCCAGGCTCCGGAGCATCCTCCCGCCGAAGCGCATACCCGTCCATGGCGGAAGCGTCGAAAGGAGGTTGCGTCAGGCGCGCCGTGAGATCGATGGCGAGAACCCGGCCGTCCGCGTCGGCAAGCGAGACAGTTTCGGAAGAATCGACCGGTTTCGCCTGCGAAAGCAGGCGTTCCTTTGCGTCGGCCACCGGCAGCAGGCTCATCTGGAATGCTCCGGGTGGTGGAAATTACCGGACTTGCCGCCGGATTTCGCGAGCAGCCTTATGCCGCCGATCTCCATGGCCTTGTCGGCCGCCTTGGCCATGTCGTACACGGTGAGGCATGCGACCGAAACGGCGGTCAACGCCTCCATTTCGACACCGGTCTTGCCGGTCAGCTTCGCGGTCGCGGTGATGCGCAGCCCGGGAAGGGCGGGATCCTCGACGATGTCGACGGACACCTTGGTGAGCATCAACGGATGGCAGAGCGGAATGAGGTTGCTGGTCTGCTTGGCTGCCATGATGCCGGCAAGGCGGGCCGTGCCGATGACGTCGCCCTTCTTTGCATTGCCTTTGCGGATCAGCGTTAGCGTCTCGGGCTCCATCTTCACATGGCCTACGGCTGTCGCGATGCGGACCGTATCGGCCTTGTCGCCGACATCGACCATGTGCGCCTCTCCCGACGCGCCGATATGGGTGAGTCCGGCCTTGCCGCCGCTCATGTCACTCGGCCGCCAGTGCGGCGTCGCCGAAGAGCAGTGCTCGTGTCGCCGCCGCTACATCGTCCTTGCGCATCAGGCTTTCGCCGACGAGGAACGTGTTGATGCCGAAGGCTTCGAGGCGCTTGCAATCGTCATGGGTGAAGACACCGCTTTCGCCGACCAGCAGCCGGTCGTCGGGGACCATGGCAGAGAGCTGCTCGCTGACCGTGAGGCTGACCTCGAAGGTGCGCAGATTGCGGTTGTTGATGCCGATGAGTGGCGACGAGAGCTTCAGTGCCCGTTCCATCTCCTCCGCGTCGTGCACTTCGACAAGCACGTCCATGCCGAGGCCGAAGGCCTCGTCCTGCAGGCGCTCGGCATCGCTGTCGGATAGCGATGCCATGATTAGAAGAATGCAATCGGCACCCCAGGCGCGGGCTTCGTGCACCTGATAGGTCTCAAACATGAAATCCTTGCGTAGTGCCGGCAATGTGCACGCTGCGCGCGCTGCAGTCAGAAACTCCGGCGCACCCTGGAAGCTCGGCGTATCGGTCAGTACCGAGAGGCAGGCTGCGCCACCGAGCTCATAGGCCTTTGCCAGCGACGGCGGTTCGAAATCCGGACGAATCAGTCCCTTCGACGGACTTGCCTTCTTGATCTCGGCGATCAGGCCGTACTGGCCGGCATCACGCTTGGCGACCAGCGACCTGTAGAAACCACGTGGCGAAGATTGATCGGCCTGCATGGCCTTGAGATCGGCAAGCAACACTTTTGCCTTCGCCGCAGCGATCTCTTCGCGCTTGTAGAGTTCGATCTTCTGCAAAATGTCGGTCATGGCTGTATCCTAGAGCAATTTCAGCAAAAGTGCGTAGCGGTTTTGCTGGAATTGCGCAAAAGCAAAACGATAGAGCGTTTTCGCGTTTCAAAGAAACGGAAATGCTCTAGTCGATATCGTTCGACACGGCGACGAGTTTGTCGAGCGCCGAGGCCGTCGCACCGCTGTCGAGCGATACTGTGGCGAGCCGCATACCGTCGCGGAGCGTCTCGGCCTTGCCGGCAATCACCAGTGAGGCAGCGGCATTGGCAAGAGCGATATCGCGATAGGCATTCTTTGCGCCGCTCAGCACGTCGCGCAATGCTGCCGCGTTGACGACGCCGTCGCCGCCCTTGATAGCGTCGAGCTGGCAGGGTTCGACACCGAAATCGGCCGGAGACAGCTCGAACGTTCTGATCTTGCCGCCTTCGAGCGCCGCAACGCTGGTGCTTCCCGTTGTCGTGATCTCGTCAAGTCCGTTGCCGTGAACGACCCAAACGCTTTCGGAACCGAGATCGCGCATCACTTCGGCGATCGGCACCACCCACTGCGGTGCGAAAACGCCAAGCAACTGGCGGCGTACGCCCGCTGGATTGGACAGTGGGCCGAGCAGATTGAAGATCGTACGCGTGCCGAGCTCGACGCGGGAGGGACCGACGTGGCGCATGGCAGAGTGGTGCTGCTGGGCAAACATGAAGCCGACACCGGCCTCGCGAATGCAGCGCGAGATGATCGCAGGGGTTACGTCAAGCTTAACGCCGAGCGCAGCAAGACTATCTGCCGCGCCGGATTTCGAGCTCAGCGCACGGTTCCCGTGCTTGGCGACCGGAACCCCTACGCCGGCGACGATGAGAGCCGCCAGCGTCGAAATGTTGTAGGTGCCGCTCGCGTCGCCGCCGGTGCCGACGATGTCAATGGCATCCACCGGTGCGTCTACCGTGAGCATCTTCGAGCGCATCGTGGTCACCGCCCCGACGATCTCGTCGACGGTCTCGCCGCGAACGCGTAGCGCCATCAGGAAGCCGCCGATCTGCGAAGGTGTTGCCTGACCGGACATCAGAATGTCGAAGGCCTGACGGGCCTCCTCACGGGTCAGGGGCTCGCGGCTTGCAGCCTTGGCCAGAAGCGGCTTCAGATCGGTCATACGGTTTCGCTCTCCTTAGCGGACGGCTGCCTGTTCGGCGAGCGGCTGGTTGATCGACGCGCCATACTGCGTCTGCAGCAGGTTCACCATCTGGTCGAGGATATCATCACCTGCAGCGTTCGCCATCGCAGTGATCTGCTGGTCCTGGTTGTTCAGCACGTCGCCTGTTGGCTCCGTGTTGACTTCCGTCACCTTGAGCAGGATCTGCGTCGTCGCGTCTGCACCGATGGCATTGGCGACGGTACCGACCGGGCCGGAGAAGGCGGCGGTGACACCGGCGCTGCCGAGAACGGCGTCATCCATTCCGCGCGCAATACCGCTCTTGTTTTCGATGGTCAGGCCGAGCGGGCCGGCAATATCAGCAAGCGACGTGCCCTTCTGCGCCTGCTGC
The DNA here is from genome assembly GCF_056406295.1 of Rhizobium sp. P1_C7. NCBI lineage: Bacteria > Pseudomonadati > Pseudomonadota > Alphaproteobacteria > Hyphomicrobiales > Rhizobiaceae > Rhizobium > Rhizobium sp. P1_C7. Next base: position 146,098 of record NZ_JBFUAL010000002.1, read on the forward strand.
TTCAGCTCCTCGGCTTTCTTGGCGAGTTCCGCCTTCTGCTGTTCAGCCGTCCAGTCCGCAACCGCCTTGTCGTGGACTTCGCTCAGCGGACGGTCGCGCTCCGGCGTCACGTCGCGGACATCGAACCACAGGTAGCCATCTGTGCCGATCGACAGTGAAGGCACGTCGGCGCCGGCTTCGGCCCGGAACGCGGCGGCGAGTACCTGCTGCTTGGCTGAGATGTCCTTTACCTCGTTGCCGCTCTTGTCGAGACCGGTCGCATCCACGGCGTCGATGACGACGGCCCTCAGCTTCAGCTGCGTCGCGATTTGTTCGAGCGTCGAGCCGGAGCTGCGCAGGTCTTCGATCTGATCGTGCACGTTGATCAGTTCCTGCGAGGCATTGGAGACTGCCAGCTGCTTGCGGATCTCTTCTTTGACCTCGTCGAGGGTCTTGGTGCTCTCAGGCTTGATGTTGCTGATACGCAGGATCACCGGCCCGAACGTGCCGTCGACGACGGGCGTCGTCCCGGCATTCTTGCCCACGCCAAAGGCGGCGTCCGCGACGGCTTGGTCGGGGACCTTGTCCTTGGCGAATTCGCCAAGGAATACGTCGCTTGCCGTCTTGCCCTGGTCAGTCACCAGTTGGTCGAACGTGGTGCCGGTCTTCATCGCGTTCGCCGCAGCGTTGGCCAGGTCCTTGTTCTGGAAGGTCAGCTGTTCGATCGTTCGGGTCTCCGGCGTCCGGAAGCTATCCTTGCGCTTCTCGAAATCTTCGCGGATCTGATCGTCCGTGACGGAGGCAACGTCGGCAATATCGTCCGGCTGAAGCTTGAGGTACGCGACCTTGCGATATTCAGGCGCGCGAAAGCGCGGCTTTGCGCCTTCGAACCACTTGGAAAGAACGTCGTCTGCCGGCGCCTTGATCGGCTCGATGTTGGCATTGGTCAGAATGAGGTAGTCGATGCCACGGCTTTCCTGACGGTAGAGCTTCAGCGCATCCACGAGCGTCTTAGGCGCCGCAAAGCCATTCGACACCGCATCGACGATCTGGCTGCGGATGGCGACCTTGCTGCGTTCCTTGATATAATCGTCCTCGCGGATACCGGCATTGCGCAGCCTTGATGTGAAAAGCGCGCGGTCGAACTGGCCATTGACGGCCTTGAATGCGGGATCGTCGCCGATCAGCTGTGCAAGACGATCCTGCGAAAGTCCGAGGTTCATGTCGTCTGCCAACTGGTCCAGCGAAGCGCCGGCAACGAGCTGTGCAAGAACCTGCTGCTCAACGCCGAATGCGCGGGCCTGTTCGGGCGTCAGACGCATGCCGAACTGCTGGCTGAGATTGGCCACCTGGCGCTGATAGGCGAGGCGGAACTCGTTCACATCAACATGTTGATCACCGACTGTCACGACCGTGGTGCTATTGCTGCCGGTCAGCAGGGAATGAGAAACACCCCATATGCCGAAGGAGGCGACCAGGAGCAGCATGAGGAGCTTGGCAACCCAAGTCTGGGCAGCTCTTCGCAGAATATCGAACATGGAAACGCAAACCTCGCATTCTATTCGCCCGTTCGCGGGCTAAGGCATTCGACGTTCCTTAGAGCAAAGCTGTCAGGAAATGAAGGGTTATCGCGCGAAAACATCTGCGCTATACCGGCCTGCGTTTCGCAGCCTTTCCGCGCAACAAAAGATGCCGCACCTCGGAACCTTTCGCGGGGTCATTTCGTTGAACTGCATGCCGAAAAAACAGGAGCAGACTATGGCCGATATGAAAACCGCCTCCGCCCAGTCCACAGCCGCGCGCATGAAGGCGGACGTTGCAGCAGACGATCTTTCCGCACAGGTCGCAGCGTTGCGCGACGACCTTGCACGCTTGTCCGAAAGCGTTGTTGCGCTCGGGCAGGGCGCCAAGAGCGCTGTTGCCGACGAAGCGTCGGTCATGACGGAACGTGTGCGTGACAAGGTACGCGAGGAACCATTGTTCGCACTCGCAGTTACCGCCGGGGTCGCCTATTTATTCGGATTGATGAGCCGCAGGTAAGCGGTGGCATCACCTTGATAAGGGTCGGGCGCCAAGCTGCCTGGCCCTTTCGTTTTTGATCACAGTTCACCTACGTATCACTCGTCCCGCCGCGATGAGAATGCAGGACCCCGCAAAAGCCAGCTATGAGATAGCCGAGCCAGTCGCCGGGGACGACGCCGAACCCTGACAGAACGGTGTTGGCGACGATCGCCCCGACGATACCGAGCAGTATATTCATAAGCAAGCCCATGTCGCTGTTCATGAACTTCTCCGCCATCCAACCGGCAAAGCCGCCGATGATGATGGCCGCAATCCATGACGCCCGCGCTTTCCATGGCTATACTTTTTCGAGGAAACGAATGAACTACGCCGAAGATGAAACGACTGAATTCCGATATGATCAGGGGTCAGACGACGCGTGCAAGGTCGTCCGGCAAAGGCACTCCCCACCCAAAGCAGATCGTCCTTCATCAATTCCCGCACGAAAAATAGATAGGCAACACCGCCGATCCCGCAAGCGTGACGGGTAAGAATATCGGTGCAGGTGGATTAAGCGGTCGCTGCGATAAAACGTCGCAGGCAGGCGACGCGCCAAGCGCCATCAGAACCCGACAAAACACAACCTCTGGAAGATTCCGATGAAAAGACTCGACGCCATGTCGAGTAGGTCCGTCAGCTCGCCAAGCCGCGGGCGAGATGCGACCAATGCCCAGTTGTCGCAATCCAGCACCGAAAGCTCAATGGCTGAATCCAAGCGTATGACATATTATGGTTTGCAAACATCATGGTAGATCGAAAATGGCTCCATCGGGACGACCTTCCGGCGATTGCAGGCGACGATGATTCAACGTGCTGGACCCGCTTCCTTCTCGTAGCATCGGGTGCGAACGAAACGGCGACTGCCTTCCGTGGAGTGTCGTCAAAATACCGCAGCGGCTGCCGAAACCTATCTTTCTTTCAGCAATCGCTTGCTCAACCTCTAATCTATGTCATGCTAGGCTCTTGAAAATGAGGGGTACCAATGATGATCAATCTTCAGTCGGTTCAGGGCGAGGTTGCCCACGATCAACGCTTGCTCGATTGCCGGGCGGATGTGGAACCTGCACTTCTTCAAATCATCCATGAGGCGAAGCAGAAAGGCTGGGCGCCTGCTGAAGTGGCGATGGCAATCGCCGACGCGGCTGACGACTACATTCTGCTTTTGGCGAACCGCAAGACGACGTCGCATTGAGATGGCGTCCTGTCGCTCAGTGGCAGGTCGGACAGGCTTGAGCGTCCATATTTATCCGTCAGAGAACGCGATCGGTGTATGCACCCCGTCGCGCCGGTTGACGATGCGAGCGTAGTGGCTATAAAGCCTCACGAACTAGATCTGCCATTCAATCTGCATGCGGTGCTTCAAGTGGGCGGTGTGCGGAGCGGGATCGGATCGACGTGATGGAAGAGTGTCCGAGTGGTTTAAGGAACCGGTCTTGAAAACCGGCGTGCGGGAGACCGTACCGTGGGTTCGAATCCCACCTCTTCCGCCAAATTCATATAAAACTAGATGCCCGGGTTGAATTTATTGGGTGACGCCATGAACGCGGCTGGCTCTGTGAGCATCAGGCGGCTAGGCTGAATGACCGGCACGGGCAACGACCACCCAGGAGTGCGGGATTGCCGCGATCTTTCATTGCAGTTTACAGCTAAGGGACTCCCGTGAACAGCATTCCTGATCTCGTAGCGTCGGCCACGACAGTTCACGATCGATATCGCGCCGGTCGCATGGAACGCGAAACGGTTCGAGAGTGGGCAACGAGGCTGGGTGCCTATCCTGCTCCGCACGGCGACCGTGTACGGGAGGCGGCCGAGTGGTTCCGTATCAACAACATCGAACCCGTCTCGGATGAGATGAGGCTGGAAGATCTCGAGCGACTTGCGGCAATCTTCTCCATCTGACCGACGAAGGCTGTCGCCCCGGCGGCGGAGGGTCTCGAAAGCTACATTAGTGATCTATTAACCATATTAATTAGAATTGTTGCTATCTCGCCGAAAGTTTTCGCAAAATAGCCACGAAAGCGGCATGATTAAAGTCTCGTTAGGTTGATCGCATTAGGGGTGTTTTGCCCATGGGGGCGGATTTCTTAACCATAATGGTCTTGAGCGCGGCGTGGGATATATGAGACGAGACTTCGGGGCGGCGTCATTCGCAACGGGAATGCGATGGGTGGGGCTATCGCTGGTCTGTGCGACGGTTACGGCTTGCGGCACTGCACCCTCCGCCCCGGCGAAACGAACTCACGGCAAGGAATACTTCTCCGAGAAGGAATACGGCGTCAAGGCGAGCCCTCGCGTTGCGAGCGGGGACAATATTCCGAAGGGTGGAGGTCGCTATCTCGTCGGCAATCCTTATGTGGTCAAGGGTAAGTGGTACTATCCCAAGGAAGACTTCTCTTACAACAAGGTGGGTATGGCTTCCTGGTACGGCTCGGCCTTTCACGGCCGCCTGACGGCCAACGGTGAAGTCTACGATCAGATGCACCTTTCTGCTGCGCACCCCACCTTTCCGCTGCCGAGCTATGCCCGCGTGACTAATGTCGAGACCGGCTCGTCCGTCATCGTTCGCGTCAACGACCGCGGACCGTATCATGAGGGGCGTCTGATCGATCTGTCGAACAAAACGGCTGACATGCTGGATCTGCAACACAGCGGCACCGGCAAGGTGCGAGTCCAGTATGTCGGCCGCGCCCGCATGGACGGACACGACATGCCCTACCTGATGGCCTCCTACGTGCCGAAGGGCAGCCGTATTCCGGGCATCAATCCCGGCGGTGGTCAGATTGCGAGCGGCGTCATGGTCGCATCCAACAGCAAGCGCATTACGGCCGACGAGATCCAGAGCTTCGGTGGCTTTACGCCGCCGCAGCCCGAAAACGTGCCGGTTCCCATGTCTGCGACATCCTATGCCGGCCCGACGCCGAGCGCCCAGTACAATGCAGCGCCGGTCCCGCGGCCAATGCCGTCGCAGTCATCTGGTGCCGTCGTGCAACCGTTCGACCAGATGGTCGTCCTTCCTGAAATTGGCCCGCGCCCCTACGAGCGTCCCTATGGATGGCAGCAGGGAGGTTCGCTCGCCATGGGTTACCAGGAAGACGTCGTGAAGACGGTCACCGTCGATCTTGCCTTTGATGCTGTTATGGTGCGCAACGACGGCCTGACCGAAGAGTCCATCCTCGCTTCGTTCAAGCGTCAGGGACCCACAGAACCCGCGATGAAGTGATATGCTTCGATGATTATTCCAGGGGTCTGGTCGACGAGGGTTTTGGATGTTGAAACGTGTGCTTTGCCTCACTGGCTGTCTGCTGTCGTTCTCGACAGGAGCTATCGGGGCTGTGGCCGAGTCCAATCCCGGTTTTGTGACCAAGGCTGCCCAGGCCTACATGATCGAAGCGTCGACCGGCACGGTGTTGCTGGCGAAGAATGAGAACCAGACTTTCTCACCGGCATCCCTCGCCAAGCTGATGACGGTGGAGCTTGTCTTCGACGCGTTGACGAAGGGCCAGGTTTCGCTCGATACACAGTATCCCGTGTCTGAGTATGCCTGGCGAACAGGCGGCGCCCCGTCGCGCGCGGCAACTATGTTCGCGGCGCTCAAGTCGAGCGTGCGGGTCGAGGATCTTGTCAAGGGCATCGCCATTCAGGGGGCCAACGACAGCTGCATCATCTTGGCAGAGGGGATGAGCGGCGGCGAGCCTGCGTTTGCCGAGGCGATGACGCGCCGTGCAAGAATACTCGGCATGCAACGGTCGATCTTTGGCAATTCAACCGGGCTTCCTGACGGCAAGAGCAAGACGACCGCCTTCGACATGGTGACGCTTGCCGTGCAATTGCAGCAGGCTTATCCTGACTTTTATCCCTACTTCGCTCTGCCCGATTTCGAGTGGAACAAGATTTTCCAGCGCAATCGTAATCCCTTGCTCGGCTTCGGCCTGGGCGTTGACGGCCTGGCGACCGGCTTTGCCGAAGGCGAGGGCTATTCGATCGTGGTTTCCGCCGAGCGCAATGGTCGTCGGCTATTCATGACGCTCGGCGGTATAGCCTCCGACAAGGAGCGCGCCGAGGAGGCAAAGCGGGTCCTCGAATGGGGGCTGGGCGCGTTCGAGATCCGGCAGCTGTTCGCCGACAAAGAGGTGGTCGGCACGGCGAGGGTTTACGGCGGCGCGTCGCGCAGTATCGATCTCATCGCCAAGAGCGCCGTAAGCGTTTACATCCCGGTCAACAATCCCGATCGGCTCGCCGCACGGATCGTCTATCACTGGCCTATGACCGCGCCCGTAGCGGCCGATCGCGAAGCAGGCACGCTGCGCATATATGCGGGCGCACGGCTGCTTCGCGAAGTTCCGCTGTACACCAAGGACGCCGTCGAGGCGGGTTCGTTGAGCAGCCGTGCGGTCGATGCGCTGCTGGAGCTCGGCGAGTCGCTTCTCTTTTCCTGGTTGTGGGACAAGCCCGAGCCCACGTGATCGCCATATTCGCTGTTCACTGTGAGGCGAACCACCACCGAGTTGGCGGCGGGGCGGTTCCGCTCACGTTGATCTTCCGCTAGATATACGACAGTGGCGCAGCGCGGGCGTCGAAATGCAGGAACTTGTCATTGTCATCCGGTACTGGATTGCTTGTTACATTTGAGGGCGGTGAAGGCGCGGGAAAATCGACCCAGATTCGTCGCCTCGCGGAAGCTCTGCGTTCGGGAGGCTATGACGTGCTTCTGACGCGTGAGCCTGGTGGATCGCCCGGTGCGGAAGCGGTGCGTCACGTGCTTCTGTCGGGTGCTGCAGAGTCTTTCGGCACGAGGATGGAAGCGATCCTCTTTGCTGCGGCCCGTAACGATCACGTTGAGGAAGTCATTCGGCCGGCACTCAATGACGGCAAAGTGGTGCTTTGCGACCGTTTCATGGATTCTTCCCGTGTCTATCAAGGCGTGACGGGAAACCTGCAGGCGGAATTCATCGAGACGCTGCAACGTGTAGCAGTCGATGGCGTCGTTCCGGACTGCACGCTCATTCTCGATCTGCCGGCGCGGGCCGGGTTGGCGCGTGCACAAAAGCGTGGAGCCGCGGGCGACGTGCTCCCGGATCGGTTCGAGAAGGAGGAGTTGGATACGCACGAGAAGCGCCGCGAAGCTTTTCTCGACATCGCAGCCAGAGAGCCCGAGCGTTGCCATGTCGTCGATGCGTTGCAGACGGAAGAGGCCATCGCCGGCGAGATCCTCGCGATTGTAGAACAGCGGCTGGCGGTACGAAACACGCGGAATATGGCGGAAGCAGCCCATGAGTGACGAACGGCCTGGTCTCCTCGACGGCGCCATCTGGCCGCCGGAAAACCTGAAACTCTTTGGACATGAGGATGCGGAAGCGTTTCTGGCGCAATCGTACCGCTCGGGTAGGGGGCATCATGCTGTATTGATCGAGGGTCCGCCGGGGATCGGGAAAGCGACGCTCGCTTTCCGCTTCGCGAACCATGTGCTCTCCCACTCGGATCCAGAAGCTGCGCCCGAGGCGATCGCTGATCCCGATCCGAACTCGCCTGTGAGCCGTCAGATTGCCTCGGGTGCCTCGCATAATTTGCTCTATCTCGCACGCCCGGTCGATGAGAGGACCGGGAAGGTCAAATCGGCTATTACAGTCGACGAAGTCCGGCGTGCAGGCCGCTTTTTTTCGCAGACATCGGGCACCGGAAACTGGCGTATCGTCATCATCGATCCCGCCGACGATATGAACCGCAGCGCGGCGAATGCCATTCTGAAGATTCTGGAAGAGCCGCCGAAGCGAGCGCTGTTTCTTCTGATCTCGCATGCCCCGGGCAAGCTGTTGCCGACGATCCGCTCTCGTTGCCTGCCGCTGAAGCTCGCGCCTCTGGGCGATGAAGCCCTCTGTAATGCATTGGCGAACCTCGGCATCGACGCCGGTGATGGAGACCTGCTCGCAACCGCCAACGGCAGTGTCGGCGAGGCATTGAAGCTCGTGAACTACGGCGGCGTGGAGATCATTGCCGCCTACAACGACGTCCTGACGTCGCAGGGACCGTCAGCACGCAAGGCGATGCACCGGCTGGCTGACGCGATCTCCGGCAAGGATAGCGAAACGATCTTCGAGTTCTTCACCAACCATGTAGGTGATGATCTGATTCAGAAGGCTCGCGCGGCGGCCATGGCGGGGCAGGTGGCGGCGGCCGAGAGGCTCTCACGCCTCCATTCGGACATTGTAGAACGGCTGACGGTGTCCGACGCGTACAATCTCGATCGTAAGCAGACAGTTCTGAGTATACTCGGCGAGATCAAGGAGCCGGGTCCCTGATCATCCGGCCAGTAGTTTCCAGGCAACGACGGCAAGCGTGGCGGCGAGCACGAGGCGGATCGTCCGCTCGTGCAGCTTCGGCGCCAGCAGGCTGCCGGCAATGATTCCGGGGATCGATCCGACGAGTAGGGCCAACAGGATTCCCCAGTCGATTTCTCCGATCATCCAATAACCCATGCCGCCGATCAGCGTGAGCGGGACCGCGTGCACAATATCGGAGCCGACGATTTCACGAACGTCAAGGCGTGGGTAAAGGATCAAGAGAACAGTCACCCCGAGAGCGCCGGCGCCGACCGACGTGAGGGTTACCAGAACGCCGAGCGCCAAGCCAAGCAGCGTCGTCAGGATGGCGATCGCTGCGGGCCGCATCGGGCGGCGGTCGCCCATCCTGCGCTGGACCAGCGCGAGCACCTGCCGGCGAAACACCAGCATGAAAGCTGTCATGACCAAAAGCCAGGCAAGAGCTGTCGTAATCGTGTGGGCAACTTCGACGCCTTTGCGGTCTACCCCTGCAATCAGCCAGAGCATAAGCAGAGCGGCCGGAACACTGCCGGCGGCAAGGCAGCCGACGATGCGCCAGTTGATCCGGCCATGCATGCCGTGAACCGCGGTTCCGGCAGACTTGGTTACCGCGGCGTAAAGCAGGTCGGTGCCGACTGCCGTCGCAGGGTGAATTCCGAACAGGAGAACCAGCAATGGCGTCATAAGTGAGCCGCCCCCGACCCCGGTGATGCCGACGAGCGCGCCGACAAGTAGTCCCGAAAGCGAGTAGAGGGGACTAAAGCTGGATAGGGTCAAGCCGACGGCCTCGGGCTTTGGCGTGAAACGCCGCTGCGGGGTGCTTGAAATGTCACGTTGCTGTCGCCCTGTCTTGTCGTCTTCCTGCCTAGAGCGCGGCAAAAAGGGAGTCAAGCTCACGCCGGTGGCCGTCTCGGAATCCCCGATGGTTTCCAAACTTAGTGTTTCGCTTCGCCGTCACATGCGTTAAGGAGCGGCAGTTGAATTCTATAGAGTAAGCCGGACAAGAATGGCCGCCATGACAGACAAGACACCGTACTATATCACCACCGCGATTTCCTACCCGAACGGCAAGCCACATATCGGCCATGCCTACGAATTGATCGCGACGGATGCGATGGCGCGCTATCAGCGCCTCGACGGCAAGGATGTCTTCTTTCTGACGGGAACCGATGAACACGGCCAGAAGATGCAGCAGACGGCGCGTGCCGAAGGCATTCACCCGCAGGAGCTTGCCGATCGCAACTCGGGCGAATTCCAGGCGATGGCCAAGTTGCTGAACGCCTCGAACGACGACTTTATCCGCACGACGCAGGAGCGACACCACGAGACCTCGCGGGACATCTGGAACCTGATGGCCGAGAACGGCGACATCTACAAGGATTCCTACGCCGGCTGGTACTCGGTTCGCGACGAAGCATATTATCAGGAAAACGAGACGGAGCTGCGCGCCGACGGTGTGCGCCACGGACCGCAGGGTACGCCGGTTGAGTGGGTGGAAGAGGCGAGCTACTTCTTCAAGCTTTCCGAATACCAGGACAAGCTGCTTGCGCTCTATGAAGCCAACCCCGATTTCATCGGTCCGGCCGAGCGCCGCAACGAGGTGATCTCCTTCGTCAAGTCAGGGCTCAAGGATCTCTCGATTTCGCGCACGACCTTCGATTGGGGCATCAAGGTTCCGAACGACCCCTCGCATGTCATGTATGTGTGGGTCGATGCGCTGACCAACTACATCACCGCAACCGGCTATATCGAGGACAAGAACGGCCCCAGGGCAAAGTACTGGCCGGCGGACGTTCACATCATCGGCAAGGACATCATCCGCTTCCACGCCGTCTATTGGCCCGCCTTCCTGATGTCGGCGAAGCTGCCTCTGCCCAAGCGCGTCTTCGCGCATGGCTTCCTGCTCAACAAGGGCGAGAAGATGTCGAAGTCTCTCGGCAACGTCGTTGACCCGGTCAATTTGGTGAACCACTTTGGACTCGACCAGGTCCGCTACTTCTTCTTGCGCGAAGTCTCATTCGGCCAGGACGGCAGCTACAGCGAAGAGGCGATCGGCACCCGCATCAATTCCGACCTTGCCAATGGCATCGGCAACCTCGCCAGCCGCTCGCTGTCGATGATCGTCAAGAACTGCGACGGCAAGATCCCCGAATGCGGCCCGCTGGCAGACGAGGACAAGGCCATGCTGGCGCAGGCCGACGCACTTCTTGCCTCGACCCGGGACGACATGAAGAAGCAGCTGATCCATCGCGCCCTCGCGTCGATCATCGCACTCGTGTCCGAGACCGACCGCTACTTTGCCGGCCAGGAGCCGTGGGCATTGAAGAAGACCGATCCGGCGCGGATGGGCACCGTGCTCTATGTGACGGCGGAAGTCGTACGCCAGCTCGCGATCCTGCTTCAGCCCTTCGTGCCTGGATCGGCAGACAAGCTGCTCGATCTCGTCGCGGCCCCGGCAGACAAGCGCGACTTCGCCGCACTCGGAGAGGCTGGTCGCCTTGTGCCGGGTACGCCGCTCGAAGCGCCGAAGCCGGTCTTCCCGCGTTACGTTGCGCCGGAAGCGTGAGGCTGTCATGCTGATCGACACACATTGCCATCTGGATTTCGCCGATTTCGAGGAGGAGCGCGACGAGATCGTCAAGCGCGCCCACGATTCAGGTGTGAAGCAGATGGTGACGATCTCGACCCGTGTCCGCAAGCTCGACGGATTGCTCGCGATCACTGAGAAGTACCCGTCTGTCTTTTGTTCGGTCGGCACTCATCCGAACAGCGCCAATGAAGAGCTGGATATTCAGACAGACGATCTCGTTCGTCTCGCAAGCGCCCATGAGAAGATCGTCGCGATCGGCGAAGCGGGCCTCGACTATTTCTACGACACGCAGACGCCGGAGGACCAAAAGACCGGGTTCCGGCGTCATATCGCAGCCGCCCGCCAAACCCAGCTTCCTCTGGTCATTCACAGCCGCAGCGCCGACGAGGACATGGCTGCGATCCTGACCGAGGAGACGGGGAAGGGCGCCTTTCCCTTCATTCTGCATTGCTTCTCTGCAGGGCCGGAACTTGCAAGGACCGGAGTCGAACTCGGTGGCTATATTTCCTTTTCCGGAATCGTGACCTTCCCGAAGTCGGAGGAATTGCGCGACATCGCAAAGACGGTCCCGCACGACCGGCTGCTGGTCGAGACGGACGCGCCGTATCTTGCGCCGAAACGCTGGCGCGGCAAGCGCAACGAGCCGTCATATGTCGTCAACACCGCCGAGGTGTTGGCCGAGACGATCGGCCTCAGCTATGCCGAAACTGCGCGCATAACGACGGACAACGCATTCCGCATTTTTTCAAAGATGCCAAGGATCTGAGGGCGTGGGCTACCGGCGGCGTTTCACCATCCTCGGTTGCTCGTCCTCGCCCGGCGTGCCGCGCATCACAGGTGATTGGGGTGCCTGCAATCCGGCAAACCCGAAGAACCGCCGGACCCGCGCATCCTTCATGGTGCAGCAGTATGACGACAACGGCGGCGTCACTACCGTCGTCATCGACACCGGCCCGGATTTCCGCGAGCAGATGATCGCCGGCCGCGTCAAGTACGTCGATGCGGTCCTCTATACCCACGCGCATGCCGACCACATTCACGGACTGGACGACCTGCGCGGATATTACTTCGGCTCTGAGCAGCGCGTTCCGATTTACGCCACTGAGATCACGATGGACCGTATCCGGCAGGGATTTTCCTATTGCATGGAAACGCCGCCCGGCAGCAACTATCCGCCGATCGTAGAAGCCAAGATCATCGAGAGCATTGACGTGCCGTTGCATATCAGCGGTGCCGGCGGCGCTATTTCATTTTGCCCGCACGCTCAACAGCATGGCGACATCATCTCGCTTGGATTCCGCATCGGCGATGTCGCTTATTGCAGTGATATCAGTGACTTTCCGCCGGAGACCGTCGCAAAGCTTGAGGGGCTTGATGTCCTCATCATCGATGCCCTGCAGTACCGCTATCACCCGAGCCATCTGTCGCTGGAGCAATCATTGGACTGGATCGAGCGCCTGAAACCGAAACGGGCGATCCTGACGCACATGCATACGCCCCTGGACTACGACACCGTCATGGCCGAGACGCCGGAACATGTCGTCCCGGCTTACGACCAGATGAGTTTCGACGTCGAACTGGCCGAACTCGAGTGCGCATAGGATTCACCCAGCGCGCTTTCGTGCTCAGGGCGTTTGCTCACCCGGCGCTTCGCCGGCGCAGTTCCCGTTCGGCGGCGACATAATTGCGCCAGCCGCCGTATCCGGTGATGTCGGTTGCACCCGCGATGGCCGCCGCTTCGACCAGAAAACCCTTTGCGGATGTCCCGTCGGATAAGGAGATCGTGCCGATTCCGAGCGGCGAGGGGATTGCCGCGACAAACGCCCCAAAGGCCGCAGGAGTCAACCGCCAGACCTCGATATCGATTTCAGAGCCCTTGCCAGCATCGACGCGAATGAGACCCGGCTTGGCCGGGATCTGTCCGGCGAGTGCATAGAGACGATAGGCATCCGATGTGCGGGCTTCTCGTGAAAACCGGGCATCAAGATCGCGCAGCTGTCCGTTCAATTGCATCCCCGAAAGGTGAGCGCCGACCACTACGAGGTCGATCAGGCCTTCGTTGCCTGCGACGACCGCTTTTGCCGCCGGCGGCAGCGGCCAGCCGGTGGCGCCGAGCGTGACGCCGGCCGTTTGGTGGATGTCGCGGGCGACCGCCGCCGTCAGGCCGTCTCGACCTGATACCGCGAGGAAGGTGATACTGGCCGGCAGGCCGTCGGCGCGCCTTCCTGTCGGAACCGCAATGCCGCACATGTCGAGCAAGTTGACGAAGTTCGTGTAGGTGCCGAGCCGCGAATTCTCTCGGATCGGCTCTGCCGCGAGATTGTCGAGCGTATAGTGTGTCGGCGCGGTTGGCACGCAGAACAGATCGACGGAGGCGATCAGCGGTTCCAGCTTTCGCTTGAGCGCTTGCAGGGCATAGAACCCCTTGAACGCCTCAACCGCGGAAAGCGTCCTGGCAGAGCCATAGATCTTCCGCGTAACGGGGTGGAAGATCTCCTCTTTCTCATCGAAGAAATCCTTCACTGCGGCATAGCGCTCCGCCACCCAGGCGCCCTCATAGAGCAGATTGGCAACCTCGTAGAAATCGCCGAACGGCACCTCCACCAGCCGATGGCCAAGGCGCGTGAGTGTCGCCAGCGCATCGTTGTAGGCGGCCTCCATGATCGTGTCGCCGAAGAACTGGCGATCCTCTTTGGCAGGTATGCCGATAGCAAGCATCGGCGGCAATGGATTGTAGCCGGTTGCAGGGATGGCTTTCGAGTAGGGATCGTCGCGATCGTGTCTGGCCGCGACGCCGAAGACCCGCCAGACGTCGTCAACCGTGGTTGCGAAGACGGAGACGCAATCGAGCGTCCGGCAGGCAGGCACGACGCCGGTGGTCGAAAATGCGCCGACGCTCGGCTTTAGGCCGACGATGTTGTTGAGCCCGGCCGGTATGCGGCCGGAGCCGGCGGTGTCTGTTCCGAGCGCGAAGCTGACGATGCCTTGCGCCGTCGCAACGGCAGAGCCGGAACTCGAGCCACCGGGGACCAGCGTCGGATCGATCGCATTGCGCGGGATCGGATAGGGTGAGCGGACGCCAACCAGTCCTGTCGCAAACTGGTCGAGATTGGTCTTGCCGATGACCATCGCGCCGGCTTGCCTCAGCAGCCGGACCACGGTCGCATCGCTGGTAGGAAGATAGGCATATTCCGGGCAGGCGGCCGTCGTCGGCATGCCCGCGACATCAATGTTGTCTTTCACGGCGAAGGGAATGCCCCAGAGCGGCTTTGCGGCAGGATCGAACGCGCCCAGCGCCTCGGACTGGGCGGCCAATGCCTGGCGGTCGGCGATGTGCAGAAAGATCCCCGGGTCGCTAACCTCGGCGATACGCGCGAAGATGTGGTCGATGATCTCCACGGTCGTGCCGCCGTTTCCGTAGAATGCGTGCAGCGATGCGATATCGAAAGCCGGTCCGCCGGTCATGCTCTTTCCTCTTCGAGAAGTCTTACGGGTCGATCCCACTGGATCAGCACCACACAGCCGGTGTCGCTCCAGACGGAGTGCTCGGTTCCGGCTGCGTTGACGACATAGGTGCCCTTGCCGTAGTTGCCGGCCTCGTCCGACTGCGTGCCTTCCAGGACAAGGATCGTTTCGAGCCCCTCGTGGCGATGGCGCGGCACGGCTGCGCCCGCCTCGTACTTCAACAGGGCAACCCCCGGCTGGTCGCCTTCGAACGGCTGGATCCAGTGGATGGTGACATCCTCCCGGAACGGTCCGAACGGCACCTCCTTCCAGCCGCCCGATGTGAGCAGTTCGCGCGTCGTCTCAGGCATGGCCGATGACCTCCAGAATATCGTCGACATGCGCCGTCCAGCCGACGATCCCGCCCTGGGCACGGATCATGGCGATGGCGGCGTCCTTGAACTCAGGAAAGTAGCTCTCTGTCGCCTCCTCGGCGAGCAGGCATTCGTAGCCGCGATCGTTCGCCTCGCGCATCGTCGTCTGCACGCAGACTTCGGTTGTGACGCCGGCAAACACCAGCTGGCTTATGCCCTTCTGCTTGAGGACGTCGCCTAGCTCTGTCGCGTAGAACGCGCCCTTGCCTGGCTTTTCGATGACGATTTCGCCGTCGATAGGCGCAACCTCAGGTAAAATCGCCGTGCCCGGCTCGCCGGCGATCAGGATGCGCCCCATCGGCCCCTCGTCACCGATCCGCAGGCTTGGTTTGCCGCGATTGCGCTTTGCCGGTGGCAGGTCCGAGAGGTCGGGCCGGTGGCACTCCATCGTGTGGATCACAGGCAGCCCGGCATCGCGAAATCCCTTGATCAGCCGTTTGACGACAGGCACGATCTTCGTGATCCGGTCGACATCGTTGCCGAGGCTGGCGCCGAAGCCGCCCGGCTCCGCAAAATCGCGCTGCATGTCGATGACCACGAGCCCCAGCTGGTCGCATTTTACCGGGAAGGCGAAAGGTCGGGCTTTGATTTCAGCCATCAGTGGTGTCCTGCCATATGCGCGCCGATGATCGAAATGTCGGCTGCCAGCGCCGGCGTTTCATAGACGAGCTTGCCATCGGATATGACCACGATGGGGTCGGACATCTCCAGCAGTTCGTCAAGGTCTTCCGAAAGCAGCAGTACGGCGGCACCTGAATTGCGCGCTCTCATAATGCGGGCCCGGATTTCCGCCACCGCCGAGAAGTCGAGGCCGAAGCAAGGATTGGATACAATCAGCAGATCGACTTCACCGGTCAGTTCGCGCGCCAGAACGGCCCGCTGCACGTTACCGCCGGAAAGGGCGGCGATCGGTGAGGACGAGGAGGCGGCTTTCACCTTGAAATCGGCAATCAGGTCCGTTGCCCGCTTCTTCATCTTACTCGTGCTCAGCCAGATCGCATCCTTGCCGTTCGCAGTGAGGTCGAAGGTGCGGAAGGCGAGGTTTTCGCTAACCGTCATGCGCGGCGCACAGGCGTTTTGCAGCGGCTCTTCAGGGATGAAGCGGACGTGGTTCTTGCGGGTCTCGTGACGCGTCGCGCCATACGCTCCGCCGTTGACCGTCACGGTGCCGGCATGCTTCGGGCGTTGGCCAGCGAGGATCTCGGTGAGTTCCTTCTGACCGTTGCCGGATATGCCTGCGATGCCGACGATCTCGCCGGACCGGACGGTAAGGTTCTCGATCTCGATCGTTTTCAGTCCGGAGCGATCTGCCGCCTTCACCCGTTCCACTCTGAGCACGGGCTTGGCGGCCTGGGAGACCGGCACGCGAGTATCGAGTTCGGCAAGTTTCACGTCGCCGATCATCATGGAGGCCATCTCGGAGGTCGATAGTTCGCCCACGTTCCCGCCGCCCACCAGCTTGCCGCGCCGCAAGATCGAGACAGCATCGGCGAATTTGGTAACCTCATGGAATTTGTGCGAGATCATCAGCACGGTCAGCTCGCCGCGCTCGGTCATGCTGCGCACCAGCCCCAGCATTTCATCCGCCTCGGCGGGTGTCAGCACCGATGTTGGCTCGTCCAGCACAAGGAAGCTGCGGCCGAGATAGAGCTGCTTGACGATCTCAAGCTTCTGCTTCTCGCCTGCGGCGAGCTCGCTCACCGGGCGGTCGAGCGGGATCTTGAAGGGCATGCGCTCCATGAAGGCGGCAAGATCCTTGCGCTCCCTAGCCCAGTTGATGACGACCGGCACCGCGGGACGGCTGATGACGAGGTTTTCCGCACCCGTCAACGACGGCACCAGCGTGAAATGCTGGTAGACCATGCCGAGCCCATAGGCGGCGGCGTCTTTTGGCGAGGAAACCGCCACCTCGCGACCGTCCACTGACAGCGAGCCGGAGGTCTGGTGATAGAAACCCATGATGCATTTCACCAGCGTTGACTTGCCGGCCCCGTTCTCGCCAAGCAGCGCATGGAAGGTGCCGGCAGGTATATCGACCGAGACACGGTCGAGCGCGGTGAAGCTACCAAACCGCATGGTCATGTCGAGCGTCTGGATTCCCACGGCCCTTCCGGCCTGGGGAAGGGGCGTGTCGCGTACGATGCTCACTTCACTTTTCCTTTCCAACAATGATGGCGACTGAAGCGCAGGGGGTAGGCGCTGGTTCCAGGCAGCGCGGTCGCGCAACGAGGGCATCAGGGAAGCGCCTCGATGAGAGCCGTGGAATCGGAAACGGAGCCGAAGACGCCTCCCTGCATCTTGACCATCTTGATGGCCGCGAGGTGATTGCCGTAGTCGGTCGCGCCACAGCAGTCTTCGAGAAGCAGGCATTCGAAGCCACGGTCGTTCGCTTCGCGCATCGTGGTCGAGACGCAGACATCGGTGGTGATGCCGGTCAGGATGATATTCTCGATGCGCTTTTGGTTCAGGATCAGCTCCAGGTCGGTGGCGCAAAAGGATCCCTTGGCGGGCTTGTCGATGATCACTTCACCCTCGAGCGGATAGAGTTCTGGAATGATGTCCCAGCCCGGCTCGCCGCGAACCAGAATGCGGCCACAAGGACCGGCATCGCCTATGCCTGCGCCGATGCGTTGCGAGCGCCAGCGCTTGTTGGCAGGCAGGTCGGCGAGGTCGGGGCGGTGTCCCTCGCGGGTGTGGATGACGTGGTACCCCTTGGCGCGCATCGCCGCGAGTACAGTCTTGATCGGTTCGATCGGCGCTTGCACCAGGGTAAGGTCATAGCCCATGTGATCGACATAGCCGCCCTTGCCGCAGAAATCCGTCTGCATGTCAATGATGATGAGCGCCGTGTTCTCCGGCCGCAAGGCGCCGTTGTAGGGCCAGGGGTAGGGGTCGGCGTTGACATAGTGCCCTTTAGTTTCGACCATCGCGTCCATCGTCAGTCTCCTATTCTGCCGCAAGTTTGAATGCTTCGCCATGGCGCTGGCCGGCGTGTTGGATCGGGCCGGAGTAGTCAAGATCACTCATGAGCGGATCTCTCTATTTCGTAAGTGACAATGCGCCCGGCGCGCCAGCCAGCGCGCGGGTGGGCGAGGAGGTGGCGATGAGAATGGCAAGCGTCAGCACGTAGGGCGCCGCGTAGAAGAGGTAGTATCCCTGCGTGACGTCGACGGATTGGAGCGCCGGGCCAAGCGCGCCGGTGCCGCCGAACAGCAGGGCGGCGAGGAAGCAGCCGATGGGATTCCATCGGGCAAAGATCACCAGTGCTACGGCCATCAGACCCTGGCCGGATGAGATACCTTCGTTCCAGGAGCCCGGATAGTAGAGCGAGAGATAAGCCCCGCCCACGGCGGCCAGCGAGCCGCCGACGGCGGTGGCAAGCAGGCGAACGCGATCCGGATTGATGCCCATGGCGCGTGCCGCATCGGTGCTGTCGCCCACGACGCGCAGCACGAGGCCGATCCGGGTGTTCTTGAAGGCCCACCACAGCGCAAAAGCGAGGAGGGCACCCAGGATGAAGAGCACGTTGATGTTGAGCGCTGCCTGGATTTGCGGCAGGCCGGACCATGAGCCGAGCGGAATCGACGGCAGATGCGGCGCCACCGGCTTGATGAAGGGTTTGCCGAGGAAGAAGGCGAGGCCGAGCCCGAACTGCATCATGGCGATACCGATCGCGATATCGTTGACCTTTGGCCATTTGCATATCCAGCCGTGGAGCAAGCCGAAGATTGCGCCGGTTCCCATTGCCGCCAGCACGCCGAGCCAGGCCGACCCGCTCATGACGGCAACGGCGTATGCCGTCATCGCGCCAAAGACGAGCGTGCCTTCGAGGCCGAGATTGATGCGGCCGGAACGCTCGGTAATGGTCTCACCGAGGCTGACGAAGATGAAGGGGGTGGAGACGCGGATCGCGCCTGCGAAAATGGCGAGTGGAACGCCCCAGATGCCGATGCCGGTTTCTTCCATCATGCGCTCCTTTTCCAAAGGTCGGGATTGAAGATCTTGAAGCGACCGTAGAAGGTCTCGCAGAAGAGGATGACGATGAAGAGCGTGCCCTGCAGCACCAGAACGGTTGCGTCAGGCAGGGCCATGCGGCGCTGGATAAGCCCACCGGAGGCATCGATGCCGCCGAGAAGGATCGAAACGGGAATGATCGCCAGCGGGTTGTGCCGCGCCAGGAATGCAACGAGGATGCCCGTATAGCCGTAGCCTGCGGCGAGCGACGCATTGGCGCTGCCCTGAACTGCGGCGACCTCGATCATCCCCGCCAGCCCCGCGAAGCTGCCTGCAATCGCCGTGAAGCCAACGATCAGGCGGCCGACCGGCAGACCCTGGATCTGTGCGGCGCGAACATTGCCGCCGGAGATGCGGGCGGCAAAGCCGTAGCTCGTCACCTCGATCAGGATCCAGGAGAGGATGCAGGCGACGACGCCGATGGCGAGCCCCCAGTGCACGTCCATTCCGGGCATCTTGCCCAGCATGTACTCGGCTGGCAGCGGCGTCGTCGACGGCTTGTTCAAGCTGGCCGGATCGCGAAGCGGTCCCTCGACGAACTGGTTCATCAGCGCGATCGCGATATAGGCGAGCAGAAGCGAAGAGATGGTTTCGTTGACGCCGCGATAGTGGCGGAGGAATCCGGAAAGCCCGATCCAGATGCCGCCGACGACCATGGCGGCTGCCGCCATCAGGATCAGGACGAGAAGGGCGGGAAGCGTTCCGACGAAGGGCAGGGCGATGGCAGCGGCCGCGACGCCGCCGAGCACCACGGCACCTTCGCCGCCGATGATGACGAGCCCGAGACGGGCCGGCAGCGCAACGCAAAGGGCAGTGAGGAGGAGCGGCGCAGAGCGGCTGAGGCTGTTCTGGACGGAGAACCAGCTGCCGAAGCCGCCCGTGTACATCAGTTGGAAGAGGACGGTCGGCGCCTTGCCGACCGTCATGATGAAGAGGGAGAATAGCGCCAGCCCGATCAAGATCGCGCCGAAACTGATAGCAATGGGTTCCGCTCGTCGCGCCAGCCACTCCAGCATCGGCCGGACCAGCGACCGCTCTGGAGCGATGGAAATTGCGGGGTTGTTCGCCTCGACTGTCATGACGCATCTCCCTTGTGGCTTAAGCCGTGGATCCGACGACGCCTTCTACAAGGTAGTCCATGCTCTCGAGCTCGATCGCGTCTTCCGCATAAGCCTTGCCGGCAGCGACGATGACGTTGCCCTTGCTGTCCTTCATTGGTCCCTTGAAGACCGAGAACTTGCCGGTCATCATCTCGGATTGGGTCGCCTCGAACTTGGTCCGGGATTCGGCCGAGACGCCGGGACCGAGCGCGCTCATCTTGACGAAGCCATCCTTTAGTCCGCCGCGCACGAAGTTCCCGAGTTTTTCGCCCGCCTGTGCCTTCTTGACGAAGTCGGAGTAGACGTTGCCCCAGGCCCATTCCGCGCCTGTGAGGTATTTCTCAGGTGCCAGCGGGCTCTGGTTGGCGTGATAGCCGCAAACGAAGGCGCCACGGCCGGCGGCCGTCTCGACAACCACCTTGGGGCTGTCGACGTGGCAGGTGATGACATCGGCGCCCTGATCGATCAGCGCGTTGGTGGCTTCTGCTTCCTTGACCGCCAGCGACCACTCTCCAGTGAAGATCACCTGGCAGGTGATCGAGGGGTCGATTGAGCGTGCGCCGAGGAGGAAGGAGTTGATGTTCTGCAGAACCTGAGGGATCGGTTTGGCCGCGACAAAACCGATCTTTTTGCTCTTCGACGCATAGCCGGCCGCAATCCCGTTCAGATACTGGCCCTGGCCGATGTAACCGAAGTAGGAGCCGGTGTTCATCGGGTTCTTGCCCTCCTGCCAGAGGCCGCCGCAATGGCGGAACCGGATGTCGGGATACTTCGCTGCCATTGCCAGCATATGCGGGTCAAAATAGCCGAACGACGTCGGGAAGATCAGTGTCGCGCCGTCAAGATTGATCATCGACTCCATGGTCTTCTGGACATCGACCGTTTCCGGCACGTTTTCTTCCTCCACGACGGTGACGCCTGATATCGCCTTGAGGGTGGCAGCACCTTCGGCATGTGCCTGGTTATAGCCATAGTCGTCCTTCGGGCCGACGTAGATAAAACCGACCGTCAGCGCAGTTTGCGCGAAAACACGGCTCGGCAGAAGTCCGGCTGTCATGGCGAGCGCACCGAAAGCGGAAGCTTGGAGGAAGTTGCGACGGTTCATGGAAAGGAGTTTGGTCATTGGGATGCTCCTTGCGGCGAAGGCCGATTTGAAAAGATGTTGCAAAAAAGTGTATGCAATGGACATGCCAGATTCTAAGTAATTGACTTGTTTATTAAAAAATAATTGGCATCGCGGCTCTGTGTAAACTGCATGCAGTTATATGTGCTGTTTGATTAAAAAATAATCGATGATTAAATAAAGAACATCACTGTCGATGATGAGGTGCGATGGCAGGTGTACAAGCAGTCATAAACCATTATCGAAGCCAAATTATTTGACTTCGGGCGTACGTGCATGCATCTGTATGCAGTCGAGAAGAGCAGATTGTACACGTGAAGCAGATCAGACGCAGGCAAGTGATCAGGGCCGGGACCACCGTCGAGCAGATGGTGCGAGCCATAGCGGACATGATCGTGACTGGCATTCTTTTGCCGGGTGAGAAGCTGGACGAGATTTCTCTCGCCACACGCTTCGATGTGTCGCGAACGCCGGTCCGCGAAGCTCTTCGCGAGCTTGGCGCCATGGGGTTGGTTGAGCGCGAACCGAACCGTAGTGCCGTCGTTGCTAACGTGACCGAGGCCTACCTTCATTCGATGTTCGAAGCGATGTCGGAGCTGGAAGCCATATGTGCGCGCCTTTCGGCGGAACGTATGACGGTCGACGAAAGGCGAGCGCTGGAGCTTGATCACCGGGCATCGGCGAAGCTTGTACACGCCGGCGCGGATGAGGACTATGCCGCACACAACACTGACTTCCATACGCGGATTTATCGCGGCGCCCACAACGACCACATCTATGAACTGGTGACGCAAACCCGGGCTCGCCTGGCGCCCTTCCGTCGTGCGCAATTCAGGCTGCCCGGACGTCTGGCAAAGTCCTATGACGAACACGACGGGATAGTCACCGCCATCATGCGCGGTGATACCGCAGCGGCCAGCCAGGCTGCTTACTCGCACGTTACAATCGTCAGTGATGCAAGTATCGTCTTTGCGTCGCCTAAGGACGATTGATGTTGCCACTATAACTTAGAAAAATCTCGCATCATATTGCAATATATAAGTATTATAGTCGAATTACATTCGATCCGCCGACTGTCCGCAGGCCGTTTCGAAATTACAGTCCTGGTTTGGTCGTGCCATCTGGCCGCATCGCTGCTTGTCACGTCAGGACAACTCGGTATCGGCTCTGGTAGCGTACACGCAATTCTCGCTCGACGATGCCGGCCTCCGCGACCTTTGCGCCGATCGCCGTCCAGACAGGGATCAGCAGCTCCGCGCCGAGCGAAAGTGTTCCAGCACCGTAGACATGCTCGTTGGCCTTGCCGATTTCCTGCGTCGGCCGCACGAGGATGTCAAGTCCTGCCGCTGATGGCGGAGCTCCGCCAGCATGCCATTGATCGCCACCGTCGGTTGCGAAAGGCAGATGCGGTCCATGCTGCTCGGTGGGACGCAATCGGCGAACTCGCGATCGTCGTGTCGGCCGCCAGTCCGGCAAAATCCTGGGTATTGAGCTCGTTCCAGAAAAGGGCGTCAGCAATAGCCGTGTTCCTCGTCATACGGTATTTTCACCCTGACAAAGGAATATCGCGACATCCGAAAAGCCCTAGTTTTTGTCCGTGCCGCTGCCTTTCTGAGGCCGGTGATCTATGGTTTCGGCCGATTAGCATGAGGTTTTTGTTCCATAATCTATCTTATGCGATCTTCTGGTGTAGCCGCAAAGTTAGAATGTCCTGTTTCTGCAAAGTTGGAATGTCACACTCCCCGGGTCTGAAGGATGCCTGGGAGATTGCGGATGGGATTGATTGCGATGAGCGAGCGCGATCTGCAGCGGATCGAGATTTTATCGAAGGTGGTCGGCGGTCGCATGACGACAGTGTCGGCGGCGCATGTGCTTGACCTGAGTACGCGTCAGGTGCGCCGGCTGTTGGAGCGGATCCGCTGTGGCGGTGCGGCGTCGATCCGGCACCAGGCGATCGGCCGGCCGTCGAACAACCGGATCAGCGATGGTGTTCGCGATTACGCGGTGACGCTGGTTCGCGAACGCTATGCGGATTTCGGGCCAACCTTGGCAGCCGAGAAGCTTGCCGAGCGCGATGGGCTGACGGTGTCGCGCGAGACGTTGCGGCAATGGATGTCGGAGGCCGGCCTTTGGTTGTCGCGCAAGCAGCGCCGGACGTTTCATCAACCGCGATTGCGGCGTGAGGCCTATGGCGAGCTGCTACAGATAGACGGCTCCGAGCATCGCTGGTTCGAAGGTCGCGGCGATCGGATAGCAACGGGGCGTCACGTGCCCGCCTTTTGCCCCGGCACCGAGTCCGAACGCGGTTCATACTATTGCGGGCCGTCCAGCACTGTTCTGACTTTCCTTGCGAGCTGATCGAGGCTGAATGGCTTCTGCAACAGGTTCGTTCCTGGATCAAGGATGCCATTGTGGACGACGGCGTTTCGGGTATATCCGGTCGCATAGATCACCCGTATTCCCGGTATATGCCGCCGCGCGAGTTCGGCGAGTTTTCGACCGTTCATCTCGGGCATGACGATATCGGTCAGCAGCAGATCGAACGTCCTTCCGTTCTCCAACAGTTTTAGTGCCTCCTGACCGCCTGCGGCACTCGTGACTTCATACCCCAGGTCAATCAACGCCTCCTCCGTGAATTTTCGGACGCGTTCTTCGTCCTCGACGAGGAGAATGGTCTCAGCGCCGCCTCGCGGCATTTCGTGTTGGATACTCCTGGCGTGATCGACGGCCGCGGCATCGCCGTAGAGACGCGGCAGGTAGATTTTGATGGTCGTGCCGACGCCCAATTCCGAATAGATCTTGATGTGTCCGCCCGTCTGGCGCACAAAGCCGAACACTTGGCTCAGTCCAAGACCGGTTCCCTTCCCGACCCCCTTCGTCGTAAAAAACGGATCAAAGGCTTTCGCCGCGATCTCACTGCTCATGCCGGTGCCGGTGTCGCTGATGGCGATCATCACGTATTGCCCCGTCGTAAGGTCATATTCGCGGCCATAAGCCTCATCAACGTGCGTGTTTGCGGTTTCAATCGTGAGTTTACCGCCGTCTGGCATGGCGTCGCGCGCATTCACAGCCAGGTTGAGCATTGCGTTCTCGAGCTGCGCAACGTCCGCCTGCGCCTTCCAAAGGCCCGCCGCGAGGACGGTTTCAACGCGGATATGTTCTCCAAGTGTGCGGGTCAGAAGCTCGCTCATTCCCACAAGCATCCTGTTGCCGTCGACAGCCTCCGGCGATAGCGGCTGCTGACGGGAGAAAGCAAGCAGGCGCTGCGTGAGCGAAGCCGCCCGCTGCGCGCCTTCCATCGCTCCCGACACGAAGCGCTCGAGATCGGTTTCACCGCGTTCCAGCCTTCGTTTAAGAAGGTTGAGGCCGCCCATGATGACCGCCAGATTGTTGTTGAAATCATGAGCAATCCCGCCGGTCAGCTGACCGATTGCTTCCATCTTCTGCGACTGGCGAAGCTGCGCCTCGGCTTTCATGAGATCAGCCGTTCGGTCATCGACCTGCCGCTCGAGTGAAACCGTCAACTGTCTGAGCTCTGTCTCGGCGCGCCGCCGCTCCACCGCCTGGCGCGTTCGCTCGGCCACTTCCCGGATGAAACGAAGCTCCTCGGGCAACCATTCGCGTGCCGTCGCATTGTTGATGAACAGCATTGCGACGAGTCCGTTGCGCTCTCTGATCGGAATATTGACGATCGACAGCGCGCTGACCTCGCGCAGAGCCTGAATGTTGCCTTGTGTCCGACTGTCCCTTTCCGCATCTGCAAACACGACGGTCTCACCCTGCTTGAGGTCATCGATAAACGTTCCATAATCGCGCAGGCGGACGGTCCCGCGCAACGACTTTACGCCGTCTGCAGTCCAATCCTTGGCTATTGTGACCGTCTCGGTATCAAGGTCGATCGTACCGTAACCTGCCCGGCTGGCCTCCAGCAGCATGCCGAGCATACGGGCGGCCGCGAAAGCGATCTCGTCAGGGTTGTCGAGTTGCCTGATTTGCTCCTGCAGTTCGATAACGGCAGATTGCTGGATCTCGGCGGTTTTCATTTCGTGAATATCGGTACAGCTTCCATACCACCTTGTAATCTCGCCCTCAGCGTCGACAACAGCGTGCGCCCTGCCGATGACCCACCGGTAGTTTCCCGATCGGTGCCTTAGACGATATTCGACCTGATACGGCTCTCCGGTCGCAAGGCTGAATTTCCAGCTGTCCCATGCCCTCCCCTGATCGTCCGGATGAAACATCCCGTTCCATGCCTCGCCGTCAGTGGAGCCATCGGGAACGCCCGTGTATTCATACCATCGATCGTTGTAGTAATCGTGATAACCGTCCGGACGCGTCGACCAGATCATCTGGTCGATGGAGTTGGTAATAGCCTTCAACCGCTCTTCGCTTTCGCGCAGACGCCGCTCGTAGCTGGTCCGATCCGTGGTCTCTTCGACGATGCAGATGACGCCAGCGACCGCGCCGTCGTCCTCATGAACTGCTGAATACGAAATATTGAAGGTGACAGTTTCCGGATGGCCGTGGCGCGTGATGGAAAATGGCCGATCCTTCGCCAGGACCGGTTCTCCCTGCTCGCGAACCTGATCGAGCAGCGGCTTCAGATCGTCCCAAAGCTCAGCCCAATTCTCTTCTGCCGGACGTCCGAATGCGCGGGGATGCTTATCGCCGATTGTCGGCATGTAGGTATCGTTGTAGAGAGCGACGTACCCCTCGCCCCAGAACATGACGATCTGAACCGGGGCGTTGATCATCAGGTCGAACGCTGCACGAAGCGTGGGGCTCCATCCTGCAGGATCCCCGAGTGGGGATCGAGTCCAGTCGGCCGTATGGAGGAGAGTCCGGATGGCACTTGAGGGAGGCGTTTGGCTAAGCGGCATCGGCTCGACTTGAATGATTGTGACTGAATGGTTGACCCATCAGCAAGGGACAGGGCGACAACGCGACTATGTGGGGCAATGCTCCGAGAAGGAAAGAGGCCCCGCCGTTCATCGAACCTTATTCCCGCCAGCCACAGGGAGCGACTGCCGCATCCCATATAAGTTGACAAAACAGGTAAACTTTTGCAGGACCATTTGGCAATCCATTTTCCGAAAATTGACCCAGATGCCAACCGGAGATGCCCAGATGTTCCCACCATTCCTGACGATGTCACAGATACACTACGGTGCCGGAAAGAAACCCATTCTCTCCGGCATCGATCTGACGCTGGACACAGGGCGAATCTATGGGCTCATCGGCCAGAATGGTTCCGGCAAGAGCACTCTCCTGAAGATCATCGCGCGCCAGATCGAACCGACAGCGGGAATCGTTGTTGTGCAGGGAGAAGCCGCCTCCAAGTGGGGCGGGAGAGCGTTTGCGCGCCAGGTGGCCTATATGCCCCAATTCACGCCGGCGACGGATGGCATGACCGTGCGCGAGCTTGTTGCGCTCGGCCGTTTTCCCTGGCACGGCACACTCGGACGCTTTACGCAGGCGGATCGTGACATGGTTGACGAAGCCATCCGGCGAACCGACCTTGAAAAGTTCGCTGACCGCCTTGTCGCAAATATGTCGGGCGGCGAGCGACAGCGGGCTTGGATCGCGATGATGCTGGCGCAGAATGCGCGCTGCCTGCTGCTGGACGAGCCGACCTCAGCACTGGACCTCGCGCATCAGGCGGGGGTACTCTCGCTCCTGCGGGAGCTTGGCCATGAGCGAGGCCTGACTATCGTGGTCGTCCTTCACGATATCAACCTGGCATCGCGATACTGCGATGAAATCGTTGCGCTGGAAGGTGGCTTGATTTCAGCCCGCGGGAGGCCGAAAGATATCGTACAGGCCGATGTGCTGCAGTCTGTCTTCGGCGTCGCGATGGGTGTGTTCCCGCACCCGGTCAGCCAAGAACCGGTCAGTTATCTGCTATAGGCTCCGGTGGCCCTGCCTCTTATCGTCGTCCATTGCTCTATGCGGACGCTTTGGTATGCTGCGCAAGGTGCAGCCGTCTATAGGGTCCCGCCTGGCGCACCAGCTCGCCATGGCTGCCCTGCTCCACGACGTTGCCACCGTCGATGACGCAGATCCGGTCCGCGTCGGTAATCGTTGCGAGGCGGTGAGCAATGACCAATGTCGTACGGCCTTGCGAGAGCTCGGCAAGTGACTGCTGGATTGCACGCTCGGTCTCGGTGTCAAGTGCCGACGTCGCCTCGTCGAGAATCAAGATCGGCGGGTCCTTCAAGAAAATCCGGGCGATCGCAAGACGCTGCTTCTGGCCGCCCGACAGCTTGACGCCGCGCTCACCGACGATCGTGTCCATGCCGTCAGGCAGCGCTGCAATCACATCTTCCAGACGGGCGCGACGCGCCGCTTCGATAATATCCGCCTCGGTGGCCTCAAGCCTGCCGTAAGCGATGTTTTCGCGCATCGTGCCGGCAAACAGGAAGACGTCTTGCTGCACGATGCCGATCCCGGATCGTAGCGATGCGAGCGTCATGTCGCGGACATCGACACCATCAATGGAAATGCTGCCGCCCGTGACGTCGTAGAAACGTGGAAGAAGCGAGCACACGGTGGTCTTCCCGGCGCCGGAAGGCCCGACAAAGGCGATGGTCTCGCCAGGCGCGATGATCAGGTTTAGGCCCTGCAGGATCGGCTTGCCGGGCTGATACTCGAAGGAAACGTCACGGTAGGTGATTTCGCCCCTTAACCGCGGCATCACCCGGGCACCCGGCCCGTCTGCGATGTCAGCGCTTGTATCAAGGAAAGCGCTGTAGCGTTGGAAGCCGGCGACGCCTTTGGGGTAGGTCTCGATGACCGAGTTGATCTTGTCGATCGGTCGGAAGAAGACGCCGACAAGCAGCAGAAAGCCGACGAAGCCACCGGCAGACAGCTCGCCCTTGGTGACGTACCAGGCGCCCGCCAGCATGACGACGACCTGCACGAAGCGCATGGAAAGATACGACAGCGATGTCGAGGCCGCCATTGCCCAGTAAGCCTGCAGCTTGGTTGCCAGATAGCTCGCATTATTGGCGGCAAACAGTCTGCGTTCGTGGTCCTCGTTGGCAAATGCCTGAACGACGCGGATGCCGCCGACCGTCTCTTCGATTCGGGCGTTGAAATCGGCGACCCGGCCATAGAGCGAATGCCAGGTCGTTGTCATCCGCCGCCCGTAACGTGTTGTCACCCAAGCGGTAACAGGCACGATCAGGGCGGTCAGAATGGCGAGAGGCGGATGCACCCAGAACATCAGGAGGAAGGCGCCGATCAGTGTCATGATGGCGATGAATACGTCTTCGGGACCATGATGGGCGATTTCACCGATCTCCTCGAGATCTTTCGTCAGCCGCGCCACGAGATGGCCGGTCTTCTGGTTGTCGAAATAGGAAAATGACAGCTTCTGCAGATGGTCGAACGCCTTGGCCCGCATCTCCGTTTCGATCTTCAGCCCCAGCATATGACCCCAGTAGGTGACGATCACCTGCAGGCAGGCGTTGACGACGTAGATCGCGAGGAGCCCAAAGGCAGCCAGCGTGATCAGAGCGAGCTGCCCCGTCGGCAGCAACCGGTCGATAAACAGGGTGACCGCGACCGGAAACGCCAGTTCCAGCAGGCCGGCGGTGACCGCACTGCCGAAGTCGAGAACGAACAATCCCCTGTGCGGGCGATAATAGCCAGCGAAACGCTTCAGCAGCGATGAGCTACTCATCCTCGATCCTTTCAGGAATCCATATCGCCGATATGATCCGATCTATCCGGGCCGCTCGTGCATGGACGATAGAAAATTCGGCAGGCGATTGAAAAACACCGGGTCGAGTTTCATTCGCATCAAAGGTTTGAACCGATATCCAAATCTTGGGCGCTAAAGTCAAGTTACATTCTCGTGGACTTTCCACGCGAGGTGCGAGGGGATCAACCTCGGACGAGCGGCCTCATGATATCCTCATTTGCGACATCGTTGCCATCCAGAGAGAACGAAGGCAGCCGTGATCTACTTCGAACGCCAGTACCGTAACGTTTAGATTGCTTCCCTTTTGGGAACAACAGTTTGCAGAAATGCTTTCATCGCACAGGATCTGGATTCTGACGTAGCGTAATGCCATCTCGCATCCAAAATCTCTAGGATTGCTTATATTGTCCATTTTGCCGCCGCGTTCCTGACGAACGGCATGCCTCGTTTCGTCGGCGTCTGCGTCTGCTCTTTCCCTCGCCGCTCGCCGTTTCGACCGCGGCAAAGCTGACTTCACAAGGTCAACGTTGTATGGGGATGGATCAACTTCCTTATCGCGTTCTTGCTCTTTGCCAATATTTGCCCGCTCTATATCGGCACACCGGGAGATACGATCTTTGTCGCAGCCGGAGTCCTCGTGACCGGGTTGCTGCTGGCTCGGATGTTTGGACGAGCCGGCGTCTGATCCGAAGTCTTTCCTTGCGCGTAAAAAGCCCTACACTCCTTGATGAATTGGAGCTACGCCCATGCGCGCTTTACTCGCAGTTCTTATCCTGTGTACTGCTTGCCTTGTGTCCATGTCGATCGCCCGTGCCGAAGATCCGATCGACACCACGCGCACGATGATCGATGAGCAGATCCAGGCATTCCTGCATGACGATGCGGGCGCCGCTTATGCCTACGCTGCGCCAGGACTTAAGGCGCTCTATCCCGACAAGGATGTCTTCTTTGCAATGGTCAAGAAGAGTTATCAGCCGGTCTATCATCCCGGAAACTATGCGTTTGGACGCAGCCGGTCGATCGACAACGGTGCGATGATCTATCATGAGGTACTGATCAGCGGACGCGACGGCAAGGACTGGACCGCGATTTACCAGATTACGCGCCAACCCGACAGCAGCTACAAGATCAGCGGTGTCCAGATCGTACCGAACACTGACAGCAAGGGGATCTGAGCGGACTCCTGAGGTCGGACGCGCCCCGGCTCAGACCGGCTCGAGGTCTCCCCTCGCCCATTCCTCTTGCGTTTCCGCCATGAAATCGGCGAAGCGGTCTTCCGAGATCGCCTTGCGGATTCCCTGCATCAGTTCCTGGTAGTAGGCCAGGTTGTTCCAGGAGAGCAGCATGCCGCCGAGCGCTTCGTTGGAACGGACGAGATGGTGCAGATAGGCGCGCGAATAGTCTCGGGACGCCACGCAGCTCGACTGCTCATCGAGCGGGCGCATGTCTTCCGCGTGGCGGGCATTGCGGATGTTGACCTTGCCGCGGCGTGTAAACGCCAAACCATGCCGGCCGGAACGGGTCGGCATCACGCAGTCGAACATGTCGACGCCGCGGGCGACCGACTTCAGAATATCATCCGGCGTACCCACGCCCATGAGATAGCGCGGTTTCTCTGTTGGCAGGACAGGAAGCGTCTCTTCGAGCATCTTCAGCATCACCGCCTGCGGCTCGCCGACTGCCAGTCCGCCAACCGCGTAGCCCTTGAGGTCGAGCTCGGTCAACGCCTCGGCGGAGCGGACGCGGAGTGCCGGAATATCGCCACCCTGAACGATGCCAAACATCGCCTTGCCCGGCTGCTTGCCGAAGGCGACCTTGCAGCGCTCGGCCCAGCGCAAGGACATCTCCATCGCGCGTTCGATCTCTCGCGGTTCGGCCGGAAGCGCCACGCACTCGTCGAGCTGCATCTGAATGTCGGAATCGAGAAGACCTTGGATCTCAATCGAGCGTTCCGGCGACATATGGTGCAGGCTGCCGTCGACATGCGACTTGAACGTCACGCCCTGCTCGTCGAGCTTGCGCAGGCCGGACAGCGACATGACCTGAAAGCCGCCGGAATCGGTCAAGATCGGGTGGTCCCAACGGATCAGCTTGTGCAACCCGCCAAGCCTGGCAACGCGCTCGGCCGTCGGGCGCAGCATCAGGTGGTAGGTGTTGCCCAGGATGATGTCGGCACCGCTTTCGCGGACTTGGTCGAGGTACATCGCCTTGACCGTACCGACCGTCCCGACCGGCATAAAGGCAGGCGTGCGGATCTTCCCGCGCGGCATGGAAACTTCGCCGAGACGCGCCCCGGCGTCAGTCGTCTTGAGGGTGAACTGGAAGTTCTCGGTCATTTGTCTTTCCGGAATAGAAGGCTTGCGTCCCCGTAGGAATAGAAGCGGTAGCCCGTGGAAATGGCATGGCTATAAGCCGCGTGCATGGTCTCGAAGCCGGCAAAGGCCGAAACCAGCATGAACAGCGTGGAACGTGGTAGGTGGAAATTCGTCATCAACATATCGACCGCCTTGAAGCGGTAGCCGGGCGTGATGAAGATACCCGTTGCGCCGGCCCACCCTTGGATTTCGCCGGTGTCCAGCGCCGCGCTCTCGATCAGCCTGAGCGAGGTCGTGCCAACGCAGATGATCCTCCCGCCTCTCGCTTTCACGGCATTCAGCTTCGCCGCGATCTCGCCGCTGACATAGCCGCTTTCCAGGTGCATCTTGTGATCGTCGGTATCGTCGGTCTTGACAGGCAGAAAGGTTCCGGCACCGACATGCAGAGTCACGAAGTGCTTTTCTATGCCGGCTTTGTCCAGCGCCTCGAACAGCTGCGGCGTGAAATGCAGCCCGGCTGTGGGGGCGGCGACGGCGCCCTCTTCGCGCGCGTAGATAGTCTGGTAGTCCGCCCGATCGCGCTCGTCTTCGGCGCGCTTCGCCGCGATATACGGCGGTAGAGGGATGTGCCCGACCGAATGGATGGCTTCGTCGAGTGCAGGACCCGAAAGGTCGAAGGCGAGCGTCACCTCGCCGCCATCGCCCTTCTCCTCGACTGTGCATTCCAGCTTACCGAGAATGCAGCTCGAGCCGTCGTGACCGAAGGATATACGGTCACCGATCTTGATGCGCTTGCCGGGCCTGGCAAAAGCTTTCCAGCGGCTGGCACCGACACGCATATGCAGCGTCGCAGAGACTTGCTGTCCGCCAGCGCCTCCGCGATGGCGGATACCTTCGAGTTGCGCGGGAATGACCTTAGTATCGTTGAAAACAAGCGCGTCCCCTGCTCGTAGAAACAACGGAAGATCGCCCACGTGGTGGTCGGTCAGAACCGTTTCCGACGCAGGGTTGACGGAGAGCAGGCGCGCGCTGTCGCGCGGCTCGGCAGGCCGCAGCGCAATCCGTTCATCCGGTAGATCGAAATCAAAAAGGTCAACGCGCATAAGGGCAGTTCCAGGAAAGCGAAACCCGCCCCGCGCCATTGGCGCAAGGGCGGGTTCCAGCAGAAATCACAATCACACGTCGGCGGCAACCCGCATCGAGACGATCGAATCCGGATCCGTGACCGGCTCGCCCTTCTTGATCTTGTCGACGTTGTCCATGCCTTCGATGACCTGGCCCCAAACGGAGTACTGCTTGTTCAGCCACGGAGAATCGGTGAAGCAAATGAAGAACTGCGAGTTGGCCGAGTTCGGGTTCTGCGAACGCGCCATCGAGCACGTACCTCTCACGTGGCTGATCGCCGAGAATTCGGCCTTGAGGTCAGGCTTTTCAGAACCACCCATGCCCGCACGGCCCGGATTGAAACTTTCGCCACCCTTCTTGCCGAACTTAACGTCGCCGGTCTGCGCCATGAAGTCGTTGATGACGCGATGGAAGACGACGCCATCATAGGCCTTCTCGCGAGCGAGTTCCTTGATGCGGGCGACGTGTTCCGGTGCCACTTCCGGCAGCAGCTGGATGACAACCTTGCCCTTGGTGGTTTCCAGGATGATGGTGTTTTCGGGATCCTTGATCTCGGCCATTCTTCTTCTCCTACTTGTCTTGAAACTTACTTTTTACCGACGGTGACCTTGACCATCCGGTCGGGATCGGTGACTTCGCCGTTCTGGCCCTCGCCGCGCTTGATCTTGTCGACATTCTCCATGCCGGATACGACCTTGCCGACAACCGTGTACTGGCCGTTCAGGAAGGCGCCGTCAGCGAACATGATGAAGAACTGCGAATTGGCGGAGTTCGGATCCTGCGAGCGGGCCATGCCGACCGTGCCGCGCACGAACGGCGTCTTGGAGAACTCAGCCGGAATATTCGGCATATCGGAGCCGCCGGTGCCGGCCAGGCTCGGATCGAAGCCCTTTTCCATGTTGCCGTACTGGACGTCGCCGGTCTGCGCCATAAAGCCCTCGATCACGCGGTGGAATGAGACGTTGTCATACGCGCCCCTCTTTGCGAGCGCTTCGATCTGGGCAACGTGCTTCGGCGCAACGTCAGGGGCCAATTGGATAACAACCGGACCATTCTTCAGCTGGATGGTCAGCGTGTGATCGCCCGACTGCGCAAATGCGTCGCCGGCAAACGAGGCTAGGTAAAGCACACCTGCAAATGCGAGATAGAAGAGTTTCATGTGAGGCTCCGTTGCGGCGAAATCAGACGCCTAGGATTTGCGCTTGGATTGAAGGGCTTTCAAGACGGCGGCCGGCACAAAAGCACTGACATCGCCTCCCATCGCCGCGATTTGGCGGACCAATGTGGCGGTTATGGGCCGCGAGGCAGTGCCAGCCGGCAGAAAGACGGTCTGGATATCCGGGGCCATCTGCCGATTCATACCCGCCATCTGCATTTCGTAGTCGAGATCGGTGCCGTCGCGAAGACCGCGGATCAACAGGATCGCCCCATGCCCGCGCGCCGCATCGACGACGAGATTGTCGAAGGAAACGACCGAGATATCCCCTGCCCTTGCAGGCAGCGTTTCAGTAAGCGACTTTCGGATCAGGTCGGCTTTTTCCTCAAAAGAGAAAAGCGGCATCTTTCCCGGGTGGATGCCGATAGCGACAATCACCTTGGACGCGACGTTCAGCGCCTGGACGAGCACGTCCACATGTCCGTTCGTGATTGGGTCGAAGGACCCGGGATAAAAAGCTGTCGTCATAACCCGGCCGTTTGTTTCGACGCCTTTTGTCACGGATAAAGGCTTCCCGCAAGTCATTTGCCCACGACTGAACGGCGGATGAATGGAGCATTCAAGGGCGCTTCAGCCGCCATGGATATATCTGCGAAGCGTCAACCCCGCCGATGCCTTCTGGTTTCGGTTCCTCGCGGAACTCCCATGCTGATCATTCTTGTCGCCTCTGCCGTTGCTGTTTCGCTGGCCGCCGAGTTTTTCTATGCCTGCGTGCAGGAAATCCGTGAAGCGTCCTGGGTGCGTTCGGACATTAGGGAGCACTATGCCATCGTCCGCGCAACCGGCAGGGTGGCATTTAAACCGATTAAAGAGTCTGAACGCCAGATGAACGGGGCATTCAAAGATGCTTCAGATCGGCGTTGGTAAACGACATTGCACTGTCAAACGGAACCATTTCCAAACGGATGCGTTCTCTCAACCGAAGCGTAATGCGATACGCGCCACAAGGAAGATATTATGCCAAACAAGATTACCATGATTAATGCAGTCTGGATGGTAATGATGACCGGTATGCTTGCAGCCACTGTCGCGCTTTACGATCAGAAAGTTGATGCGTCCAAGGTATATGGTCCTTATGCGTCGGCTCGCGCCGCTGTCATGAGCCAATACTAAGGGGCGTGAACGCAAAATCCTGGAGGATTGCTCATGTTCACGATCTTGACTCTGCTTACTGCCCTTATCAGCATCATGTTTATCGTATCTGTGGCATCCACTATCGCAGCTCTTCGCCGCGAAAATGAAGATATTAAGAAATTCAACGGGAAGCACAGTCTGTTTTAGGCCTACGGCGTTTTCGACCGGCGACGCGCTGCTCCTATTTGAGACACCTCGTGGGACGAGACCGCGCGCTTAATCGCAATTCGTCGTACAATAGTCACGTCGACGGTTCCAATTGCCATATGCCGTTGCCAATCGCATATTGGGACAAGGTGCTGGGACAAAGGATCGGTTCCCCGCATTGTTTTTCAAACACAGACCATGATGATCGTCGCGCGGTGCACCGGCTGCCTTAGCAGGCAGATGATGGCGACTGGTTCGTCTTCCTCAACTACGACGAACACCGGGTCTTCGAATAACCGCCGCGCCATTCCTCATCGGAAAGATCCTGGTCTTGGGCTCGTGCGCAGGGCGGGCGGCTCGAGCCGCATACCCCGAAACACGTCCACGTCGTCAGGGCCAAGGACCTGGATGTTCCACATTTATCGATGTCGTCCCTCAGTCAGATCGACTTCAGTGTCCAGTCAACGATCTGGCTGCTGACGGTCGCGAAGGCGCGGTCGAGCGCCTTGATGAAACCGTCGTTCGATCCGCCGGCGGCCGGCACGGCCTGCCTGAACACCTTCTGCGCACGGACGGAACCGTTCCGGTCGTTTAGGATTTTCGCGGAAATCTCCACCACCGCCTGACTACCTTTGCCGGTGTCGATTTCGAAGGCGCGGATATCGGTCACGACTTGATAGTCGATCGCAAGTCCTTGTCCCGGAATACCCACGCCGCCGAGCTTGCCGGAATTCTCGTATGCCTCGACAAGCTTGGCCTGCACCATGCGCGGAAGCTTGTCGCTCCACTGGGCCTTGGAGAGATACTGGATTTCCGACGACGACACACGAATGACGATCTGTTCGCTGTCGAGAGCCTTCAGCGCCGTGGGCTGCTGCACGAGGATCTGCCGGCTCTTCGCGGAAGGTCCATCGCCGCTGACGGATGCCGACAGGTCGAAGGTATCGTTCTTGGCTGATGTCCCGCATCCCGCCAGTGCAACCGCCAGCAGAGGCAGCACGATCGCGGTTTTGGACAGCCACGAACGACGCACCAACAAATCCGATACAGCCATATGCCGAGTTCCCATGTTAACGCCGCGTCCGGCCGTCGAATTGCTTTACGGTGTCGCCGCCGAAGATCAGCCGCTGTGGATCACGATCGAAATTGCTGATCGCGTCGTTGAGATTCTGCACGGTCGACCGTGTGTCGTTGATCAACGACTGCACATCGCGCAGACCGCCGCTGGAGAATTTCTGCAGATTGTCAGCGATCGGTCCAATGCGCGCGTTGAGATTGTCGGCGACCTTCTTGAACGAATCGAGGGTGCTTCGCGCCTGGGTGAAGAGCGACTGGGTGCTGTCGGACCCCAGCAAGGTATCCAGCTTGGCAAGGATGCCGTCGACACGCGTCGAAGCGGCGTTGAGTTTGTTCGCCATTTGAGTCACGTTCTGGATCGTCTGGTCGATCTCTTTCTGATGGGCGGATACGGTATTGGCTACATCCTTGATCGAGGCGACAGCAACGCGCGCATCCTTGGTAGCCTGCGCGATGTCGTCCACTGAGCCCTTGACCTTTGCCGGGTCGATCTGCGCGACGAGGGTATCGACCTTGTCGAGCGTTGCCTGTGCTTTCTTGCCGAAGTCGTTGTAGGTCGTCGCCGTTTCCTGGATTTTCTGGACGGCGCCCTTCAGGTCGCCCGAAGCGGCGGCAACGTTGTTGCTGATGGTCTCCGCGTTCGCCAGGATGTGGTCGATCTTCTTGGCGTCGACGGCCTTGACGAGTGCCTCGACCGCCTCAAGCGTCGAGTCCACACGACCTGACACCTTGCGCACGGTCTCGGAAAGCTGGCCGACGCTCTGCAGGAAGGAGTCGATGTTGTCGGAATTCTTCGCCAACGCATCGGAGAAGGTCTCGGCATTCTGCAATGTCTTCGTGAGCGGACCGCGCGCGTCCTTCACAAAACCCTGGATCTGCCCAACGGCGTCGTTTGCGCGGTCGAGGATCTTGTCGGCTGTTGCAAGCAGATTGGTGACGCTCGACTGATCGGCGACAATTACCGCACGTTTACCGCTATCTATCGCCTCCTGCAGGATATTCTTCTCGCCCACCTTGCCACCGGAAAGCTCGATGTAGGCTGCGCCGGTGAGACCTTGAATCTCCAGAATCGCTTTCGTCGACGGGTAAATCGGGGCATCCACCCTGACTTCCGTGAATGCCAGCGAGAACTGGGGGTCGTCGGCATCGATGGACAGCGATTGCACGGAGCCCACCTGAATGCCGTTGAATCGGACGGGCGAGCCGACGCTCAGCCCGTTGGCCGAGCCGGGGATCCGCACGATCAGCTCCGCCATCGGCCCGCCGCGCCCGTATTCGGCCATCCAGTAGACGAAGCCGAACGCGGCTGCGATGACGAGCACCGTGAAAAAGCCGACAATCGTGTAGTTCGCTTTGGTTTCCATCTTATCCGCTCACTTCCCGCGGCTATCTTGCGCCGGCCTGTCGTGGGCGGCGGCATGGCTGTTCTGCGGCACGATCGAACGCGCCCGCTTGCCCTTGAAATACGCCTGAACCCACGGATCGTCGTAGGCCAGCATGTTTTCGATCGTCCCCTCCACCATGACGCGCTTCTTTCCGAGTACCGCAATTCGGTCGCACACGGAAAACAGGCTGTCTAGATCGTGTGTCACCATGTAGACGGTGAGGCCGAGTGTATCGCGAAGCCTTGCGATCAATTCGTCAAATTCGGCGGCACCGATGGGATCGAGACCGGACGTCGGTTCGTCGAGGAACACCAGCTCGGGATCCAATGCCAGAGCACGGGCAAGTGCGGCGCGCTTGATCATGCCGCCCGAAAGCTCCGACGGATACTTGTCGGCCGCATCCGCAGCAAGGCCGACAAGCCGTATCTTCAGGTGGGCGAGCTCGTCCATCAGGGATACCGGCAGATCGAGATATTCGCGCATCGGTACCTGAATGTTCTCCTTCACAGTCAGCGAAGAAAACAGCGCGCCCTGCTGGAAAAGAACCCCGAGACGCATGTCGAGCGCATTGCGTTGCGGCTCGTCCAGTTCGTCGAAATCCTGGCCGAGAATCTTGATGTGGCCGGACCGACGGGGCAGCAATCGAAGCACGGTGCGCATCAGAACCGATTTGCCGGTGCCGGATGCACCGACGAAACCAAGGATCTCGCCGCGATAGATATCTAGGTTCAGATTGTCGAGCACGATCTTTGACCCGAAGCCGACGGTGACGTCGCGCGCGGATAGCACGATATCCCGCCCTCCTTCACCTCTGGTCTCGGTCTGTTGTCCGTCCACGTACAATCCTTAGAAATTGATAGCCGCATAGAACATGGCAAAAAGCCCGTCCATGAGGATGACGACGAAGATCGCCTTCACAACCGCCGACGTCACATGTTGGCCGAGCGACTCGGCACTGCCACCCACCTTTAAGCCCTCCACGGCCGCAACGATACCAATAACCAGCGCCATGAAAGGCGCCTTTATCATTCCGGACAGCACCGTCGAGAGCGTGATCGCCTCATGAAGCCGTGAAATGAAGTTCGCAAAGGTGATGCCGGAATAGCCCCAGGCCACGACCGCGGCACCAAACAGCGAGGCGAAATTGGCAAGAACCGTTAGAAGCGGAAGCGCGACGGTCAGCGCGACAAGGCGCGGAAAGATCAGCACACCCACCGGGTTGAGCCCCATGACCTTCAGCGCGTCGACTTCCTCGCGCATCTTCATGGAGCCGATCTCGGCTGTGATGGCGCTTCCCGAACGGCCAGCGATCATGATAGCGGTCAACAGCACGCCGATTTCGCGCAGCTGGAGAATTCCGACGAGATCGACGACGAAGACCTCGGCGCCGAAATAGCGCAGCTGGAATGCCCCCTGCTGCGCGATAATGGCGCCGATCAGAAACGACATCAAAAGGATGATCGGAACGGCGCGAACGCCCATGTGATCGATCTGATTCACGATAGATGCGGGCGAAACACCGCTGCCGCGCCCGAATTTCATCTGTGCGCCACGCACCGCCGAGCCAAGGATGTACATCGCCGCAGCGAGATTGTCCCACAGATCGTACATAATTTTGCCGATGGGGCCGAAGATCCGCTCGCGCACAGACAATTCCGGCTTTTGGTCAGGCTCCGGCGTCTCCTGTTCCTCGGAAAAAGCGGCTAGCATCTCGTCGATGTGCGGATTGCTTCCCTCGAATCGCACGGTTCCGCCGGCATCTTCGACTTGCTTCCTCAGCCGACACAGCAACCAGACGCCGGCGGTATCGATGGCAGAAATGCGCGACAGATCCAGCGTAAGCTCGCCCGTGGTGCGAGCCGAGAGTTGATCGAATTCCCGCAGAATAAAATGAATGTTGGCGCTGCGCCAGCTTCCTTCAAGATGAACACGCGCATCCGAACCATTTGCTTGGTCGTCCACATGCAGTGAGGCGGCGTTGCGGTTCTCTGACTTCAAAATGCTTGTGTCTTTCAAGGCATACGGCGACATTGCCGACTCGCGAACTGCGGTTCGCCGCTCGCAGCCAATATACGCAAGCCACATCAAATTTCCATGCGCGCAGGATTGCAAATATGCCACGGTCACTCGAAATTCTAACCGACTCCTTCCCGATCGCCGGCGCGTTTACGATCGCCCGTGGCACAAAAACCTCGGCGGAGGTGATCGTCTGCGTTATCAGCGAGCGAGACGCTGTCGGCAGGGGGGAGTGCGTCCCATACGGTCGCTACGGCGAAACCATAGAAAGCGTCGCCAATCAGATCGAAGCCGCAAGGCCGCTGGTCGAGGGCGGTCTCACTCGCGCTGAGCTTCAGCGGGCGATGCCGCCAGGAGCCGCGCGAAATGCGGTCGACTGCGCACTCTGGGATCTGGGGGCCAAGCTGACGGGAACGCCGGTCGCAGCGCGGCTTGGTCTGCATGCGCCGCAGCCGCTGACGACCGCCTTCACCATTTCGCTCGGGGAGTCGGGCGAAATGGCCGCGCAGGCGCGGGCGAACGCGACGCGCGCACTGCTCAAGGTCAAGGTCGGCACAGGCGACGACGAGACCCGGATTCGCGCCGTGCGGGCAGCTGCCCCCGACGCGGCTATCATCCTGGACGCCAACGAAGGCTGGACCGAAAACACGTTGGTTCATCACCTACGCGTCGCGGCAGAAACGGGCATCGCCCTCGTCGAACAACCTCTGCCGGCGGGCAAGGATGAGCTGCTCGCCGATATCGAGCGACCGATCCTCGTCTGCGCCGACGAGAGCGTCCATCATGCGGGCGATCTCGCCAGCCTTCGGGATCGTTACGATGCAATCAATATCAAGCTCGACAAGACGGGCGGGCTCACCGAAGCACTGGCGATGAAATTCGAGGCCCAACGTCTCGGATTCCGGATCATGTTGGGCTGCATGGTGGGCACCTCGCTTGCCATGGCACCGGCGGTCTTGCTTGCTCAAGGCGTGGACTTCGTGGACCTCGACGGTCCGTTGCTTCTCGCGCGCGACCGTGAGCCTGGACTGCGCTACGCCGCTTCTCTTGTCTGGCCTCCCGAACCGGCCCTCTGGGGCTGAAGATAGTAGGCGACGATGACGAGTCCGAGGCCCAATAGAGCAACGAGCGCCATCACGTAGTAGCTCGCAAGTCCCAGCGAAGCGTAGATATAGCCGGACGCGATGGTCATCAGTGCGAGGAAGATGCCGTTGTAGAAGAAATACGCGCCCTGGGCCGAGGATTCCTGCGTTTCCTGCACCGAGGCGACGATCCGCCGCTGCACGCCGGTATGAACGAAGGCGTAGCTGAACGCGTGGAGGCATTGCAGCACGAAAAAGCCCAGGAACCCCCAATGCATGGGAAACAGGATCCAACGGCAGACGCTCACGCCAGCCCCCAAGCGGATCAGCGTCCAGGCATCGAATCTGCGGCTCAATCGCTTCGACAGAAAGAAGACAGTAACTTCGGCGGCAACGCCGGCGCTCCACAGTACGGCGATCTCAGCTCCCGAAAAGCCCAGATCGCGCCAATAAATCGAGCCGAACGTATAGACCACGGCGTGACTTGCCTGCTGGATGGCAACGCCGATCAGAAGGACGAGCAGATGTGGCTGCCGCAGCGAACTGCCCGTAGCCGAAGGAATGTCGACGGGCGTGCCACGCCGCCGAGTCGGGCCGATGCGGGGACAATACACGGCCATGACCATCGTCATGACAAATCCGAATATCATCACCGGCAGGACCATCTGCCCGCCCCAGCGACCGATCAGTTGCCCGCCGGCCAGAGTCGAGACGATGAATGCCACCGACCCCCAGACGCGCATCGAGCCATAGTCGAGGCCCCAACGCCGGACGCCCGAGATGACGATGGACTCGACCACAGGGACATAGGGGGAGAATGTTGCCCCCTGGACGGTATAGACAATCATGACAGGCCAGAACGTGCTCGTCCAGTAAAGCGCGATTGCGGTCAGCAGCGAAAGGCCGCCCGAAAACAGAAGAACGTCCGCCCTCTCCTTCATACGGTCCGCGTACATGGCGACGATGGGCGCGACCAGCACGCGCACGACCATCGGGACCGCCAGGATGATGCCGATTTCATGGTCGTCGAATTTGTGAAGCACGAGCCAGACCGGAAAGAACGGCAGGGCAACGCCGTTCACAAGTAGCGGCGCACAGTACGATAGTGCACTCAGCAATCGGAAGTGCGCAGGCGCGCCCTCGGCTGCAGGGGCTTTTTGGGCGGGAATCATCGGTCGAACCTGAGGGAAACTAGACGCTGCCTAACACGTCAACCCAAGGGCGACCATGCCGAGAAATGGCCTTCCCAAACCGTTTTCAAAAATAAACCTGGCCTGTCGCGATAAGGCAACGGCATAGTGGCCGCGAACACCCAAACGCGACAGACAAACCCATCACGCGGCCTGCTGGTCCAGCTCCCGTTTCTCGTGATGTTCGATTGCCAAAGGAGTTGGTTCCACGTCACCGATCTTGCTCCATTCGATCAGTTCGAAGGTGCCGTCCTCGTGTTCGACAATCGCCGTGCAGCTCTCCACCCAATCGCCGGTGTTGATGTAGCGGATGCCGTCCATATCTTCCATGACGGCGTGATGGATGTGCCCGCAGATTACGCCATCGGCGCCATGCTTGCGTGCTTCATCGGCAACGACCCGCTGGAATTCGCCGATGAAGTTCACGGCGTGTTTCACTTGAAGCTTCGCCCATGCCGAGAATGACCAGTAGGGCATGCCGAGGCGGCGGCGCACCGCGGCGAGCCCGACATTGATCATGATCGCCATGTCGTAGGCCCAGTCGCCCAGGTAGGCGAGCAGGCGCGCATTGCGGACGACGACGTCGAATTCGTCGCCATGCAGAACAAGGTATTTCTTGCCGTCGGCCGCGTCATGAATCATGCGTTCGGCGACTTCGATTCCGCCGAAATGCATGCCGGGGAAGTCACGGAGGAATTCGTCGTGATTGCCGGGTATATAGACGACGCGAGTTCCCTTGCGCGCCTTGCGCAGCAGCTTCTGAATCACGTCGTTGCATTCTTGTGGCCAGTACCAGCTGCGTTTAAGGCGCCAACCGTCGACGATGTCGCCGACGAGGAAGATCGTATCGGCGTCGTGATGCTTGAGAAAATCCAGAAGGAAGTCAGCCTTCGCGGCCTTTGAGCCGAGATGCACGTCGGAGATAAAGAGCGTACGGAAGTGGCGGGTATCCATATTGTCCTTCACAAGCATCCTGCCCGTGTCCCATTGTTCATCTAGCCCCTGAAAACCAGACTCGTGTTTCAGGATGATGACATTGGCGCGTTTGGCTGGATTTCGGCCGCAATGCCCGGCGTTCACAGCTTGGGTCCACAATAGCGCTGTTTTCGCGAGAGAACCGAAATTCTGACTGTTCCCGCGTTTTTATTGATGTATTGAAGGCGCACCAACGACAGCATATGCGGCAGCCCGGAGGCGATGATGGATCATCACGACAAGTCCAAGACGGAAAACAACATGGCAGGTGGAAGCCTCGACGAGCAGGCGCTCTTTTTTCACCGCTATCCCCGTCCGGGCAAGCTCGAGATCCAGGCCACCAAGCCGCTCGGCAACCAGCGCGACCTCGCTCTCGCCTATTCGCCGGGCGTGGCCGCACCCTGTCTCGCCATCCGCGACAATCCGGAGACGGCTGCCGACTATACTTCGCGCGCCAACCTCGTTGCCGTAATTTCCAACGGCACCGCGGTTCTGGGCCTTGGCAATATCGGCCCGCTTGCCTCCAAGCCTGTCATGGAAGGCAAGGCCGTCCTGTTCAAGAAATTTGCCAATATCGATGTGTTCGACATCGAGGTGGACGCCACGACAGTCGAACAGATGGTGTCGACGGTCGCTTCCCTGGAGCCGACCTTCGGGGGCATCAACCTGGAAGACATCAAGGCGCCGGAATGCTTCGAGATTGAGCGCCGCCTTCGCGAAAAGATGAAGATCCCGGTCTTCCACGACGACCAGCACGGCACGGCCATCATCGTTGCGGCTGCAATCCTGAATGGCCTCGAGCTCGCCAACAAGAAGATCGAGGAGGTTAAGATCGTCGCCTCGGGCGCCGGGGCGGCCGCCCTCGCCTGCCTCAATCTTCTCGTCACGCTCGGTGCCAAACGCGAACACATCTGGGTCCATGATATCGAGGGCCTCGTTTATGAGGGCCGCGTCGAACTGATGGACGAATGGAAGTGCGTCTACGCACAGAAGAGCGACACACGCACGCTGGCAGAAAACATCGGTGGCGCGGACGTCTTCCTCGGCCTCTCGGCCGCCGGCGTGCTGAAGCCGGAACTGCTGGCGCAGATGGCCGAAAAACCACTGATCATGGCGCTTGCCAACCCGACGCCTGAAATCATGCCGGACCTCGCCCGCGCAGCGCGCCCGGATGCGATGATCTGCACCGGCCGGTCGGATTTCCCCAACCAGGTCAACAATGTCCTCTGCTTCCCCTATATCTTCCGCGGCGCACTGGATTGCGGCGCTGTGACGATCAACGAGGAAATGAAGATGGCGGCCGTTCGCGCCATCGCGGCACTCGCCCGCGAGGAGCCGTCCGACGTCGCTGCTCGCGCCTATTCCGGCGAAACGCCGGTCTTCGGGTCGAACTATCTCATCCCCTCGCCGTTCGATCCGCGCCTCATCCTGCGTATCGCACCGGCCGTCGCCAAGGCAGCGGCCGAAAGCGGCGTTGCGGTGCGACCCATCACCGATTTCGATTCCTATCTCGATCAGCTGAACCGCTTTGTCTTCCGTTCCGGCTTCGTCATGAAGCCTATCTTCGCCGCAGCGAAAAATGCCGAGCGCAAGCGCGTGATCTTCTCCGAAGGAGAAGACGAACGTGTGCTGCGCGCGGCACAGGTCCTACTGGAAGAAGGGATTGCCGAACCGATCCTCATCGGCCGCCCACAAGTTATCGAAACCCGCCTGCAGCGCTACGGACTTCGCATCCGGCCGCTGTTGGATTTCGATGTCATCAACCCGGAAGACGATCCGCGCTTCCGCGAATATGTCGACCTTTACTTCTCGTTGGTCGGCCGCCGTGGCGTCATCCCCGAGGCCGCGCGCACGATCGTTCGTACCAATACGACGGTCATCGGCGCGTTGGCCCTCAAGCGCGGCGAAGCCGACGCGCTGATATGCGGTCTGGAAGGCCGGTACGAGAAGCACCTGCGCGACGTTCGCCAGATCATCGGCAAACGGAAGGACGTCCGTGACTTTTCGGCCCTTAGCCTGCTGATCTCGCAGCGTGGGGCCACCTTCTTCACCGACACCTACGTGACCTTCAACCCCACCACCGAGGAGATTGCCGAGTCCGCGATCCTGGCGGCAGAGGAAATCAGACGGTTCGGGATTACGCCGCGCGCCGCGCTCGTCTCGCATTCGAATTTCGGCTCGCGGGAATCCGAAAGCGCGACGAAGATGCGTGCCGCGT
Source organism: Rhizobium sp. P1_C7 (assembly GCF_056406295.1). Classification (NCBI taxonomy): domain Bacteria; kingdom Pseudomonadati; phylum Pseudomonadota; class Alphaproteobacteria; order Hyphomicrobiales; family Rhizobiaceae; genus Rhizobium; species Rhizobium sp. P1_C7. Next base: position 190,745 of record NZ_JBFUAL010000002.1, read on the forward strand.
TGCAGCTGGTTCGCGATAGCGCGCCCGAGCTGGAAGTCGATGGCGAAATGCACGGCGAAAGCGCGATCTCCGAGGCGTTGCGCAAGCGTGTTATGCCTGACACGACCCTGCACGACGAAGCCAACCTGCTGGTATTTCCAAACCTCGATGCCGCCAACATCACGTTGGGCGTCGTCAAGTCTATGACCGATGGTCTGCATGTCGGTCCGATCCTGCTCGGCGCGGCGATGCCGGCCCATATCCTGGCGCCCTCGGTCACCTCCCGAGGAGTGGTGAATATGGCAGCGCTCGCCGTCGTGGAGGCTTCTCAGCCGGCTTGAGTTGGCAGAAATCGGGAAGTGCGTTAGGATTTCAACGGCAGCTTGTTAAGATAGACAGGTTATTGGGAATAAGATGGCGGACAACCGCCACGATCCACTGGTATTTGCTCATCCACGGGACGATGCCTTGACGCGCTGGAATTTGCCTTTTGCGTTCCTGATTGCCCTTTCGACACCGGCTTATGCGCAAGTCGCGCCGATCTGTGGTGAGCTGCGGGCGCGTCTTGCTGACCTGCCGCTGGTGATAGGAACCACGCCGGAGGTCCGCAAGTATGCCAGCGCCATCGCCGAGCAGAACCTCGAGCTTCGAAAAGTTAGAAGCGATCTGCGGCGCAATGGATGCAGCGCCGGCAGTATGGTGACAATCGGCGGCGACAACGCCGAATATTGTAGCGAGCTTGAGCAGGCGGAAGCCAAGATGGTCGATAACATCAGCGACCTGCAGCAGCGCCGCGACGAGCTGCGGGCGCAGAGCGAAGATACCCGCACCCGCAACGAACTGATCGCGGCCCTCGACGCCAACAGTTGCAATGCGGAGCCGTCGTTCTCCGACGATCCCGAATATGCACCGGCCCCGAGTATCGACGATCAGGCGATGCGTAGCGACACGTTCATACCGCTCGGCGGCGGCCAGGGCCGGAGGTCTTACGCGGCGCCCGGGATGCAACCCCTCTCGCATCTCAACACGGTTTGCGTGCGCACCTGCGATGGAGGCTTCTTCCCGCTTAGCTCCAACGCGACCTCCATGGACTTCGCTCGCGACGCCGACACTTGCGCGAAAATGTGTCCGGGAGTCGATACGGAGCTTTTCTATCACGATGTCTCCGTTGGGGAGACGTCGGACATGATCTCCACGGCGACGGGCACGCCCTATAGCGCGATGCCGAACGCCTTTGCCTACAAGAACCGCAAGCCTGGAGAAAAATCGTCCTGTAGTTGCGACCTCCCCGCTTACTATGAACGAATGCGAAAGAACCAGAACGCGGCCACCGAAGTGCCCCGGAAGGGTTCGATCACCACTATAGAGACCAGGAAGCAGGAGGCGCCTGCAATAGTGGCGCCTGCCCCGCAATCGCAGGTGCCCGACCGACCCTATGATCCGCAAAGCGGCAAGGTGCGCCAGATCGGACCGCAATTCCTGGCCGGCGATCGGGGGGAAATCGACCTCAAGAACCCGGCGACCCCAGGCGCTCAACCGCAGCAGCGGTAGCGGCTATTTGAATTCCTCGCCATTGCCCCACCGATCGGCAAAGATCAACTCCGCGACTGGCGTTCGCTGTCGCCACCCTTTGACGGCGAGTTCAGGCTCCTCGTAGAGCTGGTCAACATAGCCGACACAGAGCCACGCAACGATCTCGACCCGCTCGGGCACGCCGAGAATCTGCTTGAGGTCGGCTTCGTGGAAGATGCTCACCCAGCCGACGCCGATCCCTTCCGCTCGCGCGGCCAGCCAGAGATTTTGTACCGCGCAGACCGTCGAATAGGAATCCATCCGCGGATTGTGCGTCCGTCCAAGCACGACGTCGCCGCAGCGATCTGGATCGCAGGTGATGCAGATTCCAAGCGGAGCGCTGCGGATGCCTTCCAGCTTCAGCGATCGATAGGCCTGTTGCCGTTCGCCGGCAAACATCTCGGCGGCCTCCAGATTGGCGCGGTTGAAGGCATCCCACACGGCAGACTTTACGTCCCGGTCGCGCACGAGTATGAAGTTCCACGGTTGCATGAAGCCGACGGACGGTGCGTGGTGCGCCGCTCGCAGAAGGCGCTTGATGACTTCGTCCGGAATAATGTCAGGCAAAAACTCCGAGCGAACGTCCCTTCGCGTCTCAATTGCCTTGTAGACCGCCATGCGTTCGTCCGCAGAGAAGGCCGCAGCTCTCGGTAGAGAGCCAGAATGGTCTGGTCGCATCGTCAATCCCCAACAACACAACCGCCCGCCGTCCACGCGGTCAGTCTATGATTGTCGGGCCGGTCTTCTGACTTGGCGTCATCCGTGTGCCGCGCCTTCCCGGCACGGAGCCAGTGGCATTTGAGCGGCAAACGTCAGCCTTACAGCGTTGGGCACGTTCCGGCCTTGCACCGAATTCCCGATTCTCCCGCGATCACGCGGGCACCTGACGAGTAACCTATGTCGCGAAACGTCGCCGAACGCAATCGATCAGGCGGATACCGGGAAATATCTGACATAAGCGAACTCGTAACCGTTTGGTGACCAGTTGGGCACATTGATCGTTCCCTGCCCGCCAAAGAGTTCGAACAGTGTCGTCAGATTGCCACCATCCATATCCATGAGCCGCAGCCTGACATTCAGGTCGCGCGGATGGTCGAAAACGTGAGGATCATAGGAAAGGATCAGCACCTTGTCATTGCCGGGCGACGGATGGGCGAACCAGTTGCCGTAGTCGTCTTGCGTGATCTGCTCGAGCCCCGTCCCATCCGGATGAATGCGCCAGATCTGCATGATACCGGTGCGGCTGGAATTGAAGTAGATCCACTTGCCGTCAAAGGAATAGTCCGGCCCGTCGTTACGGCCCTCTCCATGGGTGAGACGCTTCTCTGCGCCCCCGCTGAACGGGATCGTGTAAATGTCGAAGATGTCGTCGCGGATGCCGCAATAGGCCAGTTCCTGACCGTCAGGTGACCAGCCATGCCAATAGGACGGAAGGTTCGTTGTAACCAGGCGGGGAATACCGCCGCCCACAGGCAGAACGTAGATCGCCGACTTTCCGAATTCAGTCTTGTCGGAAATGACGATCTGTGACCCATCTGGAGAGATGCCGTGATCGTTGTTGCATGCGATGGCAAAGCCGGTATCGACCTTCTCGACGCTGCCTGAACCGTCGAGTGGGAGACGGTGAAGAAGCCCGTCCCCGTTCAGCAGGAGGTAGGTGCCGTCGGGTGAAAAATTCGGAGCTTCGACAAGTTGATCGGTTTGCCAGACGATCCGGGGCAGGCCAGTCCGAACATTAAAGATCTCCACGGAACTGCGCACGCAACGCCTCCTCAAACTCAAATCAAACTCAGGCTTGAACTACTCCACCGCCTGCCCTCGCGCAAGGACATGTCTCGGCGGATATTTCTGCCTCCGCCCGATTCGGCCCGTCGAAAGCAGCGTCAACGATGCAAAAATTTCGAGCACAATTTGATCAGAAAAGTCATATATGCCGGAAACCTAATCGGTTCATCTAGCGTTCATGACCCAGATGTGACAGTTCGGTGAAGGTTTGATGACACTGGAGTTTCACCGTTGATCGCGCAAGTCCTGAGGTCCGAAGCGGCAATGCGCGTCGCGTCGTTTTACACTCGTGTCGGCGCAAGCGGTCGCCCGACCGCCTTGCGCGGTGGGATCAGCATTGCGATTTCGGCATTGATAGCCCTTGCGGCTACCATCGCAGTCGAATCAATCGCACGTGGCGGTGTTGCCGACGTCCGCGAGTTCGTGACGTCAACGGCTCGTCCCGGTATCACGACTGTGGTGATGCTGACGGTGCTGATGCTGTCGCTGGACGCGGTGTTCAGTCGGCGGTTTCTTTCCGTGCTGATCGTTCTACCGGGGGTGCTCGTACCAGCCTTCGTGTCCAATCAGAAGCAGCATTATCTCTCGGATCCACTCTATCCCTCGGATGTGCTTTTCGGGCGGCAAATCATGGAATTACTGCCCGTCATGGTCCGAGACCGTCCGTTTTCGGCCGTGGCGCTTGCCGTCGGTATCCTGCTTTCGGTCACCGGGATCGTGCTGGCCTGGCGTTTTGCGTGGCGCCACTTCCCGAAGTTGTCGAGCAAGAGCCGCACGAGAAGCCTTTGCCTTGGCCTGCCGATTATCGCGGCCTTCGCCTCTCTGATGGATTACTCCCAGTATTCGTGGATCCGCGATCGTCTGCAGGTCGTACCGATGATGTGGGACCAGAAGGAAAACTATCGTAGCAACGGCTTTATCCTCGCCTTCATCTTCAACATTCCGATGGCCGACGTTGCTGTTCCCGCCGGCTTCGGTGCGCAAGCTCTCGACGCTATTCCCGCCCGCAATTACGGCTATCTGAGTGGCCCGCGTGAAAAGCCCGACGTCATCATGCTGATGAGCGAATCCTTCTGGGATCCGACGCGGCTGAAGACGCTGAAGCTGTCGGAAGATCCGCTGCCGAATATCCGCGCAGCCCAATCCGGCTATGTCTTTTCGCCGGAGTTCGGTGGCATGACGGCCAATGTCGAATTCGAGGCACTGACTGGCTTCTCGAATGCGTTTCTTCCGTACGGCAGCATTCCCTATCAGCAGTACGTCCGCACCGATCTACCATCGCTTGCGACCTTCTTTCGGGGCGAAGGCTATGCGGCGCGTGCGCTGCATCCTTTCAGCGGGTGGTTCTGGAACCGAAACGAGGTCTACAAGGATTTCGGCTTCGAGGAGTTTCGTAGCGAAGAGACTATGCCGGCGATGGAAAAGCGCGGCATCTTCGCCTCCGACGATTCCCTGATGAAGGAGATCATGCAGGAGGCGGATGGGATGGATCGCCCCTTCTTCTTCTTCGCGGTCACCTTGCAGGGACACGGTCCGTACGAAGCCAACCGCTATAGCAAGAACACGATCGATATTCTGGGTAATCTGACGGATGCCGACCGCGCCACGCTGGCCACCTATACCCAGGGGGTCAAGGAGGCCGACGATAGCTTCAAGATGCTTGTGGATTGGGCAGAGAAGCGCGAGCGTGAGACCATCATCGTGCTTTGGGGCGATCATCTTCCGCCGCTTGGCAATGTTTACATGGATACAGGTTACATGCCCGACCAGGTGGCCACCCGCAAGGCATCAGTCAGCGTCATGAAGCAGGAACACGAGACACCGCTGGTCATCTGGTCCAACAAGAAGGGATCAAAGGCTGACATCGGCACTATCAGCCCGTCTCTGCTTCCTTATCATTTGCTTAAATTCGCGGGCTACGAGCACCCATACTACACCGGCTTCCTCGGACGAGTTCAGAGGAAATATGCGGTCGTGGACCGCTATCAGCTTATCGCGCGCGACAATACGCCCTCGCCAGACTGGGTTCTCGATTCCAAAACTCTCGATCCGCTCGTGCGCGATTATCATTATATCCAGCACGACATCATGTTCGGTAAAGCTCACACGCTCGACCGTTTTTTCCCGCAGCACGCATTGATCCGCAATCCGGGCTCCTGAATCACTGCGCTGCATGCCGCATTGCAATTTCATTGCATAACGGAATACTCGCCCCGAACTAGGAATAGAGTATCGGGAGTCGATCCATGCACAACCTGCCCAACTTCGTACACCTTCATTTTGACAAGTCCGCCGACGAGCTTGGCGATATCGAGAAGCGCGTTCTAGCCAAGGCGCACGAACGTAAGATCATATCGACCGATATCAACGCGGCACTGCAGGCGGAGGCTTCGCTCGGCGAGCGATTGTCTGATTCGATTGCGCGCATCGGCGGTTCCTGGGGTTTCATTTCCGCCTTCCTGGTCTTTCTGGTCTTCTGGTCCGTCGTGAACACGATTGTCCTCACGACCCAGCCATTCGACCCCTACCCGTTCATTTTTCTCAATCTCATTCTCTCAATGATCGCCGCCATCCAGGCTCCGATCATCATGATGTCGCAGAACCGACAAGCCGAGCGCGACCGTTTCGAGGCGGCAAAGGACTACGAAGTGAACCTGAAGGCGGAATTGGAGGTTCTTTCTCTTCACCAGAAGATCGACCTGCAGGTTTTGACGGAGATCGCCGCCATGCGCGAGGATATCGCGCGCCTATCGCAGCGTTTGACGAGTTGAGAACCTCACCCGCAAACGCTCGATTTAACTATATCGAGGAATTGCAGCGGTACGGGATGCGTGGCAAGTTGCAACAACGTTGCAACTATAAGAGGAGCAAATCGACCTAAATCGAAGGACGACGGAAATCGCCCGATTGCATTTATGACCTTGATTACACTGGTGAGACGACAAAACAGAAATGGATGACGTTATTGGTTCCTCACGCCGCCAAATACTGACGGGCAAGCTTCATACGCGGATTCTCCATCATCCCTCATTCCTCTCTATAGAGCGCAGGATAGCGTCGCACCTGATTGGCATTCATAGACGCGCTCCTCGCCTTGCGCGCCTGGCCGCCTCGCATCGGAAATGGCTGCTGACGCAGACGCTGTTTGCCATGCATGCCGGCCGCGACCCGAGTGATCCCCTTTCAGGCCTGACGGCGAGCCGGCTCATGCAGGTGGCAAGCGATCTGAAGGTGGCTAGCAAGAACACGGCCGCATCGTTCCTGGCGGAACTCGTTGCCTACAAATTCCTGCGTGATGTGCCTGACGAAACGCCGGACCGCCGGGTGCGTCGGCTGGAAACTACAGAGGTCAGCGAGGAGGCAATGCACTCATGGTTCGTCGGTCATATATCCTGTCTCGACTGGCTCGACGGCGGCAACCGCGCCGCGATCACCACCCTGGTTCCTAACCTTTTCAGAATTGCCCAGCCACGCGCTGCGAGTGCGCTCTGCCTGGAACCGGTCTGGAGAGACCCGCGCGACAGTGTAGGTCACTTTCTCTTCTCTGATGTCGGTGGTCTCGTTCTTCACGATCTCATCAGCCGTCTGCCCGACGACGCCCGAGAGCGTGATCGCAATGTCCTCGAAGGTGTAAATCTTGTCGAGACGTCCAACGAGTTCGGCATTTCGCTGACGAACCTCAAGCGGATGTTCAAGAAGGCGGAAGCGGAGGCTCTTCTAGGATGGGAAGCCCCACGCAATCGTGGCAAGCTCTGGCTCTCCCGCACGTTCATCGAAGACTATTTCCATTGGCAATCGGCGAAATTTGCCGAGCTCGACAAGGCTGTGCACTGGGCAGCGGCCCATATCTGATAGCGCTGCTGGCGGCTAGTCTAGGCCGACCTCCGCTGCATCGATGCCCGCAATCCGCGCCACTTCAATGAACAAGCCCGGCGATTGGCCGGGCTTGTTCGCAGTTCGAATAGTCGATATCGATCAACCGTTGACCGCCAAACGCTTTTCGTCGCGGCCGCCCTTCATCCGCTCGGCAAGCAGGAAGGCAAGCTCGAGCGCTTGGTCGGCGTTGAGGCGCGGGTCGCAATGGGTGTGATAACGATCATGCAGATCGTCCGCCGTCACTGCGCGAGCGCCGCCAGTACACTCTGTCACGTCCTTGCCGGTCATCTCGATATGGATGCCGCCCGGATGGGTGCCTTCTGCGCGGTGGATCTGGAAGAAGCTCTCCACTTCCGACAGGATCCGCTCGAACGGACGGGTCTTATAGCTGTTGAGCGTGATCGTATTGCCGTGCATCGGATCGCAGGACCAGACGACCTTGCGACCCTCACGCTCGACAGCGCGGATCAGGCGCGGCAGATGCTCGGCAACCTTGTCGTGGCCGAAACGGCAGATCAAGGTCAGACGGCCGGATTCGTTGGTCGGATTCAGGATGTCGATCAGATCCAAAAGATCGTCTGCCTGCAGAGACGGGCCGCACTTCAGGCCAATCGGATTCTTGATGCCCCGGCAATACTCGACATGCGCATGATCGGCCTGTCGCGTACGGTCGCCGATCCAGATCATGTGGCCGGAGGTTGCATACCAGTCGCCCGAAGTGGAATCGACACGGGTCAGCGCTTCTTCGTAGCCGAGTAGCAGCGCTTCATGGCTGGTGAAGAAATCGGTCTCGCGCAGGCTAGGATTGTTTTCCGAGCTGATACCGATCGCCTTCATGAAATCCATGGTTTCACTGATACGGTCCGCGAGCTTGCGGTAACGCTCGCCCTGCGGGCTGTCTTTGACGAAGCCGAGCATCCACTGGTGCACGTTCTCGAGATTGGCATAGCCACCCATCGCGAAAGCGCGCAACAGATTCAACGTCGCGGCCGACTGGCGGTAAGCCATGGCCTGACGTTCAGGATTGGGGATGCGGGCCTCTTCCGTGAATTCGATCCCGTTGATGATATCGCCGCGGTAGCTCGGCAGCGAGATACCATCGAGCGTTTCAATGCCAGAAGAGCGCGGTTTGGCGAACTGGCCGGCAATGCGGCCGACCTTCACGACAGGCAGCTGAGCGCCGAAAGTCAGGACAACGGCCATCTGAAGAAACGCGCGGAAGAAGTCGCGGATGTTGTCTGCGCCATGTTCGGCGAAGCTTTCAGCACAATCGCCGCCCTGAAGCAGGAAGCCGTTGCCTTCCGCTACATTCGCGAGATGCTTTTTCAGGCGGCGCGCTTCGCCTGCAAAGACGAGCGGTGGATAAGATGCAAGCTGGGCTTCCGTTGCTGCCACTGCCGCCTGATCGGGATAATCCGGAACCTGCTGGATCGGTTTTTGCCGCCAACTGCTCGGAGTCCAGTTCTGTGCCATCTCACTCACCTGTTTCAGCATCCAGCTCGTGCCGGATGTCTCGTCATAAAAATGTTGGGCGGCTTATAAACCTTTAGCGCCATTTTGCATAGCAGCGTTTCCGTTGTTTGGGACGCCTATGAAGTCGCCGAATGACACCCAATAAAAGGGCACTCTCCGTCGCGACTTCAAGCAGTACAGGCAGGATTAACGGTCAATATACCAAGACGATTTGTATCCAATTTAAGGTTTCCGCATAGAAATCATCCCTGCACTTAAAGGGTGCGGTCATGAAGACCCGCTTCACACACCTATGCCAGGGAGAAAGTGGGATTACTTCGTAGGCAGATTAAACCGCTTCCTCGCCGACCGCTCCGGCAATGTCGGCGTCATGACCACCAGGAGTGCACAACACCGGGGCTCTACTTCGAGGTCACACCGACCCAAGGCATCGCCGAGGCGCAGTGAAGGCCCTGTTCCTGAAGGTTATACGGATGCTGCGCATCACCAGCTGACCGGCGGCGTCAGACCCGCACGCCGTCACGGAGGCGATAGCTCGGCGCATACATTGTGACGAGTTCTTCCGCAGCGGTCGGATGCACGGCCATGGTGCGGTCGAAATCATCCTTGGTGCAGCCGGCTTTCAGCGTAATGCCAAGCAACTGCGCCATCTCGCCTGCGTCGTGACCAAGAATATGCGCTCCGACGACCTTGCGGCTGGCTGCGTCGACGATCAACTTCATGACCATCTTTTCTGCGCGGCCGGAAAGCGTTGCCTTCATCGGCCGGAATTGGGCACGATAGACTTCAAGGTCCTGATATCGCTTGCCCGCCTCCTCCTCACTTAGGCCGACCGTGCCGATCTCCGGTTGCGAAAACACGGCCGTGGCGATCGTCTCGTGATCCGGTTTCGTCGGATTGTTCTTGTATTCTGTCTCGATGAAGCACATCGCCTCATGGATCGCGACCGGCGTCAACTGTACCCTGTCGGTGACGTCACCCAGTGCATAGATATTCTCGACGCTGGTGCGCGAATACTCGTCAACGACGATTGCACCGCGCTCATCGGTCTTGACGCCGGCAGCTTCAAGGCCAAGCCCCTGCGCGTTCGGCACGCGGCCAAGCGCCAGCATCACCACGTCTGCATTCAGTGCGCCATTGTTCAATGTCTCGACAAGCAGGCCGTCGCCGCTCTTCGCGACACTCTGCAACATGTCGTGGCATAGGATGCGAATACCCTTGGCGACCATCGCTTCGTGCAATCCGCGACGCAAGTCATGGTCGAAGCGGGAGAGGATTTCCGCGCCCCTGTAGATCAGCGTCGTCTCGACCCCGAGCCCGTGGAAGATATTGGCGAACTCGACGGCGATGTAGCCACCGCCTGCAATGACGATCGAGCGGGGGAGCTCCTCGAGATGAAACGCCTCATTGGAAGAAATGCATAGCTCGTGCCCCGGAAGCGCCGCATGCGGGTTTGGCCGGCCGCCGGTGGCGATGACGATGGTCTTGGCGGTGACGGTCTGGCCGGTCTTCACCAGACGCACTGTATGTGCGTCGATCAGTTCGGCACGCGTCTCTAAAATTTCCGCATTCGCTCCGGAAAGGCCTTTCTTGTAGAGACCTTCGAGCCGCGTGATCTCCGCGTCCTTGGCGGCAATCAGCTTCTTCCAGTCGAAAGAGCTTTCGCCGACGGTCCAGCCGAAGCCGGCGGCGTCCTCGAAATGCTCACGATACTGCGCGGCATAGACGAAAAGCTTCTTCGGAACGCATCCGCGAATGACGCACGTGCCGCCGAAGCGATACTCCTCGGCGATTGCAACCTTCTTGCCGAGTGACGCGACGACGCGGGCGCTGCGCACGCCGCCTGAACCACCGCCAATGACGAAGAGGTCATAATCATAGGATGTCATGGGGAAGCTCCGGATGGAATCGGCTGGGAGGACGCGACTGATATAGTATCGATCGCCAGAAATGCAAAAGCCCGGACAAAGCCGGGCTTTCGACGCAATGGCGATAACCGTGTTACGGCTTTGCAGCAGGCTTCGGTGCAGCCGCCGGGTCTGCTACAGCAGCAGGCGCGGCCTTGATCACCTTCCTGAGCTCGGCACTTGTCTGCTTCTGCAGGTCGCGTGAAATGCCCTGCGCCCAGATATCGGCAGCCTTGACCGTCTCGCGCGATGCGATCGGGCCATCCTTGAGCAGCTTCTGCCCGACCGGCGAGCTGTAGAATGCGGCAATGGCGTTCAGCTCCTCCACCGAAAATGCCTTTGCGTAAGTCAGCGCAGCTTCCTTCTCGAGGTCGGCGCGGCGCGGCGCCAGTGCAAGAGCCTGCTTGTCAACCTCCGCGGTGATCGCGTCCTGATAGTTCGGCGAATCCTGGATCAGGTCTGCCTTGAGCCGTTCGGCGAGGCCCGGCAGGATGTTGTCGAACTGCGTCGTTGCGCCGATTGCATTGATCGCTGCCCGTGCCGCCTTCAACTGCTCCGGAGATGCTTCCTGAGCCTGGACGGCAGAGCTGAACGCAACACCCGAAAGGATGACGGTCGCAGCGGCAAAACGGCCAAGACCTGCAAATTTAATCATGAGTTTCATAGCTCCTGTTACCTGTTTGCCCGCAGCTCGCGCGCGCCACCTGGGCCGGCGATAATCGCAAGCGCGGCCATATTGAGAAAGAGTCCGTGTTCCACGACGCCGGGTATCGAGTTCAACTCGTTTGAAAGCGCCTCTGCATCAGGAATACGGCCAAAAGATGCATCGATAATATAGTGTCCGCCGTCTGTCGTGAAAACGCCGTCGCCGGATTGGCGAAGCGTCAGGCCGCCGACGAGCCCGAGTTCAGACGCTGTCTTTTCGATCGCGATCCGCGTCGACACGAGGCCGAAGATGTTGACTTCGATCGGCAGCGGAAACGCACCGAGGGTCTGCACCAGCTTCGTTTCATCGGCGATGACAATCACACGGTTGGAAGCGGCGGCGACGATCTTTTCGCGCAGCAACGCACCGCCACCGCCTTTGACCAACCGGAGACTGGCGTCGATCTCGTCTGCGCCGTCGATGGTAAGGTCGAGTTCCGGCAGCTCGTCCAGAGACTTCAGCGGCACGCCGAGTTCAACGCAAAGCCGGGCAGTCCGCTCGGACGTCGGTACACCCTCCACCCTGAAGCCGTCGGCAACCTTTTCCGCGAGGAGCCGTACGAACTCCTCCGCGGTGCTGCCCGTTCCTATTCCGAGGCGCATCCCGCTCTCCACGTGGGCGAGCGCAGCCTCGGCGGCTTTGATCTTCATTTCGCGGGCATCCATGCGCCGCCTACTCCAAAAGTTACGTTGGTTGAGCTGTTTACACGGCTCGCCTGCCAAACGAAAGCCAAAATAGCACCGCGCATTTCGAAATCCCGGATAGACATGCGATCCTGCAACCGCGACCGGGAAAGCGTTGCTTTTGCGGCCTTCATCGCTTACCTCAGCAAGCATATTCCAATAGCGAACAGGCTTACTCCCTTGACCCCTGCCCTTGTCGTCTTCGATCTCGACGGAACGCTTCTCGACACGCATGTCGATCTGGTCGAAAGCCTGAACCATACGATTGCAGCGCTCAATCTCGCCGCGGTGAGCTACGATGATCTCACGCACCTGGTCGGCCACGGCGCCAAGGTCATGATCGAGCGTGCTTGCAAACTGCAGGGCCATCCGCTTGAACCGGAAGCGTTGCCACCGCTGCTCGACCGGTTCATCGCCCATTATACCGCGAACATGCCAGGCCGCACCGAGCCCTATCCTGGGCTCGTCAGCGCGATGGACCAGCTGAAGTCCAGGGGATACAGGCTTGCCGTCTGCACCAACAAGCTTGAAGCACTGGCGCGCACGCTGCTCGACCGCCTGAAGCTGACCGCTTATTTCGATGCGATCACGGGCGGAGATACCTTCGCCGTCCACAAGCCGGACGCAGCTCATTTGCTAGGTACTATTAAAATGGCCGGCAGCAATGCCGGTCGTGCCGTGATGATCGGCGACAGCGCAAACGACATCCTCGTCGCACGCAATGCCGGCGTTCCCTCGATCGCGGTTCCGTTCGGCTATTCCGACGTTCCGATCGAAACGCTCCGGCCGACACGGATCATCTCGCACTTCAGTGAGCTCACGCCCGAACTGGTGGCATCGCTCATTGGCGATGTCGCGCCGGCGGTCGCGGTGCAATAATAAGCAATATGCACAGCTGCTAATCAGTTGTTTGCCAATGGAAACGCATCTTTTGATTGCTGTTAATCCACGGTCTCAGCCTGCAGTTTAGAGGGCGACGGCGCATCAAGCGTCAATGAAATCCCATCGCGGGGCCGTGATTTCATTTGATAAAATGTGAGGTTTGCTGGCACGCCCTCGCTCACATTCCCGCCTCAATTCGAGCGCGAATTCGATTTCGCCGAGGGTTTGACACCACGTTGTTGCAACGATGGATTGAGGAGATATACAATGCATATTCATTTTGCTGCCGCTGCTGCGTTTTTTACCCTCGGTATGGCGGGCGCGGCCTTCGCTCAACCTCAGTATTCGAACGACTATTCAAACGACACGGATGGATTCGCTCCCGTCACGATGGCGCCGCCCAAGCCTGTTCACTACACGCAACACAGGGCGCCTGAATATTCGAACGACTACAGTAATGATGGCGATGGATTCGCGCCGGTTCGCATTGCACCGAAGGTCGACAAGACAGCGACGGCAAGCATCAGGCCACTTCCGGACTGCAGCTATATGTCTAAGGACACAGTGCATACGAAAGGCGGCGATGGCGGCGCTTCGCATTCCGACGCATGCCGGGATATCGGCAACAAGTAGCGGTCTGCGCAACAGAGGGGTCGGCAACTAGAACTCCGGCCCCTTCTGCAGATGTTTGATGTTGGTCTGGGGCTTAGTCGACGCGCACTGTCTCGCCGAAAATCGATTCGAACGCTTCGCGAAGCCTAACGTCAACATCTGCCATCATGAGGGGCAAGCCCAAATCGACCAGGCTGGTGACCCCATAGGCCGAGATCCCGCAGGGGACGATTCCCCCGAAATGATCGAGATCCGGCTCCACGTTCAACGACAGGCCATGAAAGGTCACCCACTTCCTGAGGCGAATGCCGAGCGCCGCGATCTTGTCTTCGGCCACCGTTCCATCGGGTAGCAACGGCTTGTCGGGCCGCCGAACCCATACGCCAACGCGGTCCTCGCGACGTTCGCCGCGGATGTTCATCGAATCGAGCGTGCGAATGATCGTTTCCTCAAGGGCAGCAACGAATGCGCGGACGTCCTGGCGCCGGCGCTTGAGGTCGAGCATTACATACGCCACCCGCTGACCGGGGCCATGATAGGTGTATTCGCCCCCACGACCGGTGGCAAAGACGGGAAACCGATCCGGCTGTACGAGATCCCTGGCATTCGCACTGGTGCCGGCCGTATAAAGGGGCGGATGCTCCACCAGCCAGACCAGCTCATCGCCGCCCTCCGCGATCGCCGCCGCTTCCCGCTCCATGATATCCACAGCCTCGACGTAAGGCACAAGCCCATCGGCGATACGCCACCGGACCGGACGAGTATCGGCAATCGGAAGCATGGAAAACTCGAGATCTGTACGTAGCATGGCCAATCCTTGTCGCTGCCCCTCTTTGCAGGCAGGCCGCTGAGAGCATCTATATGGCCCCGTTTCGCCGGCGATTCAAACACTGTCACTTCTCTTGAAAAAATCTGTCACATCGCACTTGTGTCCCCGGAATCCTTTTGCTACATGCTGCGTCGCCGGCACAAACCGGCACCTACCACGATGCGGTCGTGGCGGAATTGGTAGACGCGCAGCGTTGAGGTCGCTGTGGGGCAACCCGTGGAAGTTCGAGTCTTCTCGACCGCACCATTCTCTCTCCAGAGGAGCGAGAAAAGCCGGATATCATTTGGCTTTCAACGATGCAGCTGTTTTCGCGCGCTTCATCTCTTTCAAAGAGTCTTTCGAGAGGTTTTATCGTCTTTAAACGGCTGGCTCCAGCCCAATGAGATTTCTCGTCGATGCCTGATCAATCCGACCAGCATAACCCCCTGCAAGGCATGGCCCTTATGGCCGGCGCCATGATCGTCCTGCCGGCCATGGATGCGATCGCCAAGTACATGGCGACGTTCGAGGGGATGTCGCCCGGCCAGGTCACCTTCTACCGATTCTTTTTTCAGGTCGTCTGCACCCTGCCGATTCTCCTCGCCTTTTTTGGGTGGACGGCTCTGCACGCAAAGCGGCCGTGGATGAATCTGCTTCGCGGCGCCCTTCACGGGGCGGCCAGCCTGCTGTTTTTCGTTGCCGTCAAATACATGCCATTGGCGGATGTATTCGCGATCTATTTCGTCGAGCCCTTCATGCTTGCCGGCCTTTCTGCGCTGTTCCTCGGCGACAAGGTCGGCTGGCGGCGCTGGACGGCGATCGTCGTCGGCTTCGGCGGCGCGATGATCGTCATTCAGCCGAGTTACGAGATCTTCGGCCTGAAAGCTCTCCTGCCGGTGTTCTGCGCGTTTCTGTTTTCGCTCTATCTCTTTATGAACAGGGCTATCGGCATGGCGGATTCGCCGTTGACGATGCAGACGATGGCGGGCATTGGCGGTACGGCGTTCATGACGGCTGCATTGTTCGTTGGAAACCGCCTGGGAGTGAGCGATTTCGAACTATCGCTGCCCTCGTCAGTTCTCGGGCTCGTTCTGCTCGTCATTCTGGGTTCGCTCTCCGGCTATGTCCATATGATCGTGGTTAGGGCTTTCCGAATGGCGCCGCTTTCGCTCCTGGCGCCCTTCCAGTATTTCGAGATCATTTCGGCCACCGTGCTCGGCTACGCACTCTTCGGCGACTTTCCGAGCTTCTCGAAGTGGATCGGCATCCTCATCATTGTTGCGTCCGGCCTTTTCATCATATGGCGCGAGCGCGTGCGGTCGCTAAAAGCCGTGTGATTGAGCCAATTCTTCGTTAACCTCGCATATTGATGGATCGTCAATTTGCTGTCGCTAGAACACTCCTTGGCTTCATGATGAGGCCTGGAGATAAAAGATGAGCGAATTTCGACTCGCTTTTCCGGCATGCGTCATCGCCGGGAAGCATCGCTTGGCCGTCGAAGACATCGGCCTGCTGCGTAAGCACAGCTTTCCGGATGGGATCCGGACGGCCGATGACGTCGTTGTGATGCTGGCCCTCAACAATTCATGCCCTGAGAAATGTCCCGAGTGGAATGCGTTCTTCGTCGAGCAACTCGCCGCGTTCATCGTCAATTACAGCTATCCGCAGGGAACCCTCGACGAGATCAACGTCGCCTGGCTTATGCGCATGGTTGCGACCGGCGGTGTCGTGAACTCTGCGTTGGAGCTGGAGCTCGTGCTTCACGTGATCGAGGTTGCCGCGCATGTCCCTGACGAGTTGCGCGCTTTTGCGCTTGATCAACTTCGCCTTGCCATTTCGCAGCATGTAGGCGGCTATCACCTCTGCCGTTCCGTTGATCGCAAGGGCATCACACGACAGGATGTCGACTACGCCATGCGCATTCTTCGTGGCATCTGCGATGGCGGCGACATTAACGTGCAGCCGCAGACCTGGGGTGTGCTCATGCGGATCGGTGAGGAAACCCTGCCTACGGCGAATCACCCGCGCTGGGCGAACATTCTGGCGGCCCTGCGTCTCGTCGAGTATGCAGAACCGGCTCGACGCAGCCGCTGGCTGCGCATCGTCGATGACTCTCTCGGCGGCGAGACGGCCGTCGCGTGACCTCGACCGCATGTTCGTATTTCGCCTGATTGTGCGCTCCGGTCTTTCTGCGTAAGACTCCGGAACACATGTCACGGGTGGAGCCTTCATGTTCGAGAAAATTCTGATCGCGAATCGCGGCGAGATCGCTTGCCGTGTCATCAAGACTGCGCGCCGCATGGGAATTGCGACCGTCGTGGTCTATTCGGACGCCGATCGGGATGCGCTGCACGTCGAAATGGCCGATGAGGCCGTGCACATCGGCCCTGCCGCGGCCACCGAAAGCTATCTCGTAGCGGAAAAGATAATCGCTGCCTGCAAGCAGACCGGCGCGCAGGCGGTGCATCCGGGCTATGGGTTCCTGTCCGAGCGTGCCTCCTTCTGCGAAGCGCTTGAGAAGGAAGGCATCGTTTTCATTGGTCCGAAGCCCAAGGCGATAAAGGCCATGGGCGACAAGATCGAATCGAAGAAATTCGCTAACGCTGCCAAGGTGTCGACCGTTCCCGGTTACCTCGGGGTCATCGAGGACGCCGTGCACGCCGAAAGGATCGCCGCCGAAATCGGTTACCCCGTCATGATCAAGGCCTCTGCAGGCGGTGGCGGCAAGGGAATGCGGATTGCCTGGAGCGAAATCGAGGTGCGCGATGGCTTCGATCGCGCGCGTTCCGAGGCGAAGAGCTCCTTCGGCGATGATCGCGTCTTCATCGAGAAATACGTCGTCGATCCGCGTCACATCGAGATCCAGGTCCTGGCGGACGCGCATGGCAATGTCGTTTATCTCGGAGAGCGTGAGTGCTCCATCCAGCGCCGAAACCAGAAGGTCGCCGAAGAGGCGCCCTCGCCTTTCCTTGACGAGGCGACGCGTGCAGCCATGGGCGAGCAGTCCTTGGCGCTCGCCAAAGCAGTGGATTACCAGAGTGCCGGCACTGTGGAGTTCATCGTTGACCGCGATCGCAATTTCTACTTCCTCGAAATGAATACACGCCTGCAGGTCGAACATCCCGTGACCGAACTCGTGACCGGTATCGATCTCGTGGAGCAGATGATCCGCGTCGCAGCAGGCGAAAAGCTTCCGTTTGCGCAAGGCGACATCAAGCTCAACGGCTGGGCGATCGAAAGCCGGCTGTATGCCGAAGATCCCTATCGCAATTTCATGCCCTCCATCGGCCGCCTGACACGCTATCAGCCGCCGGCGGAAGGCCAGTTCGGCAATGCCGTCGTTCGCAACGATACAGGCGTCTTCGAAGGTGCCGAGATCTCCGTGTACTACGACCCGATGATCGCCAAGCTCTGCACCTGGGCACCGACGCGTCTCGAAGCAATCGAGGCGATGAGCCAAGCCCTCGACGGCTTCGTGGTCGATGGCATCGAACACAATGTGCCCTTCCTATCCGCGCTGATGAAACATCCGCGCTGGCGCGAGGGGCGCCTGTCGACCGGCTTTATCGCCGAAGAATATCCGGATGGCTTCGCTCCGATGATGCCCGACGAGGGGCAGCAGGCAAGCCTCGCCGCAATCGCCATGTCAGCCGCGCTGATCGAGACAAACCGGCGCGAGCGCTTCGGCGACAGGCTGCGCTCTGCCTCCGGCGCGCTCCGCGAGGAATGGACTGTGAAGCTCAATGAGCAATACGTCGACATCCGGCTGGTCGACGGCCCAGTCACCATCCCCTTCGACATGGACATGGCTGTCGGCGACAAGGTTGTGAACATCGTCACCGATTGGAGACCGGGCGATCCGGTCTGGCGTGGAGACGTCGGGAAAGTCAGCGTCACGGCGCAGCTGAGGCCGATCCTCAACGGCATCAGGCTCGATTGGCAGGGCCTATCGGTAAAGGCCAAAGTCTTCACGCCGCGCCATGCAGAGTTGGACAAGCTGATGCCGGTCAAGTTGCCTCCGGACACGTCTAAGCTTTTACTGTGCCCAATGCCAGGGCTCGTCGTCTCGGTTGCCGTGACTGAGGGTCAGGAGGTCAAGGCGGGCGAGACGCTTGCCGTGGTCGAAGCAATGAAGATGGAAAACGTCCTGCGTGCCGAGCGCGACCTGACTGTTGGAAAGATCAACGCCAAGGCCGGTGAAAGCCTGGCGGTCGACGCGGTGATCATGGAGTTTGCCTGAGCCGTTTTGGCACATTGCGGCATCACAAAACGATTCGCTTTTGTTAACGGGTCGGGACCTAAAATGGCGCCGTCCAGCAACCTGCCGGATGGAGTGCGCAAATGACTGTGCTGCAATCGGCGATCCTGCTGCTGTTCATCAATCTCGGCTTGCTTGGGCTGTTGATGCGCCTACCGCTCGGGATCAGGACGCTGCATATGAGCCGTACCTTCCAATGTTCGCCCGAGACGCTCTGGAATGCCATGCATCCGGCAGGCGCCTCTGGGAACTGGCACCACTCGGTGATCACGAGCAAGCCCCTTGCAAGCCGCCACGGCGTTGTCGAGCAGACTTACACCCACTCGGACAAAAATGGCGCGCCTCTGCGCAGGCTGCTCGCTCTTGAACCTTTGCTCGTGGTATCCGGCAATGCCCACGGCTTTCAATCGTCCGTCATCGACGACAGCACACTGGATCCATCGTTCTGGAAAGACTTTCGCGAGCGCCGCATTGTCCGCCCGGCACCCGACGGTGCCATGCTGGAGATCGATCAGACTGATCGCTATCGTGGTCTCGCCTTTCTGGTTTTCCGCTACGTTGCTCTGAGGCGGGAAATGCAGGCGCTGGAGGGTTGGCTGAAGACCGGTGAATCGCATCCGCAGGGCCACTTCGAGCACCCGCTCGTGCAGTTTGGCCTTGCAATCCTCTCCACCCTCCTTCTGTGGCCCTTCCTCGGCCTCACGATGCAGGGTCTGATGATCTCGACATTTCTCACCCTGGTGATCGCCTTGCACGAGCTGGGGCATATGGCAGCGTACCGGATGTTCGGCCACGTCTCCGTCAGAATGATCTTCGTGCCGCTTCTGGGCGGACTGGCAATCGGCGGCAGGCCCTACCGTTCCCTGTTCGAAGTCGCGACCTGTGCGCTGATGGGGGCGGGAATGTCCGCATTCCTCGTTCCAATTCTCATCGTTGCCCACCAGCTCGCCGGCACGGGAATCCTACCTGCGGTTTCAAGCTCCCCACTGCTGGTCTTCCTGTTGATTTTGGGTGCATTCAACCTGCTCAACCTCCTCCCGATGCACCGCTTCGACGGCGGGCAGGTCCTGCGGCAGATTTTCCGCACCAGGTGGTCGCAGATTACCGCCAGTTTCGTCGTTACCCTTTGCATCCTCTTGATCGGCTTTGAGATCGGCCTCTCTGCGAATATGTTGACGGTCGGGCTGCTGGTTTTTACCGTCGTCAGCCTGATCGGAGTGCGATCGGTCAAACCGCGCCAGAAGCTCGATGAGATGACGGACCCGGAGCGCATGCTGGTTGGGTTTGGCCTCTATGCTGCCATCGCCATGCATGGATATGCGATCGTATTTTCCATCGGCAACCTCTTCTGACGCAGGCTGCACAGAAACCGGCGCAACCTTCTCATCGGACAAGGAAATTAGCACCGTTAGCGGGTTTTCCCTTGAGCCGCCCTTGCCCCGCGTGCAAAAGTCCGCGCGATCAAATCAGTATTGGAGACCCCGAAGATGGACGTTCGCGCCGCCGTTGCCGTACAGGCTGGAAAACCGCTCGAAGTCATGACCGTACAGCTCGAAGGACCGCGAGCCGGCGAGGTGCTGGTCGAGGTGAAGGCGACGGGCATTTGCCATACGGATGATTTCACTCTCTCCGGTGCCGATCCGGAAGGCCTCTTCCCGGCGATTCTCGGCCATGAGGGTGCGGGCATCGTTGTCGATGTCGGGCCGGGCGTGACTTCGGTCAAGAAAGGCGACCACGTCATTCCGCTTTACACGCCAGAGTGCCGGGAGTGCTATTCCTGCCTGTCGCGCAAGACCAATCTGTGCACCTCGATCCGTGCAACGCAGGGCCAGGGACTGATGCCGGACGGCACGTCGCGCTTCTCGATCGGCAAGGACAAGATCCATCACTATATGGGCTGCTCGACCTTCGCCAACTTCACCGTCTTGCCTGAGATTGCGCTTGCCAAGGTCAATCCGGACGCACCGTTCGACAAGATCTGCTACATCGGCTGCGGCGTCACTACTGGCATCGGCGCAGTCATCAACACCGCCAAGGTGGAAATCGGTTCGACCGCCATCGTCTTCGGTCTAGGCGGCATCGGCCTGAACGTGCTGCAGGGCCTTCGCCTCGCCGGTGCCGACATGATCATAGGCGTCGACATCAACAATGACCGCAAGGCCTGGGGCGAAAAGTTCGGCATGACGCACTTTGTCAATCCGAAGGAAGTCGGCGACGACATCGTGCCACACCTCGCCAACATGACGAAGCGCAACGGCGACTTGATCGGCGGCGCAGACTATACGTTCGACTGCACCGGCAACACCAAGGTCATGCGCCAGGCGCTGGAATCCTCGCATCGCGGCTGGGGCAAGTCGATCATAATAGGCGTCGCCGGTGCCGGCCAGGAAATATCCACCCGTCCCTTCCAGCTCGTCACGGGCCGTAACTGGATGGGCACCGCATTCGGCGGTGCCCGTGGACGCACCGACGTGCCGAAGATCGTCGACTGGTACATGGAGGGCAAGATCCAGATCGATCCGATGATCACCCACACAATGTCGCTGGAAGACATCAACAGGGGCTTTGAACTGATGCATTCCGGCGAAAGCATCCGTGGCGTGGTGGTCTATTGAGGCCTGCCAATGGAAGGCGGCGATTGCGCCGTCCTCCGACGAGGTTCCTAGCATGATTTATGTCGACGCCGACGCATGTCCCGTGAAGCCGGAAATATTGAAGGTTGCCGAACGCCATGCCATCGAGGTGACATTCGTCGCCAACTCCGGCCTGCGCCCATCGCGCGATCCGATGATCCGCAACGTCATCGTCTCAAATGCCTTCGACGCTGCCGACAACTGGATTGCCGAGCACGCAGGACCGGGTGACCTGGTCGTGACCGCGGATGTGCCTCTGGCCGTTCGTTGTGTCGCAACAGGTGCGTTCGTCAGCGGCCCGACCGGCCGCGTGTTCGACGATACCAATATCGGCATGGCTAGTGCCATGCGGGATCTTGGAGCCCATCTCAGGGAAACCGGCGAAAGCAAGGGTTATAACGCCGCCTTCAGCCCGAAGGATCGATCTCGCTTCCTCGAAACATTCGATCGGCTGTGCCGTCGCGCCAAGGCCGCTGTCCCAAAGACCGGAGAATAGAATGAACGTCCTTTCCCAGGCGACCGCTTTCGGCGGCATGCAAGGCGTATTCACGCACACCTCCGAAACCTGCAAATGCGACATGACATTTGCGGTCTTCGTACCACCACAAGCCACCAAGGAGCCCTGCCCTGTTCTCTGGTACCTTTCGGGCCTGACCTGCACGCACGCCAACGTCGTGGAAAAGGGTGAATACCGGCGCATGGCCGCCGAACTCGGTCTCATCGTCGTCTGCCCGGACACGAGCCCGCGCGGCAATGACGTGCCCGACGAACTTACCAACTGGCAGATGGGCAAAGGCGCCGGATTCTACCTCGATGCGACAGAGGAGCCTTGGTCCGAGAATTACCAGATGTACAGCTACATCACCGAGGAACTTCCCGCTTATGTCAGCCAGCACTTTCGCATCGACATGAGCCGGCAGGGCATCTTCGGTCACTCCATGGGTGGCCATGGCGCGATGACCATAGCCCTCAGGAACCCGGAACGTTTCAGGAGCTGCTCGGCCTTTGCGCCAATCGTCGAGCCTTCGACGGCCAACTGGTCCGCGCCCGCGCTGCAAAAATATCTGGGCGCGGATCGCGCCGCGTGGCGCCGGTACGACGCCTGCGCTCTGGTAAGCGACGGTGCACGCTTCCCGGACTTCCTGATCGACCAGGGCAACGCCGACGGCTTTCTCGAAAACGGCCTCCGGCCTTGGCTCTTCGAAGAGGCTGTCGCCAAGACGGACATCAAGCTTACGCTGCGCATGCACGAGCGCTACGATCACTCCTATTATTTCATTTCGACCTTCATGGACGACCATCTGCGATGGCACGCGGAAAGACTGGTCTAGGCGCGCAAGAAACGGGTGGTATGGCGGCGATGCGCCTTCTTACCTTGTGTGGAGACGCACGCAAGCAGTCGCGGGGAGCGGTCTTGCTCTTGATAAGGAAATACGAATGGCATGGTTTTTACTGTTTCTCGCCGGACTTTTTGAATGCGGATGGGCGATAGGTCTGAAATACACCGATGGATTCATGCGCCCTGTTCCGACCGTCCTGACTGCAATTTCGATGGTGGTAAGCGTCATCCTGTTGGGCCTTGCGGTCAAGACCCTGCCGATCGGCACCGCCTACGCCGTGTGGACCGGCATCGGCACGGTTGGAACCGTCTTGCTTGGCATTTGGCTGCTTGGCGACCAAGCGACCGCTTTACGCCTGCTTTGCATCGGGTTGATCGTCGCCGGCATCGCTGGCCTGAAATTGACGGGATGAGACGATGCTGTGGCCAAGTCGTCGGCCACAGCTCTTTCTCTCAGGCAGTTTTACTCTGATCGACCGAAATGGCCCCGGCGCCAGAAAAGACGAAGAACAGGAAGATGAAGCAGAACAGGACCGCGCCATCGCCACCATTCAGAGCGGGATAGAAGCTCTTCGGGTAGTGCGCCATGAAATAGGCGAAGGCCATCTGGCCGGAGAGGATAAAGGCAACGGGTCGCGTCAAGAAGCCGATCAAAATAAGGATACCGCCGACTACTTCAAGAAGAGCGGCAAAAAGCATCAGAGGCGGCAGCGAGCCCTCCATCTGCGTGGCGGGGAAAGCAAAAAGCTTCATCGTGCCATGCTCGATAAACAACAAGGCGGCAATGATCCTGAGAGCGGCAAGCGCATAGGGCTGATATGCGCTCAGACGTTCAAAACTCGACATGAAAACTCTCCTTTTGTGTAATGACAGCAGAGCGTTAGCTGCTTCACAGAAAGGAATGAAGACACGGATCGCTGACGCGCGATCACTTCCTCTTGATGTTGTTTTGTTTTCCCCATTTTTACTCTTTAGAGTGGAATGTTGTCGTGTTTCTTCCACGGATTGGCCAGATCTTTGTTACGAAGCATCTTGAGACCGCGCGCAAGCCGCCTGCGTGTCGAATGCGGCATAATAACCTCGTCGATATAGCCGCGCTCGGCAGCGACGAAAGGTGATAGGAAACGGTCCTCGTACATCTTCGTATGCGCAGCGATCTTTTCCGGATCGGCGATGTCCTTGCGGAAGATGATCTCGACCGCGCCCTTGGCACCCATGACCGCGATCTGCGCTGTCGGCCAGGCATAGTTGAGGTCGCCGCGAAGGTGTTTGGACGCCATGACGTCATAGGCGCCGCCGAACGCCTTGCGTGTAATGATGGTGAGTTTCGGAACGGTCGCCTCGGCATAGGCAAAGAGCAGCTTGGCGCCGTGCTTGATCAGGCCGCCATACTCCTGCGCCGTACCCGGCAGGAAGCCAGGCACGTCGACGAACGTCACGATCGGAATGTTGAAACAGTCGCAGAAGCGCACGAAGCGCGCCGCTTTGCGCGATGCATCGCTGTCGAGCACACCGGCGAGCACCATCGGCTGGTTAGCGATAAAGCCGACGGTCGATCCCTCGATCCGCCCGAAGCCACAGACGATGTTTCTGGCGAAGCTCGCCTGGATTTCGAAGAAGTCCGCCTCGTCCACGGTCTTCAGGATTAGTTCTTTGATGTCATAGGGCTTGTTGGCGTTCGCAGGCACCAATGTATCCAGCGAGGCATCCGCTTCTGTCACCGACTGATAGCAATCGATTTCCGGAACGGCGGAAGTGTTCGATTGCGGCAACAGATCGATCAGCCTGCGCACCTGCAGCAACGCCTCGACATCGTTGTCATATGCCCCATCGGCAATCGAAGACCGTGTCGTATGCACCGACGCGCCGCCAAGCTCCTCCGCCGTCACCGTCTCGTTCGTGACCGTCTTCACCACGTCGGGGCCGGTCACGAACATGTAGGAACTGTCGCGAACCATGAAGATGAAGTCGGTCATGGCAGGCGAATAGACATCCCCGCCGGCGCACGGCCCCATGATGACGGAAATCTGGGGGATGACGCCAGATGCCAGCACGTTGCGCTGGAAAACCTCGGCATAGCCACCTAGTGCTGCCACACCTTCCTGGATCCGCGCACCCCCGGCATCATAAATTCCAACGATCGGCGCGCGGTTCTTCAACGCCATATCCTGGACTTTCATGATCTTTTCGGCATGCGCCTGCGAAAGCGAGCCTCCGAACACCGTGAAGTCCTTGGCGAACACGAAAACGGTTCGGCCGCTGACTGTTCCCCAGCCTGTCACGACGCCATCACCGGCGATTCGACTCTTGTCCATGCCAAAATCGGTCGACCGATGTTCGACGAACATGTCGAACTCCTCGAACGACCCTTCGTCGAGGAACAGGTCGATACGCTCGCGCGCCGTCAACTTGCCGCGCTTGTGCTGCGCATCGATGCGCTGCTGCCCTCCGCCCAACCTCGCGACACCGCGGCGACGCTCGAGTTCTACGAGAATTTCCTTCATGGATACTCCTCGCCGCACATGCGGCTCATGTTTTATGCGCGTCCGGCCCTAAGGGAAAATATGGAACGTATCCGGGCAGCGATGTCCTCAGCCAGAATTTCGTCGGCTGCCGTTGCGCTGTTCGATAGACTGCTCACCTCGAACGAGCTGACTGCAATAACCGTACCGTCATCCACCGATGCGGCATCAACAGCAACCTTGGCGACGCTGTGCTTTTTGTCGTAGCCCTGTCCCTTCTCAACCGAAAGGACGCGAATCGTCAGAACGACGCGCGGGTAGACCTCGGTTCGCACTGTCGTATTGATTGCCTTGTTGACGCGATCGCCGACTCCGGCAAGCACCGCCGCCGGAATATTGGGGCCGGCCAGTACCACGACATTGCGGACATCGTACACAGGCGCAGGCTGCCCCCTCGAGAAGAAGGTAGCGCAGGATGTCAGCGCGACGCAGACAAACGCGACCCGAAAAAAACACGACCTAAGCCAATCCATGTGGAAAACCCGCGCCCGCCCCCGATAGAATCGCAGATTCTCGCCATAACAGGCACCAAGGCAACCTGTTTCAGTCTCTCAACGCCAAAAAAACATTCACTGCCGCTTTGAACTCTTCGAAACGCAGTGCCCGCCGCTGTTCCGCCTCTTCATCACTACCCCAATGCTCGATTGTCCAGTCTTCATCCAAATGAGCAAGCGACCAGACCTCTTCCATCGGCAGAAAGCCTTCGGCAAAGGCAGTCGCCAGCAACGCGGAGCCGGTCAGGGTCGTAATCGTATGAACGGCAGCGAGCGCCATTGCGTCGCTGTGTCGACGCAATGCAGTCGAGAAGGCTGCAATTGCCTCGGGCGGCTGATCGTGATGCATCACGCCTTCGATCAGCATGAAGCGGGCGCCAAGGTCATTTGCCCACCAGTCGAGCACCGGATCCCAGCGTTCAGCCTGCCGTCGCACCAGCGCATCGGGACTGTCGGCCCGATAGCAGAGGAGATCGCTGGTCGAAAAGCGCACTATGTCGTCGAAGACGGCCTGCGTATCCGTGGCCACGCCATCGATAGCCGTATTGACGAGCCGCGTCACCGGCATCTTTGCCGGATCGATGACATCGACCTGTGCCTGCCATTCGGCGGCGACCAGCTCCGCGAGCGCCGGCGTCGAGACAGCCAGAGTCTGGCGTGCGGGTGTCCGTACCGCCTTGCCGTCGAGCTCGACTGCAAATCTCTCGTCGCGGGCGGCAATGGATACAGTCTTGTAGAAACGCTTCGGCAGTGGCTTCTTCATCAGGATCTGCGCGCGGCGGATCGGGTCGGGGTTGCTCAGTCCTTCGGACATGTCGTTCAGCAGATCGCGCATGGCGTCACCTCAGGAAAAATGCTTCAAAACGTCGCCGGGGCGGTAGGCGATGCTGTCGGCACCTGCGGCTACCAGGTCTTCGACGCTGGCATAGCCCCAGGATACCCCGACCGCCGTCGTGCCCGCCGCCTTTGCCATCTGCATATCGTAGACGGCATCGCCGACGACAATGGTATCGGCAGGATTCACGCCCGTTTCGCTGCAGCACTCCATCACCATGGCCGGATGCGGCTTCGACGGGCAGTCGTCCGCCGTACGCGAAACGATGAAATGCGGCGCAAAGCCGTGTGTCTCAAGGATATGGACGAGACCGCGTCGAGACTTTCCGGTTACGGCACCAATCAAGATCTCGTCCTTGCTGGAAAGAGTCTGGATGAGTGGCCTGATGCCGTCAAACAGCATCACGTCCATGGCCGGCTCATCGCGCACGTCAACGTAGATCGCCTTGTAGTGCGCGGTCATCGCCACTGCCTCGTCGTCGACATGCGGCTTTCCCTGCATGCGCGCGATCGCGATGTCCAGTGTCAGGCCGATGATAGACTTTGTCAGCGACACGTCGGGCCTGTCGTAGCCGAAATGCGTAAACGTCCGCGCCATGACCTCATGAATGAGTGCTGCGCTGTCGACCAGCGTTCCGTCGCAATCGAAGAGCGCCAGTTTCATTCCTGGTCTTCCCGTTCCGCCGATGCGAGATCAAGCCCGAGCAGGTTCCAAGTCTGCACCATATGCGGCGGCAAGGGGGCGGTGATCCGCAGCCGTCCGCCCGACGGATGCGGAATATCAATCTTGCGCGCATGCAGATGCAGCTTCTTCTGGACGCCGCCGGGGAAGTCCCAGTTCGGATCCTCGATGAAATACTTTGGGTCGCCGATGATGGGATGGCCGATATGCAGCGCATGGACGCGCAGCTGGTGCGTCCGTCCCGTATAGGGTTCCATCTCAAGCCAAGCGAGGTTCTGTGCAGCCGTTTCAAGGACGCGATAGTAGGAAATCGCGTGATCGGCTCCGTCTTCACCGTGCTTTGCAACCCGCATACGGTCGCCGTCGGCAGTTGCCTCCTTCACCAGCCAGGTGGAGATCTTGTCCTCGTGCTTGCGCGGCACGCCCCTGACCAGCGACCAGTAGGTCTTCTTGGTGTCACGCTCGCGAAAGGCGGCCGTCAGCTTCTGCGCGGCACCTCGGGTGCGGGCGATCACGAGGACACCTGACGTATCGCGGTCGAGGCGATGGACCAGCCTCGGCTTCTCGCCCTTCGGGCTGGTCCAGGCTTCCAGCATTTTGTCGATATTCCGCGTCACGCCGGATCCGCCCTGAACGGCAAGCCCGGCTGGCTTGTTCAACACGATCACCTTGTCGTCTTCATGCAACACCATGCGCTGCAGCAGCTCGTAGTCGCCCGAGTGCTTCAGATCGTGACCAGCGATCGGCGTGTTCTTCAACTTTGCATCGACGTCAAGCGGCGGTACGCGCACCATTTGTCCAGGCTGCACGCGCGCATCGGTTTTGACGCGTCCACCATCGACGCGCACCTGACCCGAGCGTATGAGTTTCTGAAGCGGACCGAAGCCGAGCCCGGGGAAATGGATCTTAAACCAGCGATCGAGCCGCATGCCCGCTTCGTCCGGTTCCACCTTTATGTGTTCAATGCCAGCCATCAATACTCTTTCGGAAAACTGTCGCTCGCGCCCAGCGCGGCCTTTGTCGCAGGCTTTAGAGCATTTTCCCTGAAAACGGAAACCGTAATCTCAGAAGACTGCACGCATGATCGCGAGACCGGCGATGACGGCAGCCATGGAAAGGCCGACGCTCGCTACTATGTAGACCGCGCCGGCCAACGCAGCGCCGCGTTCGAAGAGCGAGATAGCATCGAGCGAGAAGGCGGAGAACGTCGTGAAACCGCCGAGGAATCCTGTGATAAGAAACAATCGCAGTTCCGGCGAAGCGTCGAACCTGCGCGCGATCATTTCGGCGAAGGCGCCGATCAGGAAACAGCCGACGACATTGACGGTCAGCGTCCCCCAAGGAAACGCAGGCCCCATCGCCCGGAGCGCCCACTGACCGACATAGTATCTGAGAACGGAACCGATTGCGCCGCCAAATGCGACAAGGAGAGCTTGAGTCATGCGCTTGGTTTATCGCGCCCGAGGGCAAAATCCAATTCTCCGCTGGACAGTATCAAGCCGGAATTGGGACTGCATAAAATGCTATGGTTTTTCTTAGCCTGTCGCGAACCGGCTGTCCGGTAGAGTTATGAAATGACAGTTCTAGTCGGCAGCATATCCGCAAGCACAGCTGCCGCAGCGTTCGAAACGCTGCGGATCCCTCCTCGCGTGTCAGCGAGTACGACCGCAAAAGAAGCGCGTCGCGCCGCCGACCGAAAGACCAAACGCGACAATGGCCACGACATCGATGAAACTCCCAACGTCATACAATCCACGGAAGTGGCCCTCGACCTCATGACCATGGGACAGAAGCAGCCGCAATCGGGATTGAAGCAGGCGCTGCAGTTCTACAAGGACGTCTGACCGCGCCCAGGACTCGGTGCTCTTCATCCGTATTCCGGGTGACGCGACAAAAATTTGTTCGACGGCGACATTCCCCCTTGCCAAGTACCGTCATGGCCAGATAATTGCGCTCAACCTTGTTGGGAGAAGCCGGTCTGCTTGCGATCGGTGCCGAAGGAGCAACCGCCCCGGAAACTCTCAGGCCAAAGGACCAGCAAGGGGCAGACGGAACTCTGGAGAGAAGCGTTCTCGAAACGCTCGCCGAAGGGATAACAATCTCAGGCGAAGGGACAGAGGGGGCTCGAAAGACAAGGCGTAGCTGCGCCTGAAAGTTTGAGCCCGCGCATGGAATTCCACGCGCAAACCCCGGAGGCGTCGTTGGACGATACTGCTGCCCTCAAGAAAACCCCGCTGCATCAACTGCATGTGTCGCTCGGCGCCCGTATGGTGCCCTTCGCCGGTTATGACATGCCCGTGCAATATCCCGCCGGCGTCATGAAGGAACATTTGCAGACGCGTGCGGCTGCCGGCCTTTTCGATGTCTCTCACATGGGCCAGGTCGTCATCAAGGCGAAGTCGGGCAAGTATGAGGATGCGGCACTTGCACTCGAGAGCCTCGTTCCCGTCGATATTCTTGGCCTCGCAGAAGGTCGCCAGCGCTACGGTTTTTTCACCGACGACAATGGCGGCATCCTCGACGATCTGATGATCACGCATGTAGACGAGCACCTCTTCGTCGTCGTCAATGGGGCCCGCAAGGAGGCTGACCTCGGGCATCTAGAGAAGCATATTGGCGCTCACTGCGATATCACGCTGCTTGACCGGGGGTTGATCGCGCTTCAGGGGCCGCGGGCGGTCGATGTTCTTGCCGAACTCTGGGCGGATGTCGCCTCGATGAAATTCATGGACGTGCTCCACTGCCGTCTCCACGACGTTTCCTGTCTCGTGTCGCGCTCCGGCTATAGTGGCGAGGACGGCTACGAAATCTCAGTGCCGAACGAAATGGCTGAAGACATCGCCAAGCGCCTCCTCGAGCATCCTGACGCGCAGCCGATCGGCCTTGGAGCCCGCGATTCGCTGCGCTTGGAAGCCGGCCTCTGCCTATATGGCAACGACATCGACACCACGACGACGCCCGTTGAAGCTGCCCTTGAATGGAGTATGCAGAAGGCCCGCAAGACCGGCGGAGCCCGCGCCGGCGGATTCCCCGGTGCCGACCGCATTCTTTCCCAAATCGACCACGGCGCCACGCGGCGCCGCGTCGGCCTAAAGCCGCAAGGCAAGGCGCCGGTGCGCAGCAAGGCCAAGCTCTATGCCGATCCCGAGGGAAAAACCGAGATTGGCGAAGTCACTTCGGGCGGCTTCGGCCCGAGCGTCGAAGGCCCTGTCGCCATGGGCTACGTCCCCGTCTCACACGCTGCCGCGGGAACTGAAATCTACGCCGAGGTGCGCGGCAAGTATCTGCCCATCGCCGTCAGCCTGCTGCCCTTCATCACGCCGACCTACAAACGCTGAACCTTTTCCAGAGAGGACGAACAATGCTGAAATTTACCGAAGAACACGAATGGCTGAAGATCGAAGGCGGCGTTGCGACGGTCGGGATCACCAATTACGCCGTCGAGCAGCTCGGCGATCTGGTTTTCGTCGAGCTGCCTGAAGTCGGCGCGACCTTCTCCAAGAACGACAATGCCGCGACCGTCGAATCCGTGAAGGCTGCTTCCGACGTCTATTGTCCGCTTGATGGCGAGATCACCGAAGTGAACCCGGCCATTGTCGCCGATCCGTCGCTGGTGAATTCCGATCCGCAGGGCGCAGGCTGGTTCTTCAAGCTGAAGCTTGCCAACGCTGCCGATGCCGATGGCCTGCTCGACGAGGCAGCCTACAAGGAGCTCACCGCGTAATGACGACGCCGACAGAATTCCAGTTTACCGACTACCAGCCCTACGACTTTGCCAACCGTCGCCACATCGGCCCGTCCCCGGCCGAAATGACGGACATGCTTGGCGTCATCGGCTACAGCAGCCTCGACGGACTGATCGACGCCACCGTGCCGCCCTCCATCCGCCAGAAGGCGCCCCTCGTCTGGGGCGCGCCGATGACGGAACGCGAGGCGCTCGACAAGCTGCGCGAGACCGCCAATAAGAACAAGGTTCTCGTCTCGCTGATTGGCCAGGGCTATTACGGCACGATCACGCCGCCGGTCATCCAGCGCAACATCCTTGAAAATCCTGCCTGGTATACGGCCTACACGCCCTACCAACCCGAGATCAGCCAGGGCCGCCTGGAAGCACTGCTGAACTACCAGACGATGATCTGCGACCTCACCGGCCTCGACGTCGCCAACGCCTCGCTGCTCGACGAAGCAACGGCTGCCGCCGAAGGCATGGCCATGGCCGAGCGCGTCTCCAAGTCGAAGGCCAAGGCCAAGGCCTTCTTCGTCGACGCCGCCTGCCATCCGCAAACGATCGAGCTGATCAGGACCCGCGCCGAGCCGCTCGGCTGGAGCGTCATAACAGGTAACCCCTTCACCGATCTCGACCCGGTCGACGTCTTCGGCGCCATCTTCCAGTATCCGGGCACGCATGGCCATGTGCATGATTTCACCGGCCTGATCTCGCGCCTCCACCAGACCGGCGCCATCGCCATCGTCGCTGCCGACATCCTGGCGCTGACGCTGCTGAAATCGCCCGGGGAAATGGGCGCCGACATTGCTATCGGCAATTCGCAGCGCTTCGGCGTTCCGGTCGGCTACGGCGGCCCGCATGCAGCCTACATGTCGGTCAAGGACGCGCATAAGCGCTCGATGCCCGGCCGCCTCGTCGGTGTCTCGGTCGATGCTCGCGGCAACCGCGCCTATCGCTTGTCGCTGCAGACTCGCGAACAGCACATCCGTCGCGAAAAGGCGACGTCGAATATCTGCACCGCGCAGGTCCTGCTCGCTGTCATGGCTTCCATGTACGCCGTATTCCACGGTCCAAAGGGCATAAAGGCGATCGCCCAGCAGGTCCACCAGAAGGCAGTCCTGATGGCCAAGGGCCTTGAAAAGCTCGGCTACACCATCGAGCCGGAAGCCTTTTTCGACACCATCACCGTCGATGTCGGCCACATGCAGGGCGTCATCCTGCGCGCAGCCGTCGCCGAGGGTGTGAACCTGCGCAAGGTCGGTGCCACGAAAATCGGCATGAGCCTTGACGAGCGCACCCGGCCGGCAACGCTGGAAGCTGTCTGGCGCGCCTTCGGCGGCAACTTCGCCGTCGCAGATTTCGAGCCGAGCTATCGGCTGCCGAAGGGCCTCGCGCGCACCAGCGAATACCTGACGCATCCGATCTTCCATATGAACCGTGCCGAAAGCGAGATGACCCGCTACATCCGCAGGCTCTCCGACCGCGATCTGGCGCTCGACCGCTCGATGATCCCGCTCGGTTCCTGCACGATGAAGCTCAACGCGACAGCCGAAATGCTGCCGATTACATGGCCGGAATTCTCGGATATCCACCCCTTCGTTCCTTCCGATCAGGCGCTCGGCTATCGCGAGATGATAGATGACCTGATCGAGAAGCTCTGTGCCGTGACCGGCTACGACACTTTCTCCATGCAGCCGAATTCCGGCGCGCAGGGCGAATATGCAGGCCTGCTGACGATCCGCAACTACCACATCGCCCACGGTAACGGCCACCGCGACGTCTGCCTGATCCCGACCTCGGCCCACGGCACGAACCCCGCCTCGGCCCAGATGGTCGGCATGAAGGTTGTCGTCGTGAAGGTGCGCGAAAACGGCGACATCGACCTTGATGATTTCCGCGCCAAGGCCGAGCAGCATGCAGACAATCTATCCTGCTGCATGATCACCTACCCCTCCACGCATGGCGTCTTCGAAGAAACAGTCAAGGAAATCTGCGACCTCGTGCACAAGAATGGCGGCCAGGTCTATCTCGACGGCGCCAACATGAACGCCATGGTCGGCCTGTCCCGCCCCGGCGACATCGGCTCCGACGTTTCCCACCTCAACCTGCACAAGACCTTCTGCATTCCGCATGGCGGCGGCGGCCCGGGCATGGGCCCGATCGGCGTCAAAGCGCATCTGGCACCCTACCTTCCCGGTCACCCGGAAACCGACGGCCGCTCCGGCGCGGTTTCTGCGGCTGCCTTCGGCTCGGCGTCGATCCTGCCGATCTCCTGGAGCTACTGCCTGATGATGGGCGGCGAAGGGCTGACGCAGGCGACCAAGGTCGCGATCCTCAACGCCAACTACATCGCAGCACGGCTGAAAGGCGCCTACGACGTGCTCTATAAGTCCGAGGCGGGCCGGGTCGCGCATGAGTGCATCATCGACACCCGCCCGCTGGTCGACAGCTGCGGCGTGTCGGTGGACGATGTCGCCAAGCGCCTCATCGACTGCGGCTTCCACGCCCCCACCATGAGCTGGCCAGTATCAGGCACGCTGATGATCGAGCCGACGGAGAGCGAGACCAAGGCCGAACTCGACCGCTTCTGCGAAGCAATGCTGGCGATCCGCCAGGAGGCCCGCGACATCGAGGAAGGCCGCGCCGACAAGGCCAACAACCCGCTGAAGAACGCCCCGCATACCGTCGAAGACCTCGTTGGAGAATGGGATCGTCCGTACTCCAGAGAACAGGCCTGCTTCCCGCCCGGCGCCTTCCGCGTCGACAAATACTGGTCGCCGGTCAACCGCGTCGACAACGTCTTCGGCGACCGCAACCTGATCTGCACCTGCCCGCCGCTGGAAGACTACGCCGAAGCGGCTGAATAAGCACGCCTCATGCCCCTCCCCCTTGTGGGGAGGGGTTGGGGAGGGGTATGCATCCCAACGCAAACCCCGCAACGTAGAAACAGGCGACCCGTCACCATGGCAACATCCGACAACGATCTCACCCAGGCGCTCTGGCCGGAGCCCGTGCTGCTTGCGCTGGAGGAACCCGGCCAGTACGTGATCATAGCGACCACCCAGGCCGCCTCCTGGGCGATGATCGAGGAATGGCCGACGGAAGACGGCCCCGCGCTCGACAAAGCCTTGCTGGTCTGCGCCGACGTCATCAGGGGTAAGCGCACCAACGAGGACGCACGAAAAGCCTTCGTAGCAGCCGCTGTCGAAGCCGGCATAGACATCAAGGCGTGAGCCGCCGGGCTTTCCCTTAGCCCCGCATAACATCTTGGTCTTGTGCCCCGGCATCCGAGCTGGCGTCCCAACTTGGGAACCGACCCATTCGGCAATGCTCGCGTGACATGGCGTGCATTTCTTGTCCCAATACGGAACATCTGTCGTGCCAGACGTCATCGGCCATCGGTTGATGATTGGGTAGTACAACGCCTTCAGCATTCCCTAAATCCTTGCGTATACAAGGTTTTTATTCGATGTGAGAGGGATTGCGAGTGAACATATCGAGCGTCATGAACACGGCACTTTCGGGAATGTTGACACAGTCGAAGAGGATCGGCTCGATTGCCGGAAACGTCTCCGACAGTGGCACGCCGGGGTACGGCGCGTGGAAAGGGCCGACCTTGTCGAGGTGGCGCGGAGATACAAGGCGAACGCCACGGTCTTCGAGCCGGCGCCGATCTATGGGACATGCTCATGAGTATCAAGCGTGATTAAGCCCCTGCGGCCAGTCTGCGGATGGCTACACAGCTCATTCGAGTATTGAACTCGCCGCGGAGCCGAGCGCGACGAAGCCGAAAACGATCAGCAGATAGCTCGTTCCTCGGACGACCTTTGTCGTGAAGTCACGGGGCAATCGGTCCCTTGCAAGGCTGACGGCACCGCTGAGACAGAACCACCAAGCAAGAGATCCGCAAAATACGCCACCGACGATCACGGCAGAGCTGAAACGACGCGTCTCCTCAGTCAAGCCGAAACCGGCAAACAACGCGCCGAAAGACAGAATCGTGGCCGGATTGGAAATCGTTAGCAGAAAGGTCGCGAGTGTCGTGCCCATAAGCCCGCCGGCGCCGATCTCCGCAGCCTTGCCCGGGTCATGCGTCAAACCGCGATAGCCGAGCCAAAGCAGAAGCATTCCTCCGCCCATGGCCAGAGGAAGCGTGGCGGTTGACATGGTCTCGGCGAAGACGGCAATACCGGTCACCGCAATAAGCGCATAGCTGGCATCGCCGATCGCCGTTCCGAGCCCGCAAGAAAATCCGGCCCCAAAGCCCCGTTCCAGCGTCCGGTTGACGCAGAGCATTCCGATCGGTCCCAGCGGCGCGGTGATGATGACACCCAGTAGAGCGCCTTTCACGAACAGCAACAGCATTTTCTTGAGTCAGCTCCCTTTCTGCGGGCATCGGCGCGCGGCCATTGCATGCTCTTTAGCGGGGCGTGGGAAAGGATCACAACAAAAAAGCCGCCCGAAACGGCGGCCTTCGATAGAACCCAAGAAAATGTGACAATCAGTGGACCGGCACCACGGCATCGCCGCGCGCAGCGAGCGCCGCCAGATCGGCAGGCTTCAATTCGACGGATTCTCCGCAACCGCAGGCCGAGGTCTGGTTGGGGTTGGTGAAAGTGAAGCCGGAGCGCAGCGTCGTCGATTCGAAGCCCATTTCGGTGCCGAGCAGATAGAGAACCGCTGATGGCTCAATCCACACTTTCGCGCCGTCGCGCTCGATCAGGTCGTCCTTGACATTGGGTTCGGTCACCATGTCGATGGTATATTCCATCCCGGCGCAACCGCCCTTCTTGATGCCGACGCGGATGCCCATAGCCTCCGAACCGGAATTTTCGACGATTGTCTTAACACGCGCCGCGGCGGTCTCAGTCATGCTCATCACTGCAAAGCCCATCGGCTCATTCTCCTTCCACGACCGGGGTCAAGATCCGGCGCTTCGAGTCTCAATCTAAACCGTGCGGCTTAAGGCTTCAATACCAGCCGACAGCAACCTGCGCCTCTTCCGACATGCGGTCGGGCGTCCACGGCGGATCGAAGGTCATCGCGACGTCCACGCCAGATACGCCTTCGACGGCACCGACGGCGTTCTCGACCCATCCGGGCATCTCGCCGGCGACAGGGCAACCGGGTGCCGTCAGCGTCATCATGATCTTCACCATGCGGTCGTCTTCGATGTCGATCTTGTAGATCAGGCCAAGTTCGAAGATGTCGGCTGGGATTTCCGGGTCGTAGACCGTCTTCAGCGCCGAAATGACGTCGTCGCTAAGTCGAGCCAGCTCGTCTGCCGGAATGCTGGAATGCACGATACCTTCGCGCACGTCGATCTTCTGTTCGCTTTCGTCCAGGCTCATACGGACACTCCTTAAGCAAAGAACTTGCGCGCATATTCCAGCGCTTCGGCCAAGGCATCGACCTCGGCACGGCTATTGTACATTCCGAAGGACGCACGGCATGTGGAGGTGACGCCGAAGCGTTTCAAGAGCGGCATCGCGCAATGAGTACCGGCGCGCACCGCAACACCCTGCCGGTCGATCACCATCGAGACGTCGTGGGCGTGGATGCCCGCAAGCTCGAAGGAGAATATACCACCTTTGCCCGGCGCCGTCCCGAAAACACGCAGTGAATTGACCGATTGCAGCCGCTCGGCCGCATAGGCAGCCAGATCGGCTTCATGGCGCGCGATCGCCTCGCGGCCGATCTTGTCCATGTAGTCAAGCGCGTAGCCGAGCCCGATCGCCTGAACGATCGGCGGCGTGCCTGCTTCGAAGCGATGCGGAGGTTCGTTGTAGGTAACGTTGTCCTCCGTCACCTCGAAGATCATCTCTCCGCCACCCTGGAAGGGGCGCATCTCGCGCAACCGGTCTTTCTTGCCGTAAAGCACGCCGATACCCGACGGGCCGTAAAGCTTGTGGCCGGTCATCACGTACCAATCGCAATCAATATCCTGGACATTGACGGGCACGTGCACGGCTCCCTGCGAGCCATCGACGAGCACGGGAATGCCCCGCTCATGCGCAATTCGGCAGATTTCCTTCACCGGCACGACAGTGCCGAGTGCATTCGACATATGGGTGATCGCAACGAGCTTGGTACGCTCCGTCAGGCGCTTCTCGAAATCCTCGATATGGAATGCGCCTTCGTCATCGACCGGCACCCAGATGAGCTTGGCACCCTGCCGTTCCCGGATGAAATGCCAGGGCACGATGTTGGAGTGGTGCTCCATGATCGAGAGGACGATCTCGTCGCCCTCGCCGATAGCAGGCATGCCCCAGCCGTAGGCCACCGTATTGATCGCTTCAGTCGATGACTTGGTGAATACGATGTCGTTGACGTCAGGTGCATTCAGGAAGCGACGAACTTTTTCGCGCGCCCCCTCATAAGCGTCGGTGGCGGCATTGGAGAGGAAGTGCAAGCCGCGATGCACGTTCGCATATTCGTTGGAATAGGTGTGCGACACGGCGTCGATGACGACCTGCGGCTTCTGTGCGGAGGCGCCGTTGTCCAGATAGACCAGCGGCTTGCCATAGACTTCCCTCGCAAGGATAGGGAAATCCTTGCGAATGGCTTCGACATCGTAAGCGGTGGCTGGCACTATCTTATCCATGATGCGATCCGATCAGGCGTGCTTTTCAAGCCAGGCCGAGATCACGCCTTCCAGCGCCTCGACCAGTGCTTCGTCGTCCAGTTCCTCGATGATCTCGACAACGAACGCGTTAACGAGCATGGCCCGCGCCTTGTTCTCCGGAATGCCGCGCGCCATGAGGTAGTAGAGGTGGTTATGGTCGATATCTGCAACCGTCGCACCGTGGCCGCACTGAACGTCGTCGGCGAAGATCTCGAGTTCCGGCTTCACCGAGAATTCCGCGTCGTCAGACATCAGCAGCGTATTGCACGCCATCTTCGCGTCGGTTTTTTGCGCGTCAGGGGCAACCCTGATCATGCCTTGGAACACGCCCTTGGCGCGATCGAAGACCACGTTGCGAATCACTTCCGTCGAGCCCGTATGCGGTACGTTATGGCCGAGAACCATCGTCACGTCGGTGTGGGTTTCGGCGCCAAGTAGATTGATGCCGCGAAGAGTCAGATCGGCGCCCTCGCCTGTGACCCTGATATGCAGCTCCTGACGCACCAGCTTGCCGCCGGCATTGATGACGAACAGCTTCAGCTTGGCATCGGCCCCGAGCTCGACACGGATCTGGCCCAGATGCGTATCATCCACGCCCTGCTGCTGCAGGATGATCCAGGTCAGCTCTGTGCCCTGGCCAACGGTGATGTCACTGACGTGAGACACGAGGGCCGAGTCCGGTGCCACCGACAGGTGACGCTCGATCACCGTGGCCTTAACGGCGGAACCAAAATTCACCGGAAGTCGCGTATGTGCCTGGCCGCCAGCGTGAACGAACTGGATTTCCAGCGGCTCTGTCAGCTCGGTCTCGGCAGGCACGTCAATGACATAGCCGTCACGCACGAAGCTGCCGTTGATCCGGCCGACTGCGTCGTCCTTGTCGAGCGCACCAAGGCTGACTGCGGCAGAGCCATCAGACAGTTGCGCCGAATAAGCCGAGATATCGAGACCGTCTGCCTGACCGTGGCGATCGGCCGTACCCTGGATCACGGCGAGCACCGAAGAACCTTCGACAAGTGGATCCCGCGCCTCCGATCCAGCATCGCCGGCCTGCGCCGGAATGGCGCGCAGGAGGTTCTTGAGGTCAGTGTAGTGCCAGGACTCGATACGGCGCGTCGGCAGGCCCGACTTTTTCAGGTCGTCCAGAAGTCGGTCGCGGATGGCGATGACCGCGCCGTCGCCGGGCAGTTCGCCAATTTGATCGTTGAAAGCCTCGATGAGCGCCGCTTCCGCGGCGGTCAGGCGGCTCGTCGTCTGCATGTTCATGAGACTCGTCCTTTCCGCCTGTATCAGGCTGCCGCTCCGATAATGTCGGCGTAGCCATTGGCTTCCAGTTCATGGGCCAGCGTCTTGTCGCCCGACTTGATCACCTGGCCCTTGTAGAGAACGTGGACGGTATCAGGCACGATGTAGTCCAGCAGGCGCTGGTAGTGGGTGATGACGATGACGGCACGATCCGGCGATCGCAAGGCGTTCACACCGTCAGCCACGATTTTCAGCGCGTCGATATCGAGACCGCTATCGGTCTCGTCGAGCACGCAAAGCTGTGGCTGCAGCAGCGCCATCTGCAGGATTTCGGCGCGCTTCTTTTCGCCGCCGGAGAAGCCGACGTTCAGCGGACGCTTCAGCATCTCTGTGTTGATCTGCAACTTCGCCGCAGCATCCTTGACGAGGCGCATGAAATCGGGCGTCTTCAGTTCTTCTTCACCACGTGCCTTGCGCTGCTCGTTCATCGCAACCTTCAGGAACTGCATGGTGGCAACGCCCGGGATTTCGACCGGATACTGGAAGGCAAGGAAGATGCCCTTGGAGGCGCGCTCGGCAGCGTCGAGCTCGAGGATGCTCTCGCCGTTGTAAAGAATGTCGCCTTCGGTCACTTCGTAGTCTTGGCGCCCCGACAGGATGTAGGAAAGCGTCGACTTGCCGGAGCCGTTCGGGCCCATGATGGCGGCCACCTCGCCGGCCTTTACCGTCAGGTTCAGGCCACGGATGATCTCGGTGCCGTCTTCGGCGATGCGGGCATGTAGATTCTTGATTTCAAGCATTTCTAGTTTCCTGTTCGTAGCGGCCCAGGTCCGCCTTATTGACCGTCTGACACCGGTCTCGATCCGTCATCCTCGAGCTTGTCCCGAGGATCTAAACCTTCAATTATAGTCACTCCACTGCCGCGTATTTTCATGCGGCCGGTAGACATTCTCGATTTCATCGATGCGCTCGTGGAGAACCAAGTCGAATTAAAGCCCTCGATGACCTCAAGTTTCCATTCGCGTACATAGCGTTTCAGAGGTTTCTCGCGCTGTATTGCAAACGCGATGTTCCGATGGCTCTCAAACCGAACAAGGTTCTTGGCTCTCTCTGTGAAAAACTTTTGCACTTCGTTGCGATGCTCCCAATGCGCTTGTGCAAATCACTGGTGACACCGGTGTAAATCACACCCCGCGGTCTGTCAGACGAAGCTACTCATCCAATATCCACGAAGGCAGATCCTCGGGACAAGCCCGAGGATGACGATGAAAGGTTCCCTAACCTACCGATCCTTCGAGCGAGATGCTGATCAGCTTCTGTGCCTCGATGGCGAATTCCATCGGCAGCTCCTGCAGGACTTCCTTGACGAAGCCGTTGACGATCAGGGCGATCGCAGCTTCGGTCGGAATGCCCCGCTGCAGGCAGTAGAACAACTGGTCCTCGGAAATTTTCGAGGTCGTCGCTTCGTGCTCGAACTGCGCCGTCGAATTCTTCGCCTCGATGTACGGCACCGTGTGCGCACCGCACTTGTCGCCGATGAGCAGCGAATCGCACTGCGTGAAGTTGCGCGCGTTCGACGCCTTGCGGTGGGCCGAGACCTGGCCGCGATAGGTGTTCTGCGAAACGCCGGCTGCAATGCCCTTAGAGACGATGCGGCTCGAGGTATTCTTGCCAAGGTGGATCATCTTGGTGCCGCTGTCGATCTGCTGATGGCCGTTGGAAACGGCAATCGAGTAGAACTCGCCGCGGCTGTCGTCACCGCGCAGGATGCAGGATGGGTACTTCCAGGTGATCGCCGAACCGGTTTCGACCTGCGTCCACGAAATCTTCGACCGATCGCCACGGCAATCGCCGCGCTTGGTGACGAAGTTGTAGATGCCGCCCTTACCCTGGGCATCGCCCGGATACCAGTTCTGGACCGTCGAATACTTGATCTCGGCGTCATCGAGCGCAACGAGCTCTACAACGGCAGCATGGAGCTGGTTTTCGTCGCGCTGCGGCGCCGTGCAGCCTTCGAGATAGGAGACGTAGGCTCCTTCCTCCGCGATGATCAGCGTGCGTTCGAACTGGCCGGTGCCCTTCTCGTTGATACGGAAGTAGGTGGACAATTCCATCGGGCAGCGAACACCCTTCGGCACGAACACAAACGAGCCGTCCGTGAAGACCGCCGAGTTCAGAGTCGCGTAGTAGTTGTCGCTCGTCGGCACGACGGTGCCGAGATATTTCCTCACTAGGTCAGGATGTTCGCGGATGGCTTCGGAGATCGACATGAAGATCACGCCGGCCTTTTTCAGTTCGTCCTTGAATGTGGTCACGACCGAGACGGAATCGAAGACCGCATCGACGGCAATCCTCGGCCTCTCGACGCCGGCGAGGATTTCCTGCTCCATGAGCGGAATGCCCAGCTTTTCGTAGACCTTCAGAAGTTCCGGATCGACCTCGTCGAGCGACTTCGGACCCGG
Source organism: Rhizobium sp. P1_C7 (assembly GCF_056406295.1). Classification (NCBI taxonomy): domain Bacteria; kingdom Pseudomonadati; phylum Pseudomonadota; class Alphaproteobacteria; order Hyphomicrobiales; family Rhizobiaceae; genus Rhizobium; species Rhizobium sp. P1_C7. The sequence goes on from NZ_JBFUAL010000002.1 coordinate 231,849, forward strand.
CGTGCTTTTCGGTGCGGCGTAGTAGTAAATGTCGTTGAAATCGATCTTCGGGTAGTCGACGCGTGCCCAGGTCGGCTCTTCGAGAGTCAGCCAGCGCTTGTAGGCTTCCAGGCGCCATTCCAGCATCCACTCCGGCTCCTGCTTCTTGGCGGAGATGAAGCGGATAATGTCCTCGGAAAGGCCCTTGGGTGCCTTATCCATTTCGATAATGGTCTCGAAACCGTATTTGTACTGGTCAACGTCGATTTCGCGGACGCGATCAACGGTTTCCTGGACGGCTGGCATGTCGTTCTCCAATCTTGCCGGATAAAAGGTCCGGCAGCTTGTCGTCGGGCAATTTGACTTGCCCTCTATGTAAGTGGCCAAAAGGGACTTTTCAGCCCGAATGGCAAGTGGAAATTTGCGTTTCGGCAAATTTATGAAACGGTCATGCCGCCTCACCGGCCGGCTTGCGCCGGGCGGCGATTTTCGTGAAGGCGGCAACCGCCTTGGCAATGTCCGCATCCGTTGTTGCAAAGCCGAGCGAGATGCGAAGCGCGCCAAGCTTCGGATCGTGGCCCATGGCGGTCAGAACGTGGCTTTCGCCGACCTTCCCGGAGGAGCAGGCAGAGCCTGCAGAAAGCGCCACTCCTTCAAGATCGAAAGCGATCTGTCCCGTCTCGGACTTTAGGCCCGGAAGCGTGAAAAAAATGGTGTTCGAAACACGCACCCCATCCGCGCCGTAAATGATCACATCAGGTGCCGCGAAGCGCATTCCGGCCTCCAGACGGTCGCGCAACAGCGACACGGTCTGGTTTCGCTCCTCGAACTCATCGGCAGCGGCCTGCGCGGCAGCGCCAAAGCCGATCACCGCCAGCGAATTCTCCGTCCCCGACCGGTGACCCTTCTCCTGGCCACCACCATGGATCAGTGGACAAGGCATCAAAACCTCACCGCGTGTGACGAGCGCGCCGGCACCCTTGGGACCGCCGATCTTGTGCGACGACACGATCATGAAGTCGGCGCCGAGATCGCTGTCGAGCTTCAGCCGGCCGGCGGCCTGAACGGCATCCACCACGAGTAGACCGCCATGTGCGTGCACGATCTCGGCCGCTTCTTTAATCGGCTGAACGATGCCGGTTTCATTGTTGACCAGCATGATGGCGACCATCGGCAGACCGGTCGACGTATCGTGCGCGGCAAGCAGCAGGCGCAGCGCATCGAGATCGACTACACCAGACGACGTCACCAAGACCTCCGTCATGCTGGCCTTCGAAAAACGGCCCCCCTCGCGGATCGCGGGATGCTCGATTGCCGAATAGTATAGATGGCCGACGACAAGCGGTGTGCGACCCATTCGGAAATCCGGAGTCAGCACCATATTGGCTGCCTCAGTGGCGCCGCTGGTAAAGATCACATGTGCTGGATCGGCGCCGGTCAAAGCCGCCACCTGCCGGCGTGCGCCTTCAATAGCGGCACGTACGACACGACCTTCGCCATGTACGGAGTTCGGGTTACCGAAGAGATCGAGCGCGCGCAGGACAGTCTCGCGGGCTGCTGGATGCAGCGGCGATGTCGCGTTCCAATCGAGATAAAGGCGTGACGACGCCATGATCTTTCGTCCTGCGCTAGGTCCTTGCGAGGCGCCTCGGCTCATTTTCCTTGAAAAGTCGGCCGGGCTTGCCTTATGACACATCCACAATGCGTGGATCGCCATGCAAGTTTCGAATTGTTCTAAACTGCGTTTTAGAAAAGCTGACAACATCCGTCAAGTCTGCGCAGAGTGAACGGGAAGAAATAAAAGCCGGAGTACCGATGCCCGAAGTCATTTTCAACGGCCCTGCAGGCCGCCTTGAAGGCCGCTACCAGCCCTCCAAGGAAAAAAGCGCGCCGATTGCCCTCATTCTGCACCCGCACCCGCAGTTCGGCGGCACGATGAACAACCAGATCGTCTACCAGCTCTTCTACATGTTCCAGAAGCGCGGGTTCACGACATTGCGCTTCAACTTCCGGGGAATCGGCCGCAGCCAAGGCGAATTTGACCATGGCGCCGGCGAACTCTCGGATGCCGCGTCCGCGCTCGACTGGGTTCAGAGCCTGCACCCTGATTCGAAAACCTGCTGGGTCGCCGGTTATTCCTTCGGCTCCTGGATCGGCATGCAGCTTCTGATGCGTCGCCCGGAAATCGAAGGCTTCATGTCGATAGCGCCGCAGCCGAACACCTACGACTTCTCGTTCCTGGCACCCTGCCCGTCTTCCGGCCTGATCATCAATGGCGACGCCGACAAGGTGGCACCGGAGAAGGACGTGAACGGCCTCGTCGAGAAGCTGAAAACCCAGAAGGGCATCCTGATCACGCACCGCACGGTGCCGGGCGCCAATCACTTCTTCAACGGTCAGGTCGAGACCCTGATGGGCGAATGCGAGGACTATCTCGATCGCCGCCTGAATGGCGAACTGGTGCCAGAACCGGCCGCCAAGCGCATCCGCTAGGCCGACCGAATCCCGGCGGTCAATTCGAACGTCGGACAAGCCAATCCGTCAATGATCATTGGCATGCGGGCTCCGCATGCCGATTCGTCAGGACATGCTGGGATGCTGTATGGGCCCGGATGGGTGAAGGCGATGAACTGTTGCGCGAATTTCCGTCTGAAGAACCAGTCCGCCAGTCCGTTGGCAATATCGGTCGCATAGCCCTTGCAACCGTCCTGCTGCCGAAGCGAATAGCCGAGTTCGAAATCCTGCCGCTCACCGCCAAATTGCGATAACCCGCGCGGCCAATGAAACGGCCGTTCGCGAATGAGGATCTTGTATTTCGTGGTTCCGTCCGGCGCGCCTGCTCGCCGAACCAGCCGCGCAACGTTCTCACGCGACCACGGAAAAGGTATCGGGTCGTCTCGATCGTTGAATGAAGCCTCCTGGATCAGGCCCGCATCGTCAGGTTCCCACATGACCGCGGCCAGGCGCGGTGTCTCCAGAATGGCCGGCTGCATCACGGCTTCACCACAACTCCGCCGCTCGTCGGCGCGCGCACGCCCGTTGTCCCGGGAAACGTCAATGGCAATCCGTCAAGCGACCGAACGGCGAGATAGGCCCAGGCCTCCGCCTCGATCGCGTCGCCGTCGAAGCCAGCCTGCTCGGCAGACATCACATCCGCGCCTTGTCCGCGGGCAAGATCCGCCAGGTCGTTCATCAGGATCCGGTTCAGGCGACCACCGCCACAAACGACGTAGAGCGCTGGCGTCACCGGCAGGTGACCCGCCGATTTGATGATCGATGCCGCCGCCACGTAGGCAAGCGTCCTTGCCCCATCTGCGAGCTCCGCATCGAAGCCAGAGGGCGGCGGAAAGTCGTTGCGGTCCAGCGATCGGCGTCGCTCGGCCGTGAAAAACGGGTTGCTCAGGTAACGATCCGCTAGGTCGTCGATGACCTTGCCTTCCGACGCAATCATGCCGCCCTGATCGAACGGGATGCCGGCGTGGGTTTCGACCCACTGGTCGATTAGCGTATTGCCCGGCCCGCTATCGTAGCCGAGAATAAGGTTATCGGCACCGATGTAGGTGAGGTTCGAGATCCCGCCGATGTTGACGAAACAGACGGGCAGCCTTGCGTCCTTGAGATTGCGCGCCAGCGCGGCGTGGTAGATTGGAACCAGCGGCGCGCCCTGGCCCCCATGCACCATATCATTGGCCCTGATGTCATGGACGACGGTGATGCCGGTCTCGCGCGCCAGCAAGACACCATCACCGATCTGCACTGTCAGTGCCTGATCCGGCCTGTGCAGAACCGTCTGACCATGAAATCCGACAACGTCGATCGCCGCGGCGTCCAGGTTGTTCAGTACGAGAAACTCCCTAACGGCAGATGCATGACGTAAGGTTAGTACGCCTTCGATCTCCGCAAGCTCGCCCGGTCGCTGTTCACGCCGCGTGATGGCCTTGGCTTGCTCAAGCGCCTGCTTCAGCCGGTCCCGGAACGCCACATCATAAGGGACTCCGAGGAACGGGCCACGCTCGACAATTGCCTGTCCGTCCGTCCGTAGCAGTGCCACGTCGATCCCGTCCATCGACGTTCCGCTCATCAGGCCAATTGCAGTGCGTATGTTCCCCATTGTACCTCGCTGGAAGATTTCCGCCAAATGGTGACTGATCGGCAAAACAGTGCTAAACGCGCCGCGACGCTTCAACAATAGCCAATCCGAAAATCCTGATCCGAGAGCAAAAGGTCATGTCCGAGTTCAAATCCGATTTCCTCCGCACGCTGAAAGAGCGCGGCTTCATTCATCAGATTTCCGATGAGTCTGGCCTCGACGACCTCTTCGCCAAGGAAACCGTGACGGCCTATATCGGCTTTGACCCGACGGCGCCCAGTCTTCATGCTGGCTCCCTGATCCAAATCATGATGCTGCACTGGCTGCAGGCTACCGGCCATCGCGCCATCTCGCTGATGGGTGGCGGCACTGGCATGGTCGGTGATCCCTCGTTCAAGGACGAAGCGCGCCAGCTGATGACTGTCGATACGATCGAGAGCAACATCGCCTCGATCAAGCAGGTCTTCTCGAATTATCTGGCCTATGGCGAAGGCGCGAAGGACGCACTGATGATCAACAACGCCGAATGGCTGCGTTCGATCAATTACCTCGAATTCCTGCGCGATGTCGGCCGCCACTTTTCGGTCAACCGCATGCTGGCCTTCGACAGTGTGAAAACGCGTCTCGATCGCGAGCAGTCGCTGTCGTTCCTCGAATTCAACTACATGATCCTCCAGGCCTACGATTTCGTCGAACTGGCAAAACGCTATGGATGCCGTCTGCAGATGGGCGGATCGGACCAGTGGGGCAACATCGTCAACGGTATCGACCTTGGTCACCGCATGGGGACTGGACAGCTTTACGCACTCACCTCGCCGCTGCTGACGACTGCTTCCGGCGGCAAGATGGGAAAGTCGGCGACCGGTGCGGTTTGGCTCAACGCGGACATGCTGTCCGTCTATGATTTCTGGCAGTACTGGCGCAACACCGAAGACGCGGACGTCTCCCGCTTCCTGAAGCTGTACACGACGTTGCCGATGGATGAAGTCTCGCGCCTGTCGGCTCTCGCCGGCTCCGAGCTCAACGAGGTCAAGAAGATCCTGGCGACCGAGGTGACTGCGATCTTGCACGGCCGCCCAGCAGCAGAGCTGGCTGCGGAGACCGCCCGCAAGACATTCGAAGAAGGCGGACTTGCCGAGAACCTGCCTTCAGTTGAGGTTCCGGCCTCGGAGCTTGACGCTGGCATCGGCCTGCTTTCGCTCATCGTTCGTGCCGGGCTTGCCGCCTCGAATGGCGAAGCGCGCCGTCACGTCCAGGGCGGCGCGGTTCGCGTCAACGATCAGGCTGTCAGCGATGAGCGCAAGCTGATCGGCAGCGGCGAGATCACCGCCGATGGGGTAATCAAGCTCTCGCTCGGCAAGAAGAAGCATATCCTCATCCGCCGCGCGGCCTGAAGAACGATAGAAATCACAAAAAGCCGGACGCTGTGCCGGCTTTTTGTGTCTACTGAAATTCGAAGATATTTCGGAAAACGCCTGGCGCGATGATCGACAACGGATTGACGATCAGATTTGGCGCATCCAGCTTGCCCGTCAGCTTGAAGGTAATACCGATCAGTCCGCGGTCCGTACCATTGCCGAGGATAATGCCGATGATAGGCAACTCGGCAAACAGACGGTTGAGACCATAGGCCGGCATGAACGTTCCCGTCATGTCCATGTTGCCGCGCGGGTCTCTCAGGACTCCCTGGAAGACTGCGCCGACCTGATCGCCGCGTGCGACGCCGTTTTCGACACTGACCACGCCGCCCTGCGAGACGATACGGGCAAATCCTCGCTGGAAACGTTGCGCGGATGTATCGATGGTCCGCTTCACCGCCGAGTTGAGGCTCCGCTGCTCCTGGCCGACCGGCGTCGATACGATCGAATGCAGACGCTGCTCGTTGACGAGCGAGAAGCGCCGGACATCGATCGAACCGGTCCAGTCGTCGCCTTCGCCGAGGCGGATGGCCATGTTGAGGAGACCACCCCTCATATGCTGGTAGAGATCGGCGAACCGCGAAACCGCGCCGGCGTCGCCGCTGGTCACATTGATCACGCCGCCGGCCTGGGTCTGTGCGACAACGGCTTCACCCCCGTCGGTCACACCGGACAGATTGAGCGATCGGACACGGCTGCCTTGAGCAGAATAGGCAGCCTCGACATTTCGCAGCTTCTCGTCGTTGAAGCCGATGACGCGGTCGAGTTTTGCACGAACGGAAAAGCCTGCGTCGCTCTTGCCGTCGCCGTCGTCTTGCCGGCTGCCGGACTTCATTCTCGCAATGATCGGCCGCACATCAGCGCTGCTGCCGGAAATGGAAATATCGAGGCTCCCCTTGTTGCGCCTGAGAGAAACGGCAAAGTCATCGAGTGACGACAGTTTCACGCTGTCGAAATCCGCCTTGAGGAGGTTCCCCTTGCTCAGCGAGAGCACGCCATTGGCACCAAATCCATCACCCTTCAGGACAAAGCTCCTGATCTGCTGATTATCTTCCGGTCCGGTAATCTCGAACGTCGCGTTGGCACCAATGCCGCTTCCCTTGGACCAACCGATCCAGGGCAGATCAAGCCGCGCTTTCGCAAGGTCGAGCGAAACGGCTTGCCGGTCCTTGTCGAGGCGATTGAGTTCCACGCTGATCGGGCCATCGATAATGCTGGACAGGCCGGGAAGAAGCTTCTCCCGCTGGTCGTTGCTCAGCGTCGCCGTAATCTTCTGCTGCGGCTGCACGTCCGACGACTTGTCCGTCGGCTGAGTAAGCTCGATACTCGCAGGAATGCCATCGATATTGCCTTTGCCGCTAAGGGTGACTTGTTTCGGATCTGCTGTAAGGATGCCGTCGAGGCTTGTAATCTTCCTGCCAGAAATAGGCTTTGCGACATCCACATCGTGCAACTGCAGGGACGCGTTCCATTCGGCCGGAGGCGGATTTTGAGAGGAAACCAAGCCGATGCGCGCCTGGACATTTGCAGATATCTTGCCCTTCAGGTCCTCAGGCACGAAACCGGCTCGCTGCAGAACCTGGATTGGCTTGTAGGTCAGGAGCTCCCCGATGGCGTCCGCAGCACCTGAAATCGGCAGATTGATCTCGGCCATGAGCGGCTTGGCATAGGTCGAGGGCAGAACGAAGGTTCCCTCCCCTATATCCACCGAGCGTCCCGAGGGGAAGAACGACTTGCCGCTATTGATCGAGATCGTCGCCTTGGGGCCAGCAAGATCAAAATGCGCGTTAGTGTCGCGGATCGGCGGTATGTCGCCGCTGACATTCATGCGCGCGCCAGCAATATCGAAAGCAATCTGGATCTGTTTCTCATCCAGTTTCAGCCCCTTGCCAATGGCCTTGTCCAGCAGTCCGGACGGAATGAAAACGGAAATCGAAGCGTCTGCCACCGTTCCGCCAAACAGATTGCGCTCTACCCAGTCCCGCGCCTTGGTCGCCATCCAGAACGGCCAAAGCTGCTTTATGGCTGTAGTCTGCAATTGCTGCGACTGACCGACAAAGCTGATTTCTGGCGAAACCTCACCGAAACGGACATGCAGCGAACCGTATAGCGAACCCGCTGGGCTCGACACCGTCAAGTTGGCAAATTGAAGTTCTCGGGACGCGACAAAATACCTGCCGGTGGACTGTATATCGAAGGCAAGCGGCTGCTCGCCCGACCCGGACGGCGCCGCTGTGCCGCCGCTGATCAGAAGGTCGATGCCGAAACCTTTACCGGCCGAGGCGTCGATCTTATCCAGATCGATTATGGCGCCGTTGATTGGAATGGTGGTAGCGCCAAACTGAACCTGCGAGCGAGCAATCTCGAGCGTTTCCTTGGAAAAGTCGTATGCGAGATTGATCCGGCCACCGCTCAGATCCTGCGCATCGCCATCCATGTAAAGTTTGCCCGGCTTGAGATCGATCGCAGCGGCAAGCGAGGGTTTCGAAGTCTCTCCTTTACGAACTGCCGAAATCATGAGGCTGGCGAAACCGTCGATACCCTGCCGCACCTGTCCGAGCGTGTTGCGTTTGATCGTGAACGGCGCCATATCAGCGTTGGTCAACTGACCCGTCAGCTTGGAGGTGCGTCCACCCGACGTGTCTGTGATGACGCTTAAGGTTGCCCTTTTGCCATTAATGGCGATCTCGCCGTCGAGTTGCAGCGCGTTTTGCTCGCTCCTGGAAAACGTCAGGCTATCAACCAGGATGGACAACGGTCCGTTGGGCGTATCGGCAAGCTTGATATCGATACCTTCCAGTTTGACTGAGCGCGTTCCGCCGCGATCGACGAAACTGTCGATCATGTCAAGCTGATCGAACGCTGATTCCATCGCCGCTGGAATTGCGTCGATGCGCATATTCTCCAGCCTCAGTGGCTTCCCCGACGGCAGAAGCGCGGCGTCGAGCGCGATATCCCCAGCCTCGACCTGCGCGATCGCGATTCGCCCGCGCAACAGTTGCAGCGGGTCGAGAGCCATCCGCATCGCACCGGTCGTCGACAGGTGCTGGCCGCTTTTCTCGTCGATCATGTTGACGTTGCGGGCTTCGAGCGCGAGCCGCAGGTTGGAGGTGAAGCGGATAACCGTGGAGCCGACTTCGGCTCGGTAGCGTGGGCCAATAGCCGAGTTCAGGGCGGCCTGAGCCTGCCTTGAGAGCGGCTCATCGAAGATGCCGCTTTCGACGGTGAAGATGATGGCAGCAAAGATAAAAATCAGAATACCGATGCAGCCGCCGGCAAAGTTTGCCGTTCGTCGGGCGTGAGAACGCGCCGGCGGGCAATGCACGATCATCGGCTCTTCTGCCTGCGCGGAGGGAAGCTCGTGCAGGGCGACCATATCTTTTTTGCGAAATGTAATCTTCTCGCCGCGGATCGCCGACATGCGCCTCGCCTGACTCCGTATCTTGTGGTTGGACCAGACTGGCTGGACGCATATTGGTCCGATATATATCTGGCAAATCACCTGTTATCCATAAACCCGGCAAAAGAAAGGTTTCACCATGGCGGATATCGGCATCGGTTCCAGCGCGCCTGACTTCGATCTTCCCCGTGACGGCGGAGGCCGCGTGAAACTGGCAGATTTCCACGGTAGGCCACTTGTGCTGTTCTTCTACCCAAAAGACGACACATCAGGCTGCACAGCCGAATCGCTGGCCTTCACGGCACTTTCCGATGAGTTCGGAAAGACTGGTACGACAGTCATCGGCATGTCGCCCGATTCCGTTCAATGCCATGATCGCTTCATCAAAAAGCACAGCCTGTCGGTCGTGCTTGCCTCGGATGAGGAAAAGACCACGCTCGAAGCCTACGGCGTTTGGAAGCAGAAGAGCATGTACGGCCGCAGCTTCATGGGTGTCGAACGTACGACGTTCCTGATCCGCGCTGACGGCACGATTGGCACGATCTGGAAAAAGGTGAAGGTGCCAGGGCACGCAGAGGTTGTTCTTACTGCTGTTCAGAACCTCGCAAAATGAGCTCCGCTTCACCGATTCCGTCCCTTAGAGCCGGAGCGATCAACGCCGTAGGTTCGATTGATCTCGACCAGAAGACAGCGCATTGCGCAGGAAACGGCAATCCGCTGGTTTGCCCGCAAGCTCTCGTTGCGTTCGCCGCTCGACGCAGCATTGCCGGAGCGACCCGGCCGGCCCGCGAAGCCGGAGCTCACTCCGCCCATGCAAATGTAGAAGCGCTCATACGCTCAAGGGTAGAAGTGCTCTCCTCCACGCGATCGCTCATATAGAATTGAACGCTGTCGATATTGTCGCCAGATTTGCGACAGAACCCGTGCCGAATTCATTTTTTCGACGGGTGGATGCAGGTTGCCTATGAGGAAGCCAAGCACTTCAAGATGGTCCGCAGCCGCCTCAACGCCCTAGGAGCCGACTACGGAGACCTACCGGCCCATGACGGCCTGTGGCAGGCGGCGTATGCGACCCGAAACGACCTGACGGCTCGGCTAGCCGTCGTGCCGCTTATCCTCGAAGCGCGCGGCCTCGACGTAACCCCGTCGCTCCAGGCGAAGATGCGCGAGACCTGAGACCTTGAGAGCGCTGCGGTGCTGGACGTGATCTACAATGACGAAACGGAAACGTCGCGATTGGCGCCAAATGGTTTCGCTTCCTCTGCGCCCGCGAAAAGCGCGATCGCGCCAGGACTTTTCATAAACTGTGCGCGCCAATTTCCGCGGTCCGCTGAAGCCACCATTCAACGACATCGCTCGTGCGGAAGCGGGGCTAACACCCTCATTCTATTGATCGCTCACCTCCACCAGCCAGGCGTGAGCCGAGCGCTTCCGCAGAGCCAATCTAAGTATTTATTAACCTTAACCGTGTGTAATCAAGGCAATTGAGGCAAGGCCGTCAATTGGGAGATTCTCCGTGACGCACGCACAGCAGAGCCGCGTATTCGGCAAGCAAAAACAGGAACATATCCTGATCCTCGCAAGCGGCGACCGAGTCCGTCATATTACCATCAAGCCATGGATTGCTGCTCTCGCCTTTTGTTTCGTCGGCGTATTGGCGATCGGCTATCTGCTCGCGACGTCCTATCTCGTTCTGCGCGACGACCTCATCGGCGCGACGATGGCTCGCCAAGCCCGCATGCAACACGATTACGAGGACCGGATTGCGGCGTTGCGAGCGCAGGTCGATCGCGTAACGTCGCGTCAGCTTCTCGACCAGCAGGTTGTCGAGGATAAGGTCGACAAGCTGATGGAGCAACAGATGGCGCTGACGTCGCGCCACGGAAAGCTGGGCTCCCTGCTGGATCGAGCCGAGAACTCCGGCCTGAACGAGAAGACAGACCTGCCCGCTCAGTCCTATGCACCGGATGCGAAAGACAAACGAGCCGCACTTTCCGGCGCCATGCAGGCCATAGAGAGCCAGCTTGCAAAGAGCGCCGACCCTGCTGACGCGTCGCCTGACAATACGACGCTTGCCTATGTTCCCGCGCGTGAAACGATTGGCGACAGGGCCGATCGCGTTTTTTCAAAGGTCACGTTGTCGCTAAAGGGTGTCGAGCAGAGACAGCGCGATCAGGTAGCCCAGCTGACCAATGATGCAAGCGACACCGCCGAGGCAATCACGCGCATACTGACGCGCTTTCGCATTGCGGTGCCGGCGGAGGCAGTCGGCGTCAAAGCCGGTGATGAAAATGCGGTCGGCGGTCCATACGTCGAACCAGAGAGCGATGACGATTTCGACACGTCGCTAACGCAACTTGACAGCGCCCTCACCCGTCTCGAAGCGATCCGTAGTACCGCATCCTCGCTTCCGTTTCAGAGCCCGGGGGTCGGAAAGGAAATCACCAGTCCCTTCGGAAACCGGCGCGACCCCTTCCTCGGGCGTCTTGCCCTGCACTCCGGTATCGACTTTCGGTTTTCGCCGGGAGAGAAAGTGCGCCCTACAGCCCCCGGAAAAGTCACTGCTGCCGGCTGGACCGGCGGCTACGGCAACATGGTCGAGATTGACCACGGCAACGGGATCTCGACGCGCTACGGCCACATGTCCCAGATGCTGGTTAAGGTCGGCGACACCGTCGGCCGCCTTAGCATCATCGGGCTCGCCGGCAGCACCGGGCGCTCCACCGGTACACATCTGCACTACGAAGTGCGGCAGGATGGACGCGCTGTGGATCCCATCTACTTCATGAGTGCCGGCACGAAACTCGCAAGCTACGTTAAGTGACCGCCTTGGCCGAAAATGCCATCGGCCCTTCCTTGCGGAACTTCAGGTAGCCATAAAAAACTCGGGAATTGACGGTTTTATCCTGGGTGGGGCGGACTACCTGGGAGTCGAATATGAATCTTGGCGAGACTTTACGCAAAGCGGTCTGTGTTTCCGCTGGTTTTTTCGCGATGTCGCTGGCTCCCGCTTGGGCAAATTGCAAGTCCGCGACCGAAAGCCCGGAGTGGCCCGGTATTGCGCGCGCAATGGCTTCTGCCCAATTGTGTGAGCAACTCCCGATGGGGCCAAATCATACACGTAGCTTCAAGGTATTGTCAGCAGATGTTTGCTCGAATGGAGACGGCGTCTCGTCAATCAGGGCAACGGCTCTGGTGAGCTGCGTGACCGGCCCGGATGCACTCTTTCAAACGCCATCCATAGAGAGCGAAGTTTTCGCCACCGCATCTGTCGATATCGGGGCATGCAGGATTGCTGACGCTGATATTGAAATCGGCGGCGAGTTAGGTAGCCTGTTGTCGGGGCTTTCGGATACCCGGGCCCTGGCGCGCGATTGGGCACAATCGCAACTATCGCGCCTGTGTCGACTGCGGTAGCGACAACGTCAGCTAACCGGTGCGGGATGGAGAGCCGTCCGTATGAAGCAAAGTGCAATCAACACAACCCGTGGCTCCTGCCACTGCGGGGCGGTGCACTGGGAGTTTCAAGGGTCCATTCCGGATGCGACGATCTGCAACTGCACGGTTTGCCGCCGCTATGGCGTGCTCTGGGCATACGGATACGACGGCCATGATGTCCGCGTCGAGGATCAGCGCGGTGTCCTGACCGCCTACATCTGTGGCTCGCAGAAGATTTCCTTCAATTTCTGCAGGCTCTGCGGCAATCTCGTGAGCTGGCGCGGATTGATACCAAACGACGGCGGCCGAACGCGGATAGCGGTGAACCTTCGCCTTGCCGAACCGACAGAGGTGGCTGAAATTCGACTGCAACGCTTCGACGGCCTCCACAGCTTTGAAGACCTCCCGCCGGATGCGCGAGTGGTCGCCGATGTTTGGTTTTAGGCATGGTTAGATTTGCGGGACGGTGGCCATCACTTACTAGTCAACAGGAGTTGGACCCATGCCGATTGAGGTGCCTGCAGTGCCTTGCTGGGGACCGATATGGCAAACCCACGGGTTCCCTGAACTCGCGGAGGACCGCCTCTCCCGTTCCATCATACACAGGACGAGTGGTTCAACCTACTGGAGGGCGAATTCGAAATCAGGATAGGGGAAACCAGTCGCTGCCTGAGTCCAGGCGACACGGTCGCTTGGTCCGCTCCTGATACCAAATGCCCTGTCAATATTAGCGAAACCGGACGCCTGATGATCATGTTTTCGCCGGCTGGCAGCATGCAGGCATTCTTCGACGAGGGCAGCCGCGGAGCCCCGATGACACCATTGGAGTTCGTCTCTCTCTCTCTCTCTCTCTCTCTCTCTCTCTCTCTCTCTCTCTCTCCGAGGAACATGGGATGACGGTAATAGGGCCGAAACTGAGTTCAAAGGGTGGGACCCAGAGTGTGAGGCTCGATGAAAGCGCTGGCGGTCTTCTTGACGTGCGAGCAGTTGCTGATGTCATTTGCTGCGTGACCCTTAAATATAATTAATTGTACTAACCACGCCTTTACCTCTACATCACCCGCAATCCGCCTATTCCTTGACTTCACGGCCATTTGGGCATATGTCGCGCTGCATTGCGGCATGCAATCACGCCGACTCAACCTGAGTACGGCCGAACCGGAACGGAAACAGTTTTCCCTTTGACGACATTTGCTGATCTTGGCCTGAGCCAAAAAGTGCTTTCCGCTGTCACCGACGCGGGCTACACGGTGCCAACCCCTATCCAGGCTGGTGCGATTCCGTTTGCGCTTCAGCGCCGCGACATATGCGGCATCGCACAGACGGGAACGGGCAAAACCGCTTCGTTTGTGCTTCCGATGCTATCGCTTCTGGAAAAAGGCCGAGCCCGTGCTCGCATGCCACGCACACTGATCCTGGAGCCGACGCGCGAACTCGCCGCACAGGTCGCTGAGAACTTCGAGAAATACGGAAAGAACCACCGTCTCAATGTTGCGCTGCTGATCGGCGGCGTGTCGTTTGAAGATCAGGATCGCAAGCTTGAGCGCGGTGCCGATGTTCTGATCTGCACGCCAGGCCGCCTGCTTGATCATTTCGAACGCGGCAAGCTTCTGATGAGCGGTGTCGAAATTCTCGTCATCGACGAAGCCGACCGTATGCTTGACATGGGTTTCATTCCCGATATCGAGCGCATCGCAAAGATGATCCCGTTCACGCGCCAAACGCTGTTCTTCTCGGCAACGATGCCGCCTGAAATCCAGAAGCTGGCCGATCGATTCCTGCAGAACCCCGAACGCATCGAAGTCGCCAAGCCGGCTTCTGCGGCCACGAATATTACCCAGCGTTTTATTGCCTCCCACGGCAAGGACTATGAGAAGCGCGCCGTCCTGCGCGATCTCGTTCGCGCCCAGGAAGAACTGAAGAACGCTATCATCTTCTGCAACCGCAAGAAGGACGTTGCCGACCTGTTCAGGTCTCTGGAACGCCACGGCTTCTCCGTCGGGGCTCTGCATGGCGACATGGATCAGCGTTCGCGCACGACGATGCTTCAGAGTTTTCGCGACGGTCAGCTGCAACTCCTGGTGGCGTCCGACGTTGCGGCCCGTGGTCTTGACATTCCTGATGTGAGCCACGTCTTCAACTTCGATGTGCCGATTCACGCCGAGGATTATGTGCATCGCATCGGCCGTACAGGCCGCGCAGGCCGTTCCGGCGCTGCATTCACCATCGTCACCCGCCACGACCAGAAACATGTCGACGCGATTGAAAAGCTGATCGGCGAGAAGGTCGAATGGCATAGTGGCGATCTTTCCGCGTTGCCGCCAGCTGAACCCAGCCGCGATGACGATCGCTCCCGCCGCAAGGGTCGTGAGCGGGATAAGGACCGTGGCCGGGGCAAGAGCCGCTCGGGTCATAAATCTGATATCGCCGTCGAGCATAATGACGTCGAGACGATCGAAGTAGCCGCAGCAGCACCAGTAAAGGCCGAAAGCGTGAAGCAAGAGCGCAAAGCAGACCACAATAAGCCGCACAACAACGCGCGCAACAATCGTCCGTACCCGGCAAACGATGACAACCGCGAGCGCCGCCGTTACCGCGATCACGACGATGGCCCGACCCCGGTTGGTTTCGGCGACGAAATCCCCGCCTTCATGCTGATCACGGCAAACGCCAAGATCTGATCTGCTATGGGTCAGCCAGGAACTGATTTTCCGGGCCTCGGCGTAGGCCTGGTTATTTTGCGTGATCAGAAGATCCTGCTCTACAAGCGGATGCGTGCGCCTGAAATCGGCCACTGGAGCATCGTGGGCGGCAAGGTGGATCACATGGAGCCGGCCGAACAGGCCGCCCGGCGCGAGGCCGAGGAAGAAACCGGCCTTGAAATCGTTCGTGTCGAACTGCTCGGTCCGATCGAACTCATCAGCGAAGCGGACGGGCATCACTGGATTTCGCTGCTGTTCATTGCCAAAGACTTTGAGGGCGAGCCGCAGCTTACCGAACCCGACAAGCTTTCCAGCTTCGGCTGGTTCACGCGCAGAGACCTGCCCCAGCCACTCTCGGCTTTCGCGCAGGCCGCGATTGCGCATCTCGATGCCGAAAAGTTCGCCTGAGAAACCGCTATTCGGCTCTTAGCGCCGCTTCGTAGGCAAGACGTACCCATTTCGCCATGACGTCAGGATCGTCATAGGCATCCTCTGGTATCGACCAATAGGGCATCTTCACGGGATTGCCCTTCTTTCCGTCATAGGACCACTGGGATGCACCGGCGCCCGAAAACTCCGGCGCGCTTTTCTCGTCCGCCTTCAGCAACATTTCGCCACGGACTTCCAGCGCGACAATACGGCCAAGATGATAGATCCCCTTGCCTCCGAACATGCGCTTGATCGTTACCGGCCCCAGCCCTTGAAACATCTCTTCTATTGCTGCCGCGTCCATAGTCTATTCCTTCAATATGCCGCCCGCTGCCATCACCGCCTCCGGCGTGTCGACATCCAGATGCGCGCTGTCCCCAATGTCAACATCCACAACCGGCCATCCCGCTGTTTCGACGATATGGCGTGCACCGACATCGCCCTCCAGCCGCATCACTGCGTCGTATAGCTGCCGTGGCAGAATGACCGGATTGCCGCGCTTGCCGCGCGAAACGGCACGCACGATGGCTTGGCCATGAGCCTGCCGGAAGGCGCCCATCAGGGCGTTGAGATCGGCAGTGGACACGCCCGGCATGTCTGCCAGCATCACCAGTATCCCGTCCGCCCGTCTGGCCACCTCCGACGAGAACCCGGCCGCCAGCGATGATGCGATGCCGGACGCGAAATCCGGGTTGTGAACGGCAGCCAGTTCCAATCCGGACAGAGCGGCTTCTATCTCCAAATGCCGATGCCCTGTGACGACACTCACCGTCGAAGCGCCGCTGTCGATCGCGGCAAGCGCGCAGCGCCGGACAAGCGGCACGCCATCGAACTCAGCAAGCAGCTTGTGCGCACCGCCCTCGCCCATCCGGCTCGCTCTGCCCGCAGCAAGGATTAGCGCAGCAATCTTTACCGGCGCGCCCGTATGGTCTTCCGCATCGCGCAGGCGCGGGCGCGATTGTATTTCCATGAGCAGGCCACCGACGCCCATACCGCTGATATCGAGCGCGTCGGGCTGCTCGCCAGCCAAAATGCGATCCAGCACCCAATCGAAACCATTTTCCTTGGGACTGCGGGCGCAGCCTGGCGCGCCGATCACGGGAATATCGCCAACATGACCGAGAACGAGCAGGTTTCCGGGATCGACCGGCATGCCGACCTTTATCACCTCGCCGCCCGCCCGCCGAATGGCGGCGGGGATAACATCCTCCTTATCGATCACCGCAGACGCACCGAAGACGACAACCATTTTCAGGTCTGCCCCTGGTGCATCGGCCGCATTGCGGATGGCCGCGGCGACCGGCTCCACGCGATGCGCAACCCGTGCCTCCCTCGCAAGACTGCTGCCCGACGCCGCAAGCCGCCGCGCGAGGAGACGCGCAGTCTTGTCCATCACCGCGGCCTTGAGCGAGGGGAGTTCGGTTGCGATCAACCAGACCGAATGCGCCGCAAACGGCTTGACCTGAAAAACGCTCTCGGCTTGCAACGCCTCGCAGGCGATCTCGATCTTGTCGCCGGCCACGGCGAGCGGAATGATCTTGACTGTCGCGACCATGTCGCCCTTCTTCACCGGCACATGGTCGGCAAGACAGGCAAGCGTAATGCCGCTATCAACCCTGTTCAACCGGTCGACGGCACGCCGATTGGCGACGAAAAGCCCTTCGGTCGTGGAATAGACGTTGACGCGCCCAGTCGCGGCCTCGGAGAAGCGCATATGATCGCGGACAATGGCATTCGCCAGCCTCCGCGCAGCTTCGTCCTCGCCGATGTCGCCGGGGTCGAGACGAGCTGCGATCACGTTGGACACAGCGGCGGCCCGCAATCTGGCGATATCCGCACGCCGTAGACGATGCCCCTTCGAAAGCGTCCCATCGGGCAGTTTCACGGCGTGGGCAAGCACGAAATCCTCTGCATCCTCGACAGGAAACTCGCCGAACTTCATCACAAGTCCCCTTTCGGTGACGAGAGATCACGCGATCTCAGGGATTGTACGATTTCCGCAAGGATGGCGACAGCGATCTCCGCCGGGTTCGCCGCGCCTATGGCAAGGCCAATTGGGGCATGTATCTTCTCGAGTATACCCTCCTCGGCGCCTCGGCTGAGGAGGCGCTCGAGCCGTGCCGCATGTGTCTTGCGGCTGCCGAGTGCACCGACGTAAAAGCAGCCGACCCGTAACGCCTCGAGGACGGGAAAATCGTCAATCTTCGGATCGTGGGTGACAGCGACAAGCGCCGTATAGGGGTCGAGTGGCAGATCCTTAAGTGCATCGACAGGCCAATCGGCCGTAAGGTCCACGCCTTCGAAACGTTCCGGCGTCGCAAAAGCCGTTCGCGGATCGATGACCCGTACGTCAAAGCCCGCAAGCGCTGCCATCTTGGCGAGAATCTGGCTGATATGAACGGCGCCAATAATCACAATATGGGCGGGCGGCAAATGGACATTGATGAAATATGTCCGCCCTGCCGCCTCAACGAGATTAGATCTACCGGAGCGAAAGGCGGCCTCAACAGCGGGTCTGAGGCCGATGCCCTGATCGTCCCCCTCCAGCGCGATCGTAGCGCCGCCGCTGTCGAGATCGGTAATCAAAGCCACAGCTCTGCGGTCCCTGCGTGCTTCATTGAGGCGTGCAAGGTTGGCCACATCCATCAGTCAAGCCTTTCAACATACACACGGATCCGTCCCCCGCAGGAAAGACCGGCGCGCCATGCAGTCTCATCCGCGACGCCGAACTCGAGCATCCTGCCCTTGCCATCTGCAATGACGTCCAGCGCTTCCGTGATGACCGCACTTTCGACGCATCCGCCCGAAACAGACCCTTCGAAGTTGCCGTATCGGTCGATAGCCAGATGGCTTCCGACGGGACGTGGCGCCGAACCCCAGGTCGCGATGACAGTAGCGATCGCTACATCACGCCCGCTTTTTTTCCATGCCTCCGCCACCATCAGCGGATCGAGAGCAGACAGATCTTCTGTCATGGGCCACCTTTCAGCTTTTCAAGATACCGCCGTGGATCATGCGCGCTGGATCGCTTTGCGCCGAGCGCCGCTGCGAGATCGCTGAGTGACGACAGATTGTGAACCGGACGAAATTCGTCGACATGGGGTAGCATGGCACGAACTCCGCGTGCCCGGGGCTCGAACCCATCGAAGCGAAGCAGAGGGTTGAGCCAGATGAGCCGTCGACACGATCGGTGCAGCCGGTCCATCTCTATGGCAAGCAAATCCGTTCCTTCGCGCTCCAGCCCGTCAGTGATCAAAAGCACTACGGCACCCTGCCCCAGCACCCGGCGTGCCCACAAGTGATTGAATTCCTTAAGTGTCTCGCCGATTCGCGTGCCGCCGGACCAATCTTTGACAGCGGCTGCGCATTCGTCCATCGCCTCGTCCGGGTCCTTGTGGCGCATCTGACGACTGACGTTGGTCAGCCTCGTCCCGAAAAGGAAGGTATGGACATGGCGCCTCCTCTCGGTGAGCACATGCAGGAAATGCAGGAAAATTCGCGTGTACTGGCTCATGGAGCCCGAGATGTCGGCGAGCACGACCAACGGCGGCTGGATCTCCCGGACCTCGCGATAGCGAGGCAGGATCAGCGAGCCGCCATTGCGCATTGCAGCCCGCATCGTCGCGCGGGGATCGATGTCGGCATGCCTATGCGACAGCTTGAAGCGGCGGGTGCGAACCCTGTCGAGCGGCAGCTGCAATCCAGCGAGCGCCTTCTTGGCCGCGGCAATCTCGAGCGCCGACATTTGCGCAAAGTCCATTCGGCGGAAGACTTCGCTGCCCGACATGGTGAAGCTTGCGTCGATTTCCACGTCCGGTTCATCGCGCTGCGGCTGGCTGTCCTGCCGTTCGCCGAGAAGCGCATCGCTCGCCCTGCTTTCACCGGGTCTTGGCTTCTCCTTCTCACGCGTATCCGGCGCACGGGGCGACATCATCGCAATCATCTTTTCAACGAGATTGCGCGAGCGCCAGAACAGCCGGAACGCTTCATCGAAAACAGCCTTGTCCTCGTGGCGTTTCACAAATACGGCAAGGAGCGCGGCGTGAAATTCCTCTCGCGACCCGACGCCGATCATCCCGACTGCGGCGATCGCGTCGGCAATGGCACCGGGGCCAATCTTCAGCCCGGCCCTTCTAAGCGTTCGCCCAAAGAACACGATATTGTCGGCAAAGCGTCCGTCGCCCTGCGGCTGAGGCGTAATGACGATGCCATCGTGATCGCTTGCCGCTTGCATGACTAACCTGCCGCCCGCAATTCGTCCTTCACGTCGTCGAGCACCTTCGCTCCTTCGCCGCCCTGAATTCTGGCAATGTCGTCTTGATATTTAAGAAGCGTCCCGATCGTATCCGAGATCGTTTCCGGATCGAGCGCCAGCCGGTCGAGTTCAGTCAGGGCCGTTGCCCAGTCGATGGTTTCCGCGACACCCGGATTTTTAAACAAGTCGAGCGTGCGAAGTCTCTGAACGTAGGCAACGATCTGGGCAGAGAGCGCCTCACTGCAGTCCGGCACCTTCCGCCGGATGATCTCGAGCTCCTGAGCTGCGTCTGGATAATCCACCCAGTGGTAGAGACAACGCCGCTTCAACGCGTCGTGCACTTCACGCGTTCTATTCGTCGTAATGATGACGATCGGCGGCTCGGCTGCCCTGATCGTGCCGAGCTCGGGGATCGTCACTTGGAAGTCGGAAAGGACCTCCAGCAAATAGGCTTCGAATGCCTCGTCCGTCCGGTCCAGTTCATCGATCAGAAAGACCGGTGACTTTCCCTGCGTAGAGGACAGCGCCTGAAGGACGGGCCGTCGAATGAGATAGCGCTCGGAGAAGATGTCGGATTCTATCCGGTCTCGATCCGTAAGGCCAGACGCTTCGGCCAGCCGGATCTCGAGCATCTGCGCCGGATAATTCCACTCATAGACTGCCGAGGCAATGTCGAGCCCTTCGTAACACTGCAGGCGGATCAAAGGCCGGTCCAGTGCCTTTGCGAGGACTTTTGCGATTTCAGTCTTCCCGACACCGGCCTCACCCTCGAGAAAGAGTGGACGCTTCATTTTCAATGCGAGAAAGATCACCGTAGCCAGCGCCCGCCCCGCGAGATAATCCTGATCGCCGAGCATACTGATCGTCTGATCGATCGACGACGGCAGCGACGGATGAAATTGCTCCGGCATACTTCCTCCCTTTTCAGGAGGTTATAGCGCGTGATAGTCGCGGTTCATATAGAGAAGCGCCGGCTTTGCCTCATCAAAACGCACGGCCACCACTTCGCCGAAAATGATGTGATGGGTCGTCATTTCCTTGATTTCCGTCACACGGCAATCGAAGGAGGCAAGCGCGTCGTGGAGAACGGGTGCCCCGGTCACGAGCTTGTCGAATTTGCCCGTCGCAAAGCGGTCTTCGTTGCTGAGCTGGGTGCGGCCGGAAAAGGCGTCAGCCAAGGCCTGGTGGTGGGCGCCTAAGGTATTCAGCGCGAAAATCCCGCTTCGAAAAAAGATATCGTTCTTCGGGTTGCTGTTGTTGAGGCAAACGAGCACCGTCGCCGGATCGTCCGATACCGAGCATGCGGCGGTGATGGTAACGCCACGCAACTGGTCACCGATTGCCGTCGTGACGAGCTGAACGTGCCCGCCAAAGCGGCTCATCGCATTTCGGTAAAGGCTCGGGTCGATCGGTTGTCTGTTTAGCAAAAGCATTCTCCCCCGGGCGTCGCCGGCTCGTATCTCCTCTCTATATGACGGTGATCGATTACCTTTTCTACAAACACCACGCGAAAACCCACCAATTCATGTGTTTTTCTTTGACGATCGACACCGTACGGATAAAAGAGCAGAACAAACTGCAGGGGCGTGCATCGTTTATGAATATCTCGCTTGGCTTAGGACTTCTGCCGATGCTGCTTCTGGCAGCCGGTGAATGCCATGCGGCCGGCATGACGATCGGCGTCGTTTCCCCGCAAGATGGCAATTTCGCGCCTCTTGGCGCACAGGTCGCCGCGGGTGCCGGGGCGAGGATTGCCCAGGACGGCAATACGACCGTCACGATCAAAGAAACCTGCGACGAAAACAGCGGTGCAGCGATCGCGGATGCTCTCATAGCCGCGAAGGTGCAAGTCGCCATTGGTTTCCTCTGCAGCGAAACGCTCGAAGGCGCGCTTCCGAAGCTGAAGGACGCCAACATTCCAGCCATCACTGTATCTGTGCGGTCCCACATTCTCATGGAGGATGCGGTGAAGAACGGATGGCCACTTTTCCAGATGGCACCAGCTGACGGCGCGGAAGCTGACAGGATCAGTGAGGTCATTCTGAGCGAATGGACATCTGCGCCGATTGCCTTGGTAGAGGACGGCACCATCCACGGTCGCGAATTGACTGAGGCAATCCGCAACGCGCTTGAGGAAAACGGGCTGAAGCCTGTCTTCACCGATACGTACCGTCCCGGTCAGGAACAGCAGGTCGCACTTGTCAGGCGCCTTAAAAAAGCCGGCGCAGCGAAAGTCTTCGTCGGCGGCGACAGAAGCGATGTCGCGATCATAGTACGCGACGCCAAAGCCGAAAAGATCCAACTCGATCTGCTTGGCGGAGACGCCATGCGTGCGGCCGACCAACCTCTCGCCCTTGCCGACGGTACCCTTGCCGTGACGTTGCCCGAATACGCCGAACTCGCCGAAGCGGCGTCGGCTGTGGCAGCCCTTCGCGCTGCCGGTGTCGAACCGGAGGGCTATGTGCTCCCGGCATATGCTGCCGTCGAAATTGCCACCAAGGCCGCGCAGGATGCTGCGGCTGACGATAGACCCGTCGCCCAGCACCTCGGCGGCATGCCCTTCGACACCGTGATCGGCCGGATCGCATTCGATGCCGGCCATGAACTCGCCACCAACCCTTACCAACTGTTGCAATGGCGCGCCGGGGCATTCGTTGCGCCGGATGGACCGATGCAGTAGCGCTTGCCGGCCAAGGCGACATTAACGGAGACCCACTATGACCAAGCCCATACGTATAGCGCCATCCGTGCTAGCCGCAGACTTCGCCAAGCTTGGCCAGGAAGTTCGCGACGTCACGGCGGCCGGCGCCGACTGGATCCACCTTGACGTCATGGACGGTCATTTCGTTCCGAACATCTCCTTCGGTCCCGATGTGATCAAGTCGCTGCGCACTTACACAAACGCCACGTTCGATTGCCATCTGATGATAGCCCCTGTCGATCCCTATCTTGAAGCTTTCGCCAAGGCGGGCTGCGACCGGATTACCGTTCATGCGGAGGCCGGCCCGCATCTTCACCGTTCGCTCCAGACCATCCGCAATCTTGGCAAAAAGGGAGGAGTGACGCTCAACCCGGCAACGCCGCTCTCCGTCATCGAGAACGTGCTTGACGACATCGACCTCATCCTCATCATGTCGGTAAATCCCGGCTTTGGCGGCCAGAAGTTCATCCCAGCGATGGCGGACAAGATCGCCGCCGCGAGGTCACTCATCGGCGACAGGCCGATCGACCTCGAAGTCGACGGAGGCGTGACAGTCGAGACCGCGCCGCTGATTGGCAAGGCCGGCGCCAACGTCCTGGTCGCCGGATCGGCAATTTTCAAGGGCGGTTCCGCAGAAGCCTACAAGTCGGCTATCGACGCCTTGCGCAGCGCCGCTGAAGGCCAGTCCAGTTGATGACGAAAGCGGCCTGCCGTTGATCTCGGAGCGGCTCAAGGCAGCGCGGCCGCCCTACCCAGACTTGATTGCGGGCGCCGCACTTTGGGGCGCCCAGATGCTGATATCGGCATTGGTTGCTCTCTACCTGCGCAACAGAATGGCGACGGGTCATGTCGATCATCTCGCGATCCTTTATTTTGCGGGCGGCCTGCTCGCTTGGCCTCTCGTGCTACCGGTGGGCCGATTCCTTGCCTACAGAAGACCAATCGAAACGCGCTTCGCAGCCTTCTTTGTCTCGCTCGCTGCCGGAACAATCCTGATGACGGCGTTTCTGTTCGCCATGGACTATCGTCTTTTCTATGCCCGATGGCACGCGCCTGCCGGTACGATCACGTGGGTGTTTCAGTTTCTCGTCACCAGCGTCAGCGCTGTCTATCAGTTCTCGGTGCTGGGCTTGCGGCTGTTCCTGCCCGTCGGACTGGTCTGTCTTTTGACGACGAGTTTTGCGCTTGCGAAACGCATGCGTTGAGATTGCCGTCCGTCTTTGCTACAGGGGCGCCAGAAATCCATTTTTTGAACGAAAGCAGGAAGCCATGATCCCGCGCTACTCCCGACCAGAAATGGTCGCCATCTGGTCGCCCGAAACCAAGTTTCGCATCTGGTTCGAGATTGAGGCTCACGCTTGTGATGCGCTTGCCGAACTGGGCGTCATTCCTAAGGCTGCCGCCAAGACGATCTGGGAAAAAGGTGGTGCCGCGACCTTCGACGTTGCCCGTATCGACGAGATCGAAGCCGTCACCAAGCATGACGTGATCGCTTTCCTGACCCATCTCGCGGAGATCGTCGGCCCCGACGCACGCTTCGTCCACCAGGGTATGACATCGTCAGACGTGCTTGACACTTGCTTCAACGTACAGCTGGTTCGCGCGACCGACATCCTGATCGCCGATATCGACAAGCTGCTGGAGGCCCTGAAGCGCCGCGCCTTCGAGCACAAGGACACGGTCACGATCGGCCGCTCGCACGGTATCCACGCAGAGCCCATCACCTTCGGCGTCAAGATGGCGCTCGCCTATGCCGAATTCGGACGTTGCCGGCAGCGCCTTGTGGCCGCTCGCGAAGAGGTCGCTACCTGCGCCATATCAGGCGCCGTCGGTACCTTCGCCAACATCGATCCGCGCGTTGAGGAGCACGTCGCAGCAGCCCTCGGGCTGATGCCGGAGCCTGTCTCCACCCAGGTCATCCCGCGTGATCGCCATGCGATGTATTTCGCGACGCTTGGCGTAGTTGCATCCTCGATCGAACGTCTCTCGACCGAAATCCGTCACCTCCAGCGCACCGAAGTGCTCGAAGCCGAGGAATATTTCTCGCCCGGCCAGAAAGGCTCCTCGGCCATGCCGCACAAGCGCAATCCGGTGCTGACGGAAAACCTGACCGGTCTTGCCCGCATGGTGCGCTCGTATGCTTTGCCGGCTATGGAAAACGTCGCGCTCTGGCACGAGCGCGATATTTCCCATTCGTCGGTCGAGCGCATGATCGGCCCGGACGGCACCATTACGCTTGATTTCGCGCTTGCCCGCCTGACTGGTGTTATCGATAAGTTGCTTGTCTACCCCGAGAACATGATGAACAATCTGAATAAGTTCCGTGGCCTTGTTCATTCGCAGCGCGTTCTCCTTGCCCTTACGCAAGCGGGTGTGTCTCGCGAGGATTCCTACCGCCTCGTGCAGCGCAACGCGATGAAGGTATGGGAACAAGGTAAGGACTTCCTTGAAGAATTGCTAGGCGACGCCGAAGTGCGCGCAGCACTTTCCGAAGAGGCGATCCGAGAGAAATTCGATCTCGGCTATCACACCAAGCATGTCGACACGATTTTCAAGCGCGTGTTCGGCAAGGCTTGACGCCTGGCATCATGCGAAAGCTTTCAGACGGCGCCCCTTTGTTGCGCCGTCTTTCGTTTCACCTTGGGTGCTTTCGCCGAAGCTGCTTTCTTGCGCGTGTCCGAAACTGTATTCTTGGCGGCGATGGTTGCCGAATCCTCCTGAGGCTCGTGCCCGCGTCGGCCTTTCGCCGCCTTAGCGACCAACCGGTCAAGGCTCTTCAGATCCTCTTGCTCCAGATTTTCGATCCCCAAGAATCGATTTTCGGCATGGCTCGTCAAAATTAGCTCGTCAAGCTTGGCCTGAATGGCGCGGGTGTTGTCGGCTTGAGCGTTCTGGCCATGAGAACCGTGATGATCGTCGTGCCGGTATTGATAACAAGCTGCCATGTCTCCGAAAAGTCGAAGATCGGGCCGGTTACCGCACAAACGGGACCAGAGCGACCGCAAGCATAAATGTAACCGTCTTGTCCGCCAATTCCGATGCCCCGGTGCAAAATGAGTGAACAAGTGGACTGCCGCGGCCATGGATGCCTCCCTCAAAGCTGCACAAGTAGTGAAGCTCCAAGGGAGGCGCTAGGCTCCCGGGGCTGACGCTAGGGACATCAAACCACCGGTGGAGCAATCAGCTTCCGGTAAAGGTGCCAAGTGGAGTGACCAAGGATTGGGATGACGAGCGCGAGACCGATAAACACCGGTATCGTTCCGACAACCAGCGACACAGCAACGATAAGACCCCAGCAGAAGACCGGTATCGGGTTGGTAATTGTGGCGCGAACCGACGCTTCCATAGCCGCAACAAGGCCGACATCCCGATCAAGCAGGATCGGAAACGTTACCACCGTGGTCGCAAGAACGATGATCGCAAAGCCGAGACCGAGCAGATTGCCCCAAAAGATCAGCTGCATGCCCTGCGGCGTGCCGAACACCTGGGAAGAAAACGCCGAAATCGACCTCGGAAAGACATCGCCGAAGACATTCGCATAGAGTGTCTGGGCTGCGACCAGCCAAACAACGAAGAACGCGAAGAGCAACAGGCCACCTGTGACGATCGACGGAAATGCCGGCGATCGGGTCACCTCCAATGCATGCGTCCACGAGGTGTCCATTCCGGTTTCCCGACGGCGGCTAATCTCGTAAAGGCCGAGGGCCGCAATAGGGCCGATTAAAGCGAAGCCGGCAACCAGAGGAAAGATCATTGGCAGCAAATTGGCGCTGGACGTCGCAAGCGCGAGAAACACGCCCGCGATCGGATACATCAGGCATAGGAACACATAGTGTGACGGCTTTTCCCGAAAATCATCAAATCCGCGCCGAAGCGCGTCAAAAACATCTGCAACGCCGATCTTGTTGACGACCGGTCGCGCATAAAGGTCGCTCGCCCCGGACATGACATGAAATGCCGTCATCGCTTTCTCCTCCTCAGCCAAGCAGGCCGGCGGCGAAAGGCATCGGCGAAAGCCGACACTAGAACGCAACCGGCACTGGAGGAACCATAACAAAAATCGGCGCGCTTGTCCCGCTTTCCCTTGACATTGCGATCAAGCTTTCTCACATCGGCGGCACTATGAAAGCTTCAGACGCCGATATCCTCATCATTCCCGGTTACACCAATTCCGGTCCCGATCACTGGCAGAGCCGCTGGCAGGCGAAGCTCAGCACAGCCCGCCGCGTCGAACAGGCTGCGTGGTCGAAGCCCGTCCGTGACGATTGGGTCGCTAGGATTGCCGAAGAAGTGAATGCATCGACACGTCCCGTCGTGCTGGTCGCCCATTCGCTCGGCGTGCCATCCGTCATTCATGCCATCCCGCAGTTTCGCAACAAGATCGCCGGCGCCTTCTTCGTGGCGCCGCCCGACGTTGCCAATCCCGACATCCGCCCCAAGCATCTGATGACATTCGGCCCCTATCCGCGGGAGCCATTGCCCTTCCCCACCATCACGGTCGCCAGCCGCAACGATCCTTTCGGAACCTACGAACATGCCGACGATATCGCCGCAAAGTGGGGTTCGCTTCTGATCGATGCAGGAGAATCGGGCCACATCAACGCGGAGTCTGGCCATGGGCCATGGCCCGAAGGCACGATGGTGTTCGCGCAATTTCTCAGCCGCCTGAAACCGTAGGGCGGCGCTACGCCTTCGTTGTAGAGGCGTATCCCGCCTAATCGCCTTCGCCGCGAATACAGAATACGCCCGCCAGACCTATCAGCACAATGCACTGCATGATGAACATGGGCCAATCCTGAGCCATAGCTCTTCCTCCCTGCCGTATATATAGGGCAGAAAGCCGCCAAGTGTGACCTGTCAGGCATACGAATAAAGACTTATGGCCGCGGTTGCAGGACCCCGTACAAATGACAGCAAAGCAACAACGCTGCAGCATGATGTCTAAGCAACAGTCGACGCGCGACTATGTCCGGCCGCAATAAGATTCCACGCAATACTAATGGCGATTTAAACGTAATTGAAACAATTGCGTTATCGATTGGGGTGCGAGATCTATCAATTATCAGGTTCTTTGGCCACGGTCGGCAATGGGTGCAGGCGTTTCGATTTGCATGCGAGTTTGACATGGGCCCATCTGCATTCTCAGCGCTTGCTTCGTTCCTTGTTCCTTCGCATGAGGTGACACAAAATAGGGCGGCAACGAGCCGCCCTATTTCGTCAGCTATCAAGTCTGGTTCCCGTACCAGTCATTAATGTCGCGTTTCGCACGATCCTTTTCGAGCCCATAGCTCTCTTGAATTTTGCCTTCGAGCTGCTCGCGCTGATCATTGATCTTGTCCAGGTCATCGTCAGTGAGTTTGCCTCACTGTTCCTTGAACTTGCCCTTAACCTGCTTCCAATTACCTTCAACGCGATTCCAATCCATTGTGTTACCACCTCAGTGGGGTTGTGAGATAACCGGCGCCGCGGATCAACCGTTTCGACGCCGCCTACAACACTCCATTGAGCGAGGTGAAATCAATCTGGCCGCCAGGTGTTCTTAGATGGCATACGCATGCCCCAAACGAACGCTGCGCGCGGGCTGCAGTAGCCCACAAGGCCAATGCAGGCGAACACTCCACGCTTGGGCGCGATCATCGGTTCACGATTTTTGGCGGGAGACGCTCAGCTTCTTTCGAGCTATGAAGACTGATCGTAGATACCGTCCGTCAAGAACTGAGGTCACCCATGGGTTTGAAAGTTCTTTTCATTGGCGGCACCGGCCAAATCTCTTATCCATGCGTCCAGCGTGCAGCTGCCCAGGGTTATCATGTCAGCGTCTACAACCGCGGCTTGAGTAACGAACCCGTGCCTGCGGGGGTGACCTCGATCGTCGGCGAACTTAGTTCGACGGCCTACGCGGATCTCGCCAAGGCCAATTTTGACGTCGTATGCCAGTTCATCGCGTTCACGCCCGATCAGGTCGCGTGCGACATCGGGGTGTTTGCGGGCAATTGTGGTCAGTACATTTTCATCTCTTCGGCTTCGGTCTATGAGAAGCCGGCGCGCCACTATGTAATTACTGAGAAGACACCGGCGATTAATCCCTACTGGACCTACAGCCAAGCTAAGATTGCCTGCGAGGAGTTGCTCAAGAAGTCAAAGAACCTGGACTGGACGATCGTCCGCCCGAGCCACACCGTTCGCACAGGCCTGCCGATCATGATCGGCGACAGCGACGTTATGGCTAGACGCATGCTGGACGGCGAGCCCACCATCGTGGCGGGCGATGGCCACACGCCCTGGACACTGACCCGCTCTGTCGATTTCGCGGTGCCTTTCGTCGGACTTTTCGGCAACCGGGCGGCGCTAAGTGAGATTTTCCACATCACCTCCGATCGCGCGCACATCTGGGACAGTATTCAAAATGCGATCGCCAGG
Source organism: Rhizobium sp. P1_C7 (assembly GCF_056406295.1). Lineage (NCBI taxonomy): Bacteria > Pseudomonadati > Pseudomonadota > Alphaproteobacteria > Hyphomicrobiales > Rhizobiaceae > Rhizobium > Rhizobium sp. P1_C7. The sequence continues at coordinate 260,681 of NZ_JBFUAL010000002.1, forward strand.
CTGCTCGGCGTAGAGGCCAAGATCGTCCACGTACCGACCGACACCCTCATCAAATACAATCCGGATTGGGTTGGCCCGCTGATCGGCGACAAGGTCTGGACTGCGATCTTCGACAATTCGAAGGTCAAGCGTGTGGCGGGTGACTTCACCTGCGCCGATAGCCTGGATGAAATCCTGGCTGAGCCGATCATGCACATCAAGCAACGCCTGGCCAAAAGCCGTCCGCCAAGGGGTGAACTCGATGCTCTGGTCGACAGGATTTGCGCTGCGCAAAGCGCTCTCCCTTAGGCATACTTTGGGACGTTCCGAATTCGATGTTGATGCTGTGGACGGCTCCTCCGCCGGCATCGCGATGTGCCATGATTGCGGTGTCGTTAGGAACCGCACGGGATTTTGTCGGGATCACTACAGATTCAACGCTTGCCCGCTGATCGACTTTGCGGGAAACTCATTGATGTCGTAACCCACGATCCAAGCGATGGCGGGGGTCTTTGCACATCCGTTCAGGACTGGGCCTCGGTGCAACTATAGAAACGCGCAACACAACGCAGAACGTTTCTATACATTTCGAGATAGCAACGCTTTTCAACCGGCGCACTCATCGGGCTGCGAGGGAGGATGAAATGACAGATGTTCAATTTAGCGGGCTTCAGGGCGGAACGGTCACCCTTTCAAACGACCTTCTGGCGACGTTGCAAACACGGTGTCGCGGGAACGTGTGTTTGTCCGACCAACCTGGCTACGACGAGGCAAGGAAAATCTGGAACGCCATGATCGATCGGCGGCCAGGAGCCGTTGTGCGCTGCCATGGCGCAAGCGATGTCGTTCAGGCGGTGCGGTTTGCTCGCGAGAACAGGTTGCTGATGTCTGTTCGGGGTGGTGGTCACAACATATCCGGCAATGCAGTCTGCGACGGTGGACTCCTGATCGACCTCTCGCCCATGCGTTCCGTACGCGTCGATCCCAAGGCACGCACCGCGAGGGTCGAGCCCGGCGTAACGCTCGGAGAGTTCGACAAGGAGGCGCAAGCGTTCGGCCTTGCTACCCCGCTCGGTATCAACTCAACCACCGGGGTGGCCGGTCTCGCGCTTGGAGGTGGTTTCGGCTGGCTCAGCCGCAAATACGGATTCACGGTGGACAATCTAATTTCGGCCGATTTGGTCACCGCCGACGGCGAGCTCGTCCAAGCAAGCGCGACGGAAAGTCCGGACTTATTTTGGGCTGTTCGCGGCGGCGGTGGAAATTTCGGCGTCGTCACGTCGTTCGAATTCAAGCTGCACCCGGTAGGTCCCGATCTTGTGTCAGGCTTGATTGTTCATCCGTTTACCCATGCCCGGGAGCTCCTTGCAGGTTACCGAGACGCGGCGGCGGCCGCTCCCGACGAACTTACCATTTGGGCGGTCTTGCGTAAGGCCCCGCCACTGCCATTCCTGCCCAAGGAGGTGCACGGCACGGAAATACTCGTCTTCGCCGTCTGCTACGTCGGCGACACAAGCAGGGCCGATGAGGCGCTTGCCCCACTGCGCGCACTTGGCGAACCTATCGCTGACGTCATCGGCGTGCAACCGTATGCCGCCTGGCAGACGGCATTCGATCCGCTCCTCACGCCGGGGGCGTTCAACTACTGGAAATCGCACAATTTCACCGCTCTCAGCGACGGATTGTTCGACATCCTGACTGAATACGTCGGCACATTGCCGACGGAGGAATGTGAAATCTTCATCGGTCAGCTTGGTGGTGCTAGCAGCCGCGTGCCGGCCGATGCAACCGCCTTTCCACATCGCGAGGCGAAGTTCGTCATGAACGTTCACACCCGGTGGCGCGACCATGCCGACGAGCAAGCTGCCATCAGTTGGGCGCGGGCACTCTTTGCGGCGGCGGCTCCCCATGCGACCGGCGGCGTCTATGTCAACTTTATGCCGGACGATGAAACGGAAAGGGTCGTTCAAGCCTATGGTGGAAACCATGCGCGGCTGGCTGCTCTCAAAGCCAAGTACGACCCCGACAATCTATTCCGGATGAACCAGAACGTCCGACCAGAACGAAAGGCAAGCTAACTCGCCAAAAACCCTACACGCAGCGAGGTACCCGCAAAGAGATAATGTCGGAGGTCAGGGCCACGCGACCTTGGCCTCCAAGAGAACCACGCGACCTCCTTTGGCAGCGCAGCCCAGACTTGCGCCGCCGTTCTGTCGATGTACTCCGGAAACACGCCGCCCATCGCTCTCCCCATAGACGGATCGACCATCCTGATTGCTTCGTGTTTTGCCTCTTCGACGCTCGACGAGCGGCGGCCAACATGGCCCGAGCCGTTCTGAAGGCTGCTTTCTCGTTCGGTCTGATGCGCCGGTCGAGTGGAGCGGCGGATCTGCTATTTCGTTCTGCGAGAAACCCAAAAGAAGCTGCCCAAGCCTCGATCACGAACCGCAAGTGTCACGGCTGATGAAGTGACCACGTTGTGGGCAGACGCGCATGCCAACGTGCGTCCATCGCGCGCCTCGCTTATGCCGTGGCGTTTGAGACAACGCTCTGCTTTTGGGACGTCATGGGCCATGGTGGCCGCTCGACATGGCGGGGTGGCCGATATCATCGATGCAGATCAAAAGATGAAGTGGTCCGGCCTTCGAAGGGAAGACCTCGTGTTGTCCCACACACCGTCGAAAACGAATGACACTACTGAGAAGAAGATCTCCTTCCGGCTGGCAGATGCGCCTATGGTGGTCGAAGAGCTTGAACATTGGCCGGCCGATAAGCGAACCGGTCCACTCGTCATCCTTGAGGCGACCTGCCTTCCATCCCCCCGGCGACCATGACAGCGGCGCGGAAGGTCGATAAGAATGTAGCGGGCATTAAAACCAATGTTTGGGCACGAGTCCTTCGTGCCTCCGGAGTCACCGAGGCGGTCCGCCACGGATGATGTCGCTGAATTGCTGGCGACAGCAGCAAGCAGATGACTAACGACGTGCACGATTGGACCACGATCGACGCCGCCGAACACTTTGTCAAAGGTCACAAAGAGCGAAGGGAAACAAAGCGATAACCCCTCGGGGTAACGCACGGTAACGCGCGTTACCCATCTACATGAAAAGGTTTAGCTATTTTCATTATCGAAATTAATGGCAATTTAATTCAACAAAAGCACACTGACACACGCTAGCCGAGCGAGTGTACAAATTGAAGCAGACGAAGCAGGACCATCAGGCAATTTCAAGAGACAGCGCCGGGGATATCGAATCCCGCAATGCGGCTTTGGGACCGACCGGCGAACTTGTGCAACAAGAGAGCCGCTGGAACTACGCGCTCGTCGGATCCGGACTCGGCGTATGGGATCATAACCTTCGTCTTGGTACGCGGTACTACTCGGATACGTGGAAAGCCATGCGTGGCATGGCTCCGGACGAGGAAGCTGACGGCGACTACCAGGCGTGGATCGCGCTGATCCATCCGGACGATCGGGACTTCGTCATCGAGGCAATCGAACGCCAGAATGCCGGCGATCCGAACTTTCAGATCTTCGAATACCGGGAGCGCCACAAGGACGGCCATTGGGTCTGGATCGAATGCCGCGGCGCCTGCGTCGAATGGGACGATCAAGGTGCCCCCGCGCGCCTTGTCGGCACCGATACGGATATCACAGCACGCAAGGCGGCCGAAGAGCGGCTGGCTCACATGTCCCGACGACTTGATCTTGCCCTGGATATCTCGAATATTGGTGTGTTCGAAGCTGATATCGACGCTGGGACCGTTGAGTGGGATGCTCGCCTGATTGCAATTTACGGCATAGAGCAGCCATCGCGGAAGACCGCTGGCGACGCCTGGGCCAAAGCACTCCATCCCGACGACCGGGACCGCGTATTTGCGACAATCGCCGAAAACGTCGAACGAAACAGCGGCTTCCAGCATGAGTTTCGCATCATCCGCGGCGACGGCGCCGAACGTGTCATCCGTGCGAAGAGCGCGTTTTTCATCGACGGCGATGGCCGCCGCAAGCTGATCGGCGCGAATTGGGATGTGACGGAAGAAGCTCTTCTGAACGCCGAACTACAACGCGCAAAAGACCTTGCCGAAGCCCGCAACCTCGATCTTGAGGCTGCCAAAGAGAATATTGAGCATCTTGCACTCCACGATTACCTGACTGCATTGCCAAACCGCCGCTATCTCGACCGTATGCTCGACGAGTATTCTGCAAGATGCCGCCGCGACAACCTGACGTTGGCGGTGCTTCATATCGATCTGGACCGGTTCAAGCAGATCAACGACACGCTCGGCCACCGCGCAGGGGACGCGATGCTGCAACATGCGGCCACGGTTCTCAAGGCAAACGTGCGCTCGAACGATTTCGTCGCCCGCATCGGTGGAGATGAGTTCGTCGTCCTTTGCACGATCGACGTCACACCGAAGAAGATATCCAACCTCGCCGAGCGCATCATCCACGAACTCTGCCGCCCGATTCGCTACGAAAACCACGATTGCCGCTTCGGCGCGAGCATCGGTATCGCAACGGGCGGCGGTTCGGCGCTCGACGGAAAGCAACTTCTATTGAATGCGGATATCGCGCTCTATCGCGCAAAGAGCGGCGGGAGGAACCGGCACGAGTTTTTTTCCACTGACGCCCGTCGCCGCATCATCGCCAGCAAGCGCCTTGCAGACGATATTCTCCTCGGGCTGGAACGCCGGGAGTTCGTTCCGTTCTACCAGCCGCAGTTTCATGCCCGCACGCTTGATATTGCCGGCGTCGAGACCCTGGCCCGCTGGCAGCATCGCGAGCGCGGATTGATGACTCCCGATAAATTCCTGGCAATTGCCGAGGACATCAATGTCGTCGCGACAATCGACGGCCTCATTCTCGAACAGGCATTGGCCGATCGGGAGCATTGGGCAAGCGAAGGCATTGTCGTTCCGAAGATCGCGGTCAACGTCTCGTCCCGTCGCCTCGATGATCCCAATCTAGGAAAGAAGCTTCGCGCGCTGAAGATCGCGCCTGGAACGGTCGCATTCGAGTTGCTTGAGTCGATATCACTCGACGATTGCGACGAAGCCGTCATCGCGAATCTGCGGCAGCTGCGCAGGCTGGGGATCGACATCGAAATCGACGATTTCGGCACTGGACATGCGTCGATCGTCAGCCTTTTGAAACTCAGCCCCAAGACACTGAAGATCGACAGGGAACTCGTGCGGATGGTGCCGCATTCGTCGGGGCAGCGAAAACTGGTCCGTTCCATCATCGATATAGGGCGGTCGCTGAACATCCTCGTCACCGCAGAAGGCGTGGAAACGATGGATCACGTCCGCATTCTCGCCGATCTGGGTTGCGATATGCTACAGGGCTACGCACTCGCCCGCCCGATGCCAGCGTTGCAGATCCCGGCGTTCGTGCGTGCCGCCGGTTGGCGGCAGATCGACGCTGAGGCTTGCGGCCCGCAGACCGAACTGCGCAAGCCGCTCAAAGGATACGTCTCCAAATAAATACTTGCAAAACAGAGCCGGGCACTGCCTGTCGTTCCGTTATTACGCAAAACCCTGTAAAATAGGTTCCTGAAGCTTTCGATTCTCTTGGCGGCACTCCGGATAATCCGGAATCCGGGGAAGGAGTGACAGGCGGATTGTGAAACCCTCGCTTTTCCTTTAAGGGGACGCCACGAGATCGATCCACTCGCGCTATCCCAGCGCGCCAACGACAGAGAACAATCGCAATGAACCGTCGCCGCCGTATTTACGAGGGCAAGGCCAAGATTCTGTATGAGGGACCCGAGCCGGGCACGCTGATCCAGTTCTTCAAGGATGATGCCACCGCCTTCAACAAGAAAAAGCACGAAGTCATCGATGGCAAGGGCGTTCTGAACAACCGCATTTGCGAATTCATTTTCAATCATCTGAACAAGATCGGCATTCCGACGCACTTCATCCGCCGGCTTAACATGCGCGAGCAGTTGATCCGCGAAGTGGAGATGATCCCGCTTGAGATCGTTGTCCGCAACGTCGCCGCCGGCTCGCTGGCCAAGCGCCTCGGAATCGAGGAAGGGGTGGTCCTGCCGCGTTCGATCATCGAGTTCTACTACAAGTCGGACGCGCTCGAGGATCCTATGGTCTCCGAAGAGCACATCACGGCTTTCGGTTGGGCTAACCCCGCCGAGCTGGACGACATCATGGCGCTGGCCATTCGCGTCAACGACTTCATGACCGGTCTGTTCCTCGGCGTCGGTATCCAGCTCGTCGACTTCAAGATCGAATGCGGGCGCCTTTACGAAGGCGACATGATGCGAATCATCCTCGCAGACGAAATCTCACCGGACTCCTGCCGACTCTGGGATATCGACACCCAAGAAAAGATGGACAAGGACCGCTTTCGTCGCGATCTGGGCGGGCTTCTCGAAGCCTATTCGGAAGTGGCGCGCCGCCTCGGCATCATCAATGAGAACGAGCCAGTGCGCGGCACAGGCCCTGTCCTCGTGAAGTAACACATTCGGTCAAAGAAGACAGGGAAGACAAAGTGATCAAGGCTCGTGTAACCGTCACGCTGAAGAACGGCGTTCTCGATCCGCAGGGCAAGGCAATCGAGGGCGCTCTCGGCGCGCTCGGCTTCGAGGGTGTCGGCCATGTCCGCCAGGGCAAGGTATTCGACGTCGAACTCGAAGGCGCCGACAAGGCGATGGCCGAAAGCAACCTCAAGGCAATGTGCGAGAAACTCCTCGCCAACACCGTTATCGAGAATTATGCTATCCATTTCGACTAAAGGTTGTGGAGACGGCGCGATGCCCGAAGTGACGCAAGACTTGATGTATAGGCTGCTGAAGCGCATGCACTCCGACATTTCAGGCCCGAAGCAAGGCCGAGCTGAATGCGATGCGAAGCACGATGATCTCGATGCAACAAGGACATTTACAATATCTACAGCGTCCTGGGTCGGTATGCCGACCGGCTGGAACGCATAGAAAACCGTCTCGACTTCGAGAACTGGCAGAAGCACAAGCAAGGTTTGAACCGCACCCATGAAATCAGCCGTCGTTCAACTCCCGGGCCTCAATCGCGATCGTGACATGATCGCTGCGCTTACGAAAATCTCAGGCAAGGCACCTGTGACGATCTGGCAGACGGAAACGCAGATTCCGGATGTCGACCTGATCGTCATTCCAGGCGGCTTCTCCTATGGCGATTACCTTCGCTGCGGAGCAATTGCGGCGCGGATGCCTGTCATGCAGGCGATCATCGAGAAGGCAAACAAGGGCGTAAAGGTACTTGGCGTCTGCAATGGCTTCCAGATCCTGGTCGAGGCTGGCCTCCTGCCCGGCGCCCTCATGCGCAACGCATCGCTCAAGTTCGTCTGCCGCGAGATCAAGCTGGAAGTGGTGAACGCTGAAACGGACTTCACTCGCGCCTACGGCAAAGGTCAGGTCATTCGCTGCCCGGTTGCCCACCATGACGGGAACTATTTCGCTGACGCTGAAACGCTGGCAAAGATCGAAGGCAAAGGCCAGGTGGTGTTCCGCTACGCCGAAGGCACCAATCCAAATGGCTCGATCAATGATATTGCCGCCGTCATGAACGAAGAGGGCAATGTCCTCGGGATGATGCCTCACCCCGAAAACCTTATCGAGGCCGCGCACGGCGGCTCAGACGGTCGCGGTCTCTTCGCTTCTGCGCTTGACGTAATCGCTGCTTAACCTTCCACGCATAAGAGGCCATTCATCCGGTCCCCTGGAGTAAGATCGATGCGCCCTCGCTTCGCTGCACTACATATTATCGCTATCGCCACCACGACGGCACTGGTCGCCTCTTGTCAGTCGAAGCCGGTGGTTCGCAGTCCCGATCGAAGCGCGCTGTCCACGATGGAGCGCGTTGCGGTGGCTGCGAATAGCTGCTGGTTCAAATCGGGTGATGCGGCCTTTGCGGCTTACAAGTTGGCGCCGGAGCTCAATTCATTCTCCGGCCGGCCGCGTATTCTCGTCGTCCACGAAGGCAACCCGGAAAGCAGACCGCTGCTTGTAGTCCAGGCGGAAGGCAATCCCTCCAAGCTCGACGCCTTCGGGCCGATGATGCAATCGCCGCTCGGAACGCGCATCGCGCATGATGTCACGCGTTGGGCGTCCGGCAGCAAGAGCTGCAGCTGATCAATTCCAGAAGAATGACTTGCTCGCTTCCTTGCGCGCCTCGGCGCGCGTGAGGCCGATGTCGAGCAATTGCGCGTCCGTCAAATCTCTCAAGGCTCTGCGTGTCTCGCGTTTCTGATGCGACAGCATCAGACGGCGCCAGAGAATTCCGGGAAGTCGCGAAACCTCAGACCGAACGCATCGAGTGATCATCTCACGCGCTTGTTCCTGCGTCGGGATACATAAGTTTGCGTTTCTGACATCAGGTGCGGCAGACATTTCAACTCCGATCTCTCATTGTGTGCATTTCCCTGATAATCTTGACACACAGACAGTGACAATCTAGGAAATTGTCATCATGACAAATTGGCTTCCCGATGTTACCCGAGGTTCCGGTCCTGTCTATCTCAGGCTGGCGGACAGTATCGAGTCTGCGATCGCGAGCGGCACGCTGCCTGCCGGCAGCAAGCTCCCGCCACAACGCAACCTGGCTTACGATATTGGGGTGACAATCGGCACAATCGGACGCGCCTACGCGCTAGTGCACGAACGTGGACTGGTCGCCGGCGAAGTTGGGCGGGGCACCTACGTCCTCGACAGGACCGAAACCGCACCGGGCAATCAGGCGGATACCTTGACGATCGCCTTGGGCGGCACCAGGACCATCGATGCCCCGCCGGACAAGGTTCGCTTCGACACGACAGCGGCGCCCGATCTCGGCCAGGGCAAGATCATCGGACGTATTCTTGCGGAGATCGGCGAGCAGCATCTGTCGGAGATTTCCTCCTACTCGCGCATTTTCCCGAAAAATTGGTACGAGGCCGGTCGTCGCTGGCTCGCCCGCAACGACTGGATGCCGGAGGCGGGAAACATCGTTCCGACCCTCGGGGCACATGCTGCCGCCATCGCCGTCATCTCCGCGGTGTCATCGCCTGGAGACAAGATCGTTTTCGAAAACCTGAGCTACACCCAAGTGAGCCGCAGTGCCCGCATTCTCGGTCGCCGAACGATCACCGTCGATTCAGACGAGAATGGTATCATTCCGGATGATTTTGAGCGGCTGTGCCTTCAGCAGCATCCGAAGCTGGCTTTTCTGATGCCGACCGCCCACAACCCTACGCTCGCAACCATGCCGCATGAGCGTCGGGCGAAAGTCGCGGAGATCGCGCGGCGCCATGGCGTCTGGTTGATAGAAGATGACCTCTACGGTGGCATGACCGGCGACGAGAATCCCCTCCTCTCCTCCCTGGCGCCGGATCGGACCTTTTTGATCAGCGGCCTGTCGAAAGCCGTCGCCGCAGGCGTTCGCGGCGGTTGGGTCGCCTGCCCGCCGCATTTTGCCCAACGGATCAAGGTGACGCACAAGATGATCACCGGCGGGCTGCCCTTCATCCTCGCCGAGGCGTGCGCGCGCCTGGTGTTAAGTGGTCAAGCGCACGAAATCCGCAAGGCATGCATCAGCGAATTGAGCATTCGAGAGCAGATCTCCCTGGAAAAGCTCAACGGATTCGATTTCGTGTCGCATCCGCACGTGCCGTTCCTGTGGTTGAAACTGCCCGACCCATGGCTTTCGGGAACCTTCAAGAACGCAGCATTCAGGGACGGTGTCCTGATCGACGATGAAGACGAGTTCAAGGCCGCGCGCACCGACAAGGTGTATCACCGCGTGCGTATCAGCTTCTCCTCTCCGAAGAGCAGAGAGGAACTGGTTGCCGGTATAATGACGCTCCGACGTCTGCTCGAAAGTGGCGGCTCCGGATACGACGGCGAGGTCTGAAACTGTTGCCGACCGAAAGCATCCAGAATTTCTAGACTTCCCAACGAGAGGTTTCTTTGCCGACTCAATATCCATGCCACCGATACGCCCCAATGATTTGCGCTAGGACGAGGGCAAAGCATTGGCGCGGTATAGTCGCAGATTGGGTGCCGGCCGTCGGCGCAAGCTACAGGTTGGACGCACACTGGAATGATGTTGCACAGGTTGCTCATTTCTCGTACGCCCACCCGTGCGATGGCCCGAACAAAAGTATGACCCGTGCTGGCATTCCGGTCGGCTACAACCTCGAGGCCGCAACGAAATTGCCCCTTCCTGACCTCGGTCAGTTAACAGCAGCCATTTTTCCTGTCGCGCGTTTCATCGACTTAGGCTAAAGACACCGAAATCGCGCAACGGCAGGGACTTCCGAGAGCTCATGACCATTTCCAATACCCGCCCGATCACCCCCGAACTGATCGCCGCCCACGGCCTGAAGCCGGATGAATACCAGCGGATACTTGATCTGATCGGACGCGAGCCGACCTTTACCGAACTCGGCATCTTCTCGGCGATGTGGAATGAGCATTGTTCCTACAAATCCTCCAAGAAGTGGCTTCGCACGCTGCCGACCAAGGGCCCCCGCGTCATCCAGGGTCCTGGGGAAAACGCCGGAGTGGTCGATATCGATGACGGCGATTGCGTCGTCTTCAAGATGGAAAGCCACAACCACCCCTCTTACATCGAGCCCTATCAGGGTGCCGCAACAGGCGTCGGCGGCATTCTGCGCGATGTCTTCACCATGGGCGCCCGCCCCATCGCGGCCATGAACGCGCTTCGCTTCGGCGAGCCGGATCATCCGAAGACCCGCCACCTGGTTTCCGGCGTTGTTTCCGGCGTTGGCGGTTACGGCAATTCCTTCGGCGTTCCGACGGTCGGCGGCGAAGTCGAGTTCGACGCGCGCTACAACGGCAACATCCTCGTCAATGCTTTCGCCGCGGGGCTTGCCAAGTCGAATGCGATCTTCCTCTCTGAGGCCAAGGGCGTCGGTCTTCCGGTCGTTTATCTCGGCGCCAAGACCGGCCGCGACGGCGTCGGCGGCGCGACCATGGCCTCGGCAGAATTCGACGAATCTATCGAAGAAAAACGCCCGACCGTGCAGGTCGGCGACCCCTTCACAGAAAAATGCCTGCTTGAGGCATGCCTTGAACTGATGCAGACTGGCGCCGTAATCGCCATCCAGGACATGGGTGCGGCCGGTCTCACATGCTCCGCCGTGGAAATGGGCGCCAAGGGCGATCTCGGCATCCTGCTGGATCTCGACAAGGTCCCCGTCCGCGAAGACCAGATGACGGCCTATGAAATGATGCTGTCCGAAAGCCAGGAGCGAATGCTCATGGTTCTGGAACCGGAAAAGGAAGCCGTCGCAAAGGCAATTTTCGTCAAGTGGGGACTCGATTTCGCCATCGTCGGCAAAACCACCGATGACCTGCGCTTCCGCATCGTGCACCGGGGAGACGAAGTCGCGAACCTGCCCATCAAGGACCTCGGCGACCAGGCTCCGGAATATGACCGGCCGTGGCGCGAACCAGACAAGCGTGCGGCACTCCCCGCCCACCTCGTTGCGGAACCTGCCGACTACGGCCAGGCGCTGCTGCAGCTCGTCGGGTCTCCGAACCAGTCGAGCCGTCGGTGGGTCTATGAACAGTATGACACGCTGATTCAGGGCAACTCGCTGCAGCTGCCTGGTGGCGACGCGGGCGTGGTCCGCGTCGAAACCCACCCGACCAAAGCACTGGCTTTCTCGTCCGACGTAACCCCGCGCTACGTCGAAGCCGACCCTTTCGAGGGCGGCAAGCAGGCAGTGGCAGAATGCTGGCGCAACATCACCGCGACCGGCGCAGAGCCTCTCGCGGCAACCGACAACCTCAATTTCGGCAACCCCGAAAAACCGGAAATCATGGGCCAGTTCGTCCATGCCGTGAAGGGCATCGGCGAGGCCTGCCGCGCGCTGGATTTCCCCATTGTTTCCGGCAACGTCTCGCTCTACAACGAGACCAACGGCGTCGCGATCCTTCCGACGCCGACGATTGCCGGCGTCGGTCTTCTGGGCGACTGGAAGAAGATGGCTCGCATCGGCACCGCCGCGAATGGCGACAGGGTGATCATGATCGGCGCCGACGGCAGCCATCTTGGCTGCTCGATCTACGTCCGCGACATCCTTGGGAGCACGGACGGTCCGGCGCCTGAGGTCGACCTCTTCGCTGAACGCCGAAACGGCGACTTCGTGCGCTCGGTCATCCGCAACGGTCAGGCAACCGCCTGCCATGATATCTCGTCCGGCGGGCTTGCCCTCGCCCTCGCCGAGATGGCCATGGCTTCAGGCAAGGGGCTCAAAATCTCCCTCAGCGAAGGTAAAGGTGCGCCCCACGCACTTCTCTTCGGCGAAGACCAGGCCCGCTACGTGCTTACCCTGCCCGTCGACGTCGCCGACTTTGTATGCGCCAATGCGGAGGGTGCGGGCGTTCCCTTCCGCCGTCTCGGCACGGTCGAAGGCGAAAACCTCGTCGTCGACGATCTGCTCTCGCTGCCGATTCAGCAATTGCGCAACGCCCATGAATCATGGTTCCCTGATTACATGGAAGGCCGCGGCACACTCGCTGCCGCGGTATGATGCGCAAGGAGTACCGATCATGCCTATGAAACCCGGTGACATCGAAGACATGATCAAAGCCGGAATTCCCGGTGCCAAGGTGACGATTCGGGATCTTGCAGGCGACGGCGATCACTATGCTGCCGAAGTCGTTGCTGAGGCATTCCGCGGCAAAAGCCGCGTGCAACAGCACCAGATGGTTTACGAGGCGCTGAAGGGAAATATGGGCGGAATACTGCATGCCCTGGCTTTGCAGACATCCGCACCCGAGTGATGGCGAGATAGAAGTATGCCCGGTGAAACGCCGGGCATCCTGATTTCGGCTGCCACTTGATTAGCGTCAGCAATTTAACGGTCGCTCGGCTCGTATGTTCAGCCTGGCCGCGCCCTCGTTTAGCGCCGCGTGCTGATCATTTATTCCGGCAACAGATGCCGATCCGGGGCGCCCGTCACGGATAGGCAACAGCCCGCCACATCGCGTTGGGTGCCGGGCGTTTTTTTGATTGCACCGGCTGGATTTCCGCCCATCACATGCTATCTAAGCTTAACGATTGAAACGGTGGGCCTTTAACCCGCCTGTTGAAAGGATTAGGTCCCATGAGCGGTATCAACGAATTCATCGACAACGAAATCAAGGCCAACGACGTCGTCCTCTTCATGAAGGGCACGCCTCAGTTTCCCCAGTGTGGGTTCTCCGGCCAGGTCGTCCAGATCCTTGATTATATCGGGGTCGACTACAAGGGCATCAATGTGCTCGCTGATTCGGAAATCCGCCAGGGCATCAAGGACTACTCGAACTGGCCGACGATCCCGCAGCTCTACGTGAAGGGCGAGTTCGTCGGCGGCTGTGACATCGTCCGGGAAATGTTCCAGGCCGGCGAATTGCAGCAGCACCTGCAGGAAAACGGCGTCACCGTTCGCGGCGCCGCCTGACCTGACCGGTCACCGGGCGTCCGTCCGGTTTCCAAATCGGTATTTCGAGTCCGAGGCGCTGTGCTGAACAGCGCCTTGGCCTGTTTATGGGAATTTCATTGTGACAGATTCATCACAAGCCGTGCACGCGGGCAGATTGCCCATGGGCAAAGGTGAGTTCATTGCCCTCGCCGCTTTCCTGATGGCGGTTAATTCGCTTGCTATCGACATCATGCTCCCCGCCCTTCAGCAAATCGGCGCAAGCTTGGGCGTCGAAAGCGAAAACCACCGTCAGTTCGTCGTCTCGACCTACCTCCTCGGCTTTGGCTCGGCGCAGCTTTTCTACGGCCCGCTCTCGGATCGCTTCGGCCGCCGCATTCCACTTCTGATCGGCCTCGCCATCTATATCGGTTCCGCCCTTGGTATTGCCTTGGTCCCGTCCTTCGCGGGTCTGCTTGCTCTGCGCTTCATTCAGGGCATCGGTTCAGCCGCGACGCGCGTGATCACCATCTCCATTGTCCGTGACGTCTACGGCGGCAGGCAAATGGCGGAGGTCATGTCTCTGATCATGATGGTGTTCATGATCGTTCCGGTTATCGCGCCAGGAAGCGGCCAGATCATCATGTTCTTCGGCAGCTGGCATTTGATCTTTGTGTTTATTGCAGCCATGGCCGCACTGATCGCGATCTGGGCTTACGTCCGTTTGCCTGAAACACTCCACGCCGCCAACGTCCGCCCCTTCACCCCCCGTGCAGTGATCGGCGGCTTCAAGCTGGTTCTGACCAATCGCATCGCACTCTGCTATACGATCGCCACCACCTTCATATTCGGTTCCTTGTTCGGATTCATCAATTCCGCGCAGCAGATTTACGTCGGGATCTACGACCTGGGCGTCTATTTCCCGTTCGCATTCGCCGGCGTGGCGATCTTCATGTCGCTGGCGTCCTTCCTGAATTCGCGCCTTGTCGGCAAGTTCGGAATGCGGCGCCTCTCGCATGGGGCATTGCTCGGCTTCATCACCATCAACACCATCTGGCTGCTGGCTCTACTGGTCGGCCCGCACCCGATGCCGTTCCCTTTCTTTATCGGATTCTTCGGCCTCGCGATGTTCCAGTTCGGCTGGATCGGCTCGAATTTCAACTCGCTGGCAATGGAGCCGCTTGGCCACGTGGCTGGCACCGCCTCCTCTGTGCTCGGCTTCATGAGCACAGTAGGCGGCGCCCTGATCGGCGCCGGTATCGGCCAGGCATTCAACGGAACGGCGCTACCAATGGTTGCAGGTTATTTCACCGTATCGATCATTGGTCTCGTCTTCGTCTTGATAGCCGAAAAAGGCCGTCTCTTTCAGCCGCACAACCCGGCTGTTTGAACGATTGACGCCATTTCATATTCAGGATTTGCATAATGACGCCGCCACATAAGCCTCACACTGAAAATCAGGGTTCGCGCCGCATCGGCATGGGCTTCATCGAATTCGTCATAACGATCGCGATCATGACGGCGAGCGTCGCAATGGCAATCGACAGCATGTTGCCGTCGCTCCCGGCCATCGGCCATTCCCTCGGCGTCGCGAACGCCAATGACACCCAGCTCGTCATCGGCGTCTTCTTCCTTGGATTCGGCGTTTCCCAGATCATCTTCGGCAGTCTGTCCGATACGTTCGGCCGCCGAAACATCTTGCTCGGTGGCCTTGCGGTCTATGTTCTTGCCATGTTCGCCGCAGCGGCGACGGGAAGCTTCGAAATGCTCCTCATCATGCGTTTCGTTCAGGGCCTCGGCGGCGCCGCCGTGCGCATCACCACCATGGCAATCGTGCGCGACTGCTTCGGCGGGCGCGAAATGGCCCGCGTGATGTCCTACGTCATGATCGTGTTCATGATCGTGCCGATTGTTGCCCCCTCTGTCGGCCAGCTCATCATCACCTATGCCAATTGGCATTGGATATTCATCCTGCTGGGTATTGTCGGCGCCATTCTCTTCGTCTGGGCGCTGCTTCGCCTCAAGGAATCCCTGCCGAAGGAAGAGCGGATACCGCTCTCGGTCGCCTCCGTGGTTGATGGCTTCAAGACGGTCCTGACCAACAAGATCACCTGCGGCTACATGATCGGACTGACGATGTTTACGGCCGTCATCAGTGCCTACGTCATCTCCGTCCAGCAGGTGTTCGGCGAAGTCTATGGGCTCGGCGAATGGCTTCCGATCGCCTTCGCGGCAACAGCGGGCGGTATCGCCGTAGCGAACTTCGCGAATGGCTTTTTCGTGCGCAGGTTTGGTATGCGCCGCATATCGCACGTCGCGATGATCCTATTCACGATCGTTTCCGCTATCGGCTATGTCAAAGCGCTGGGCGGCAAGCCTGACTTCACTTTCGCCTACGCTCTGTTCACCGTCCTGCTGATGATGTTCGCTGTCATCGCCACCAACTTCACGGCCATCAGCCTTGAACCGATGGGCAACCTGGCAGGCACGGCGACCGCGATCACAGGCTTCGTTTCGACCACCTTCGGCGCCATCCTGGGCGGCACCGTCGGCCAGCTCTTCAACGGCACGGTGCAGCCCCTGTTTGGCGGCTTCGCTGTGTTCGGTGCCGTGAGCATCGTTGCCACGCTGTGGGCGGAAGGCGGCAAGCTCTTCACGCATCCCGGCGACGACCCACGGCTGGATCCGGGTGCTGGTCACTTCTAGATCAATTCCAGCAAAAGTCATTTCCAGTGGGATTGTGTCGAAACGTGAGGTCGGAGCATTTCGCGATTCGTAGAAAAACCAAAAATGCTCCAACGCAAAAGCCCTCGACCATTGAACTGACCCCATTAAGTTGGCACCAACCTTCGGGGGTCAGTTCAATCTGGCGGTTTTTTCGATTGGTCAGACGGTAAAGACCTCGCGGCGCAGCAGCTCCCAGCTCTCCTTGTCAGGCGTGATCAACAGCCCGCCGTCAAGATGATGCGGCAGGTAGGCAGACCCGTCGAAGCGAGCGGCATAGCCACCGGCCTCCTGAGCAATCAACGTACCGGCAAGGTGATCCCAAGGCATCAGCTTATTGTACATCAGGTAGTGCACGTGGCCGCCCGCGAACGTCCGATACTCGTGCGCCGCGCAGCGATAATTCGAGAGAAAACGCACCTTGGCCAGATTGGCCAGGATCGCAGCCCGTTTGTCCGCGGATAAAAACCCGGTCGAGGCCATCCCAACCATCTGGCCGAGCGCGACCGGCCGCGCCACCGAAAGCCGCTCCGCATCGCCGTCAGGCCGCCGAAGCCACGCACCGCTGCCCTTTTCGGCAACCACCCAGTCATCGCCCATCGGATCGTAAATGATGCCGGCAAGCGTCTCACCCTTCGCTACGACGGAGGCCATGACGCCAAACGCCGGAATGCCGGACGCGAAGTTGAAAGTGCCGTCGACGGGATCGACCACGATGGCGAGATCCGCACCTCCGAGCGTTCCAAGCAGGGTCGGGACAGCCGCAACCGACTCTTCGCCGATGAATGTCGCGGTTGGCCAGCGCAGAGCGACCTCCGCCTTGATCATTCGCTCGGCTTGCAGGTCGGCCTCCGTTACTAGATCCGTGGCCTCGCTTTTTGCACGGACATCGTCGCTGCCGAGCCGGCGGAACCGTGGCAATATCTCTGCCTTCGCCGCACGCCTCAAAAGATCGGCAAGCGTCACAACATCTATCGTGGGAGCCATGGGATATCCTTCTATGCGCCTAACTGCTGGCTATTCACTCTTAAGCGTCGTTTCTCCGGCCATCAGGCCCGCAAAATCGAAAAGCTTCTGATCGAGTAGGTGCGAGGGGTTCACGTGAGCCAGTGCCCTCAGCATCGTGTCCTTGCGGCCAGGCATACGCCGCTCGATGTCGGCAAGCATTTCCTTCATCGCGTTTCGCTGCAGTCCGTCCTGTGAGCCGCAGAGATCGCAGGGGATAATCGGAAACTGCATGGCAGCCGCAAACTTCGCCATATCGTCCTCGGCGCAATAGGCAAGCGGACGCAGCACCATCAAGTTACCTTCGTCGTTCAGCAGTTTCGCCGGCATGGAAGCGAGACGCCCGCCGTGGAAGAAATTCATGAAGAATGTTTCAAGGATATCCTCCCGATGATGTCCAAGCACAAGCGCATCGCAGCCTTCCTCCCGCGCGATGCGATAGAGGTTGCCACGTCTGAGCCGCGAACAGAGCGAGCAATAGGTCGCACCCGCCGGCACCTTTTCCTTCACGATCGAATAGGTGTCGCGGTATTCGATCCGATGCTTGACGCCGATCCTGGTAAGATAACCAGGCAGCACGTGCTTGGGAAAATTTGGCTGACCCTGGTCGAGATTGCAGGCGATCAGCTCCACGGGCAGCAGGCCGCGCCATTGCAGATCGAGAAGCAATGCCAGCAGTCCATAGGAGTCCTTGCCGCCGGAAACGCCGATCAGCCACCGATTTTGACCCTTGAGCATGGCAAAATCGTCAAACGCTTGGCGAACCTGACGCAGCAGGCGCTTGCGCATCTTGTTGAAGGAGACAGAACTCGGCGCATCGACAAAAAGCGCATGCGCGATCCCGCCTTCACTTTCAGGCGTATCCAGCTCATCGGCAATGTCAGCGGCGATGTTCATCTTCTCATCCAATCAGGGTCCGACCTCCTCTAACAGAAAGCGCTGGCCCAACACAGCGTCAATCGCCGAAAACAGACCAGCCCGTGCGCGCCGCCAACATCTCCAGCGCCACGGCGCCAAGCTGCGAGTTTCCGACCTTGTTAAGGCCCGGAGACCAGACCGCAATCGATGCGATGCCAGGCGCGACAGCAAAAATTCCACCCCCCACACCGCTCTTGCCTGGCAGGCCGACATGATAGGCAAAGTCGCCGGAACCGTCGTAGTGGCCGCAGGTCAGCATCAGGGCATTGATACGCCGCGCCCTCTTGGGCGAGACGACCGAATGCCCCGTCACCGGATTGCTCCCGCGCGCCGCCAGGAACAGCCCCGCCTTCGCCAGCTGCTCACAACTCATCGAGAGTGCACATTGGTGAAAATAGACACCGAGCACATGGTCGACGGGATGATCGAGGTTCCGATAGGCACGCATGAAATTCGCGAGCGCGAAATTGCGAAAACCGGTCTGCGTCTCCGATTTCGCAACCCTGTCGTCAATGGTGACCGACTCATCGTCTGCTAGGTAGCGTACGAACCGCAACAGCTCCCCTATCGCCTCGCGCGGCGCATGCCCAGCGAGCACGACATCGGACACGGCAATAGCGCCGGCGTTGACGAAGGGATTGCGCGGAATGCCTGATTCGTGCTCGAGCTGGACGATCGAATTAAAGGCCGACCCAGACGGTTCCCGGCCGACCCGCTTCCACAGACCCTCGCCGACCTTACCGAGCGCCAACGTCAGCATGAACACCTTGGAAATACTCTGAATCGAGAACGGAATGGAGGCATCGCCGACGGTGTAGACCTTGCCGTCAACAGTGACAACGGCAAGACCGAACTGGCCGGGATCGACCTTGGCAAGCTCCGGAATGTAGTCCGCAACCTTGCCTTCACCGATCCGGGGTGTCAGCTCAGTGTAAATACCGTCGAGGACGGCCTGCAAATCCACCATCGTTTTCCTCCAGATAACGAAAAAGCCGCCCCAAGAGGCGGCTTTTCCGTATGCGAAAACGCCTCGCGCTCTACTACGCCACGTGTCGAAGACGCGTAGGCGCAGTAGCTCTTAGGAGACGCATAGGCCTTTCCAGCAATCGAAATTCGAATGCTCGGGCTATGCGTTAACGCGAATAGAATTCGACCACCAGATGCGGTTCCATGACGACAGCGTACGGAACGTCGCTGAGAGCCGGTACACGAGCGAAGGTCGCAACCATCTTGTTGTGGTCGACTTCGATGTACTCAGGAACGTCACGTTCGGCCAAGCCAACTGATTCGAGAACCGAAACGAGCTGCTTCGACTTCTGACGAACTTCGATGACGTCGCCGGCCTTGCACCGGTAAGAGCCGATGTTGACGCGGACGCCGTTCACAGTCACGTGGCCGTGGTTTACGAACTGGCGGGCAGCAAAAACAGTCGGAACGAACTTGGCGCGGTAGACGATCGCGTCCAGGCGGGATTCCAGAAGACCGATGAGGTTTTCCGAAGTATCGCCCTTGCGGCGGTCGGCTTCAGCGAAGATCGCACGGAACTGCTTCTCGCGCAGGTCACCGTAGTACCCCTTGAGCTTCTGCTTGGCGCGCAGCTGCACACCAAAGTCCGAAAGCTTACCCTTGCGGCGCTGACCGTGCTGGCCCGGGCCGTATTCGCGGCGGTTCACTGGGGACTTAGGACGACCCCAGATGTTCTCG
Source organism: Rhizobium sp. P1_C7 (assembly GCF_056406295.1). Lineage (NCBI taxonomy): Bacteria > Pseudomonadati > Pseudomonadota > Alphaproteobacteria > Hyphomicrobiales > Rhizobiaceae > Rhizobium > Rhizobium sp. P1_C7. Next base: position 280,416 of record NZ_JBFUAL010000002.1, read on the forward strand.
CCCATGCGGCGGTCAATTTTGTACTTGGACGATTCGCGCTTGCTCATCGTATTTCCTTTCAGAATGTTACGGCGATTTGTTGCCAAATCGCTCGAAGGAAACACGCCCTCCTTTGGCCCCTTTAGGAGGCCCGACAGGATTTTCCGGTTACGCGAACTGGAACGATCCACGGGACATGTCAAATGAAACACGGGACATTGCTGCCCCGTGCTGGCGCGGTCTTTATGGGGAAGCGCGTTGAATGTCAATGACAATCAATGCCAACGCCCCCGTCCCGCTCGATTTTTGAATACCGCTTGGCTCACTTCATGCCGACGGTTTCGGTCTTCAGGCCCAGCGCGTCGCTGATCGTAAAGAACAGGTCCGTCTGATCCGTCAGGCCGGTGACATTGGCAGCGCGCGGACCATATGCCGCAATGCGAAGCTGGGAGCCGGTGTGGCCCTGATCACCCACCTCCTCGGAGTTGCCGTAGCTGACCGCCATCACTGCGCCGTCCTTGGTCATCAGCGCTTCGGTCAAGCCAGGCGCCTTGGCATCAGGATAGATGATCTGGCTTGAATGAGCGTGATCCGCGGTAACGATGACAAGCGTGTCGCCTTTCTCCCGGGCGAACTTCAGCGCCTCCTGCACCGCCTCGTCGAGATCGACCGTTTCGCCAATCTGGCCGCACGGATTGGCCGCGTGATCCTGTTTGTCTATGGATGCACCCTCGACTTGCAGGAAGAAGCCTCTCTCGTTGCCGCGCAGAAGCTCAATCGCTTTTGCGGTCATCTGCGGCAGCGTCGGTGTCGCTGTAGCACGCTTGTCGTTCACCTTGCAGACGACCGGCTCATTGTCGATGTTGCCGTGATAGCTGGCTTGCGGCCCCTCCCAGCGCACGGGCATGTTGCCGTCTGCGAAAAGTCCGAGCAACGGCGCGCCGTCGTTTGACTGCTTCACGGCCTGCAGCTCGTCAAGGGTCGATACAATGATATAGCCACGTTCCTCCGCCTGCTGGCGAAGCGTCTTGCCCTTCCAGTCGCCGGCCTTGGCGATTTCATCGAAGCTCTTGGCGCCGCCGCCGAGTGTCACGTCCGCGCGTGCATTGAGCAACTGTTCGGAGATCGAACCGATGCCGCCGTTTTCCAGTGCGTTCGATACGCATTTCTCGGAGGTAGCTACCGGTCCGTAGCACTTCCGATTCGTTACATGTGCCACCTGCACGGCAGGCGTCGCATCCTGGAGTTCTGCGGTCGAGACATTGCCGGTACCTAGCCCGGCCGCCTTGGCCTTCTCTAGCAAGGTTTCGTGAGCCACCTCGTGAATATCGACACCGATCGCGCCGTTGTAGCTCTTTATGCCTGAGGCCCAAGCCGTGCCCGACGCGGCCGAATCTGTCACGTAGTTCGGTTTGCCCGTCTCCTTGTCGAGCGAGTAGTGCGTGTACTGACCGGTTACCGGCAAGGCGTCAATGCCTGGGAAATACTGGCCCGCACCGACGGCATAGTTCCGCGCGATGGTGATTTCCGAGTCGCCCATGCCATCGCCGATCAGCAGGATCACATTCTTCGGCCGGCCATCGACGATCGCTGCGCGATAAGCTTCCGTCACATCGCCAGACAGGCGACGTGCGCCGCCCGCTGCGCTCAGATCTGCGCTTGCGCCTCGTTCAAGAAGCTTTCCGGCGGCATCGTCGGCATAGCTGGGCTGAATGGCGACCGTAGCGAGCAAAGCTACGGCGAGCGCCTGTGACACGTGGCGAGCAACGCTGTTTCGCATGGCTGACATCTCCTTTTACAGACGTGCAGCCCCTGACGGCACGCACGCCTTATCTCGCGGCGAGATGAAACGCTTGTGACAAAAAGCAGCTTTCTCGTATTCTCTCGCTGCGGGCATCGACGGCGCGAACTAACATTGCACTTCGGTCTTCAATGAAGGAATTGGACGGGGCTACTCAGCGGCAGAACGTAGGTCGTCGCTGTCAGGCGCGTTCGCATCGCCAGGTGTCGTTTGGCAGTTCATGTCGGGAAAAGCAACGATGCGCTTTCCCGAAAAGTCAGTATGCACGACGACAGTGCCCTGTTCCTCGAAGTAACCCAGCAGACGTCTTGCCCGCCGGGCCGAATGCGTCCCGTAGGCACGTGCGATCCGCGCGTCTGACGGACATGGCTCACTGCATACCGCAGCCTTTGCCAACATCAAGAAAACCCCCTGGAGATCATCCGTCACACCAGTCGAAAGCGACAGTGCGGCCGCCCACGCGTCGGTCTTCGCGGTCGCGGCATCGACACCCGACCGCGAGATGGCGACCCTGCGCCGAAACTCCTGCAACGACATCGGAGATCCAGGCAAACGACGCATGCGCAGGCGGACAAGGAAGTCCTGATAAAGAACCGCATCCGTGCGGAAGCCGGAGCCAGGATCGTCGAGAATTTCGTTGAGAACGCTCGCAAGCCGGTCCTCGCGATCCTCGGCGGTCATCTCGGGCCGGCTCGTTCGTCCTTCGGCAGGCTGCGGTACAGCCGCCGCCGTCGAGCGGGAAAGTTCAGCGAGGATATCCGTGGTCGGCCGCGGTGCCGGGGCAGCGCGGCGCACGGTCGGCCGCTGGAATTCTTCGGGATCCGGCGTGAAGATCAGGTCCTCGACGTCATCGGGCGAATCCGGCAACGGCATCAGCTTCGGGCTTGACGAGCGTGCCGACGTCTCCACCGTGCCGATCTGGATCGGCAACGGCCGGCGCGACAGAGCCGGACCAAGCGCCACGAAATTGCCGCGCTTCAGATCGCGGAACATTTCCGCCTGCCGCCGGTCCATGCCGAGTAGATCGGCTGCACGCGCCATATCGATATCGAGAAACGTGCGGCCCATCAGGAAGTTCGAGGCTTCAGCCGCAACGTTCTTAGCAAGCTTTGCCAAGCGCTGAGTGGCGATCACACCTGCCAGCCCGCGTTTTCGCCCGCGGCACATCAGGTTGGTCATCGCACCGAGCGACATCTTGCGTGCGTCTTCCGACACGTCACCGCCGACCGAGGGCGCAAACATCTGCGCTTCGTCAACCACGACAAGAACCGGATACCAATATTCGCGGTCGGCATCGAACATGCCATTGAGGAAGGCCGCCGCCGCGCGCATCTGCTGCTCGACATCCAGGCCCTCGAGCGTCAGAACGCAGGAAACTCGGTGCTGGCGAATACGGTTGGCGATGCCGGCAAGCTCCGCTTCCGTGCGCTCTCCATCGACCACGACATGGCCGAACTTATCGCTCAGCGTGACGAAGTCGCCTTCCGGATCAATGACAACCTGCTGGACCCACTGGGCAGATTGCTCAAGCAGGCGACGAAGCAGATGCGATTTGCCCGATCCGGAATTGCCCTGCACCAACAGACGGGTCGCCAGAAGCTCCTCGATATCGAGCGTAGCCGGGTTCCCCCCGGACGCCATTCCCATATCGATACCAACCTGCAAGTCCTATTCCCCTTACGAAAGCATCACTCTCTAGCAGATTCGCCAGGCGATGCTGGTGTCCATCACCGAAACCCACAGCCAATCCCAAAGCCAACCCTCGACGCGTTAGGCGGCCTCATCCGCCAAAACAGGTGCCGCGCAATTGCCTGCTCGCAGCGTCAACATCCTAGTGAACACGAGGCTGATGGTGAGCGGAACGAGCAAAATCGCCAAGCCGGTTCGCAGTCCCCAGAACTCTCCGACAAAACCGATCACCGGCGGCCCGACCAGGAAGCCTAGTAGTGCCATGAACGACAGGATGGCGACGCTCGCGGCAGCGGGCCGGTCCGTCAGCTCTGCAGACGCGGTAACCGCAAGCGGAAAGCCGACGGAAACGCCAATCCCGATCGCACCGAAGCCGACCAGCGCCACCAACGTGGTTGGCGCAAACAGCACAATCAACAGGCCGACCAGCGCGGCACAGCCGCAGCCGCGTGCAATGGCGACAGCGCCAAACCGACCCTTCATATAATCGCCGCCGAAGCGGCCCGTGGCCACAAGGCTAGCAAACACGGAATAGCCGAGGCCCGTGGCGGCCCCGCCGGTCGACAGAACCTCCTTCAAGTACACGGCCGACCAGTCCGCAATTGCACCCTCCGTCATGGTGATACCGAACGTGAAGGCGCATATGCCGAGCAATGCGAGGCTCGGCAGCTTGAAAGGAGCCACCGGTGCGGCGGCCGACGTCGCGGCTATAGCCTTGGCCTCGACCGGCAACTGCGCACTTGTCGCAAGCGCGAGCGGCAGACAAAGGAGTGCGACCACAGGGATCGACCATTGCGCGGACACCTGAAGCGCCATAGCTCCAGCCCCGATCAGGCTACCTGCCATGATCCCCAGGCTCCAGAATCCATGGCAGCGACTCATAATGACAAGGCCCGTCGTCTTCTCGGCGCGATCGGCCTCCACGTTGAGGCCAAGCTCCAGCGTCGACAAGGCGACACCGACGATCATCAGTGCGACGAAGAGCATTTCGATGCTCTCGGCGAAGACTGGCAGGGATACGACCGCCAGGAAGGCAACAAAGCCATAGATGATTGTGGCCCGCCCGCCGACGCGGGATACGAAGCGGCCGGCGAAGGGTAAGGTAATTAAGATCCCCACCGGCATGCCCAGCAGCGCGATTGCAAGATCGGCCGGTCCGAGGCCAAGTTTCACCTGAATGTCGGGAATGCGCGGTAGCCAGCTGCCGAAAGCGATCGGCTGCAGGAAGAAAATTAACATCACAAGTCTTTGAAACGGCATGAACATCCCTTTTGTCGCTCTGGGGCGGCCGAAGCTCGCCAGCGATTCCCCGTCCGCAACATTGCGCGATCGGCTCCGCGAAATAAAGCACCTGCAAAGCACCTACGCGGGAAAAGCCTCCCCGCGGCGGGTTAGACTGCACGCCCTTCATCGGGTGTTGAGACCGAAACCCTGCATCAGCCGTTTCGTCGGAAAATCAGGGTTTCCGGAGGTGAAAACGGCAAAGTCGAAATTGTCCGCATGAACGGCATCCGCCACATGGAGCACGAGGCTACGCGCCCGCCGGGCAATCGCCTCCGCCGGATCGAGCCAGTCGACCGGCCAGGGAGCAAGACGCCTGAACATATTGGCCATGAACGGATAATGGGTACAGGCGAGCACCACGATATCGGTCTTTCGACCATCCATCTCGACGAAACATTGGCCGATTTCCGAAAGCACCGCCTCGTCCGACACCGTATCACCACGAATATAGGCTTCCGCCATCCGGGCGAGGTTTTCCGAGCCGACGAGCCGCACGTGGCACTGCTGTGCAAACGACTGGATCAGATCGCGGGTATAGGCGCGCCTGACTGTCCCCGGCGTTGCCAGAACCGATACCAGCCCGGACCGCGTGCGCTCCGCTGCAGGCTTGATCGCCGGCACAGTGCCAACGAATGTCATCTGCGGAAACGCAGCCCTCAGGTCGGCGCCAACAAGCGTGAAGGCTGTATTGCAGGCAATGATGCAGACTTCGGGGTCGTGGTCCTGCAACAGCTTGGCAAAGAGCTCGATCACCCTTTCCTTCAGCGCCTGCTCCTCCCAGCCGCCATAGGGAAAGCCGGCATCGTCGGCGACATAGATGAAACCTCGCTCGGGCATCAGCACCCGAGCTTCTCGCAACACCGTTAGACCGCCAATCCCGGAATCGAAGACCAGGACCGGTTTCAGCTCATTCGCCAGTGCTGTCATCGTTCTGTGGTTCCTTGGCGTCTGCGGGGAACCGGCCTCCGCGCGGGCTCTTGCGCGAGAAGCGGTCCAGGGAGGAGATAACGCCGCGCAACACGCTGATTTCCTGCTCCGAGAAAGCGCGACGCGAGAGGACAGCTCTCAGATTGTCGATCATCTTTGGTTTTTTCCCGGCGGGATGGAAATATCCGCGCGCATCGAGAGCGTCTTCGAGCTGATCGAACAGACCGAATAGTTGATCCTTCGTGGACTGCGTCTGACCCATCGCCTGAAAAGGCACGGCGCCGAGATCCTCCATGCCGGATTTCATCCACTCGTAGGACATCAGCAGCACCGCCTGCGCGATGTTGAGCGATGCAAAAGCAGGATTGACCGGAAAGGTCACGATCTCGTCCGAAAGTGCAACCTCCTCGTTCGTTAGTCCCCAGCGCTCGCGACCGAAGAGAATGCCCGTTCCCTCCCCTGCGCGGAAACGTTCCCGCAACGTCTCGGCTGCGACCACCGGCGAGCGCACGGGCTTGAAACCGTCGCGTTCGCGCGCCGTGGTCGCATAGACGAAATTGAGGTCGGCCAAAGCCTGCTCGAGTGTATCGTAGACCTTGGTGGCTTCGATGACGTGATCGGCCTTCGACGCGGCGGCCTGCGCCTTCTCGTTCGGCCATCCATCGCGCGGATTTACAAGCCGCAGTTCGGCAAGACCGAAATTCGCCATGGCGCGCGCCACCATGCCGATGTTCTCGCCCATCTGCGGCTCGACCAGAATTATGACGGGGCCTTCCGCCAGAAGTTGCCGCTCGCTGTTCGTGCCTGCCATGAAGTCTCGATCCTTTTGCTATGCGCGGAAATAGCCAAGACTGCCCGAAACGTAAAGGCTTATACGTCGGGGTAAAGCCGAACGAGCGTCGAGCCTATCATTTCGACGCCAAGACGCGAGCCGGCGCTCGACACGGGTAGATGCCGACCGGTCCTGACCGGCGTTTTGCGGTCAACGAAGAAACATTCGGACCCACGCTTCGCGGCCGAGGCGGCCTGCGCAAGGTCCGCGTCAATGAGCTGTTGGGCGTCCGCATCCCTGACGGACGGATCATGGTACTTCGCCATGATCCGTGCCCAATAGGTGGCGGCGAGAAAGATTGCCAGCGTCTGCCGGATATGTCCCGGCCTGGTGACAAGGGACCAGCTCGAGCCCAACGGCCGTGCTGTTGTCGTAAGATCCCGATAGGAAGCATCGAGTTTCTGCGACAGCCCGATCAGCGTATTTTTCTGCTCGCCATCGGAAGCAGCCGCCAACAATTCGTCCAAGGCCGCGAACCATTTGCCAACCGCCACATCGAGTGCGCCCCGCGTGCGCGCCGGGAAGACGACGAAAGCGACGAGCGTACCGACAGCAGCGCCCAGCGCCGTCTCCTCGATACGCAGTAGCAACAGATCGACGGTCAGCGACCCGATCATACCATACACCAGACACAGAGCGATCGATACGAAGAAGGTCATCATCGCATAGGAAGTCTGCAGGAAATAGAACCCCAGGAAGATGGCAAGGCCCGTGACGGCCAGCGCGGCAGCCATTTGATGGCCAAGCAGGGTTGCCAGGACCAGACCAATCGCGATGCCGAACAGTGTTCCCATCGAGCGCTGCAGCGCTTTCATCGCGGTATCGCCACGCGAATTCGTGTTGGTAAACACCAGGAAAGACGCCAGGACCGCCCAGAACCACCGCTCGCGGGAAAGCGCCAGGCCGAGCGTCATCGCGATAGCTGACGCAAGAGTGATCTGAAACGCCGAGCGGATGAGTGGGTTGCGCAACGAGAAGTCGGGCCTTTGCTGCTTTCCGGGCACGTCGGCAACTGCGGCAATCTCGGCAAAACCTGTCTCGTGCCCCTGCACAATCGTGTCTGCGAGTTGGGTCCGCGCCCCGCCCAGACGAACCAGCGCTTGCGAGGTTTCCGCCTGCCGATCATCCTGTGTCGCCCGTGGCGACGGCGCCGGCATTCCCTCGATGATCGCATGCACGAGCTCGAACGACGGTAGGCTCTGGGCGCAGAGTACAATCGCGCTCTCTGCAGCAAGGTGCGCATCGAAGAGCCTGATCGCAAGCTCGCCGGCCGGCTCCGTTCCGGCGTCCAAGACGCCGCTTGGAGGCCGCGGAATAAAGCTCTCCGCCATGAGCACGACTTCCTTCAGCCGTTCCTCGAGTTGATTGAGCTCCTGCCGGTCCGTTTCCGAAACTCGCCTGTCCGCCGCCAGCGCCGCGATCTTGAACAGAATTTGATTGATGCGGCCCCGAACGCTCTCTAGCGAAAGAAGAAGGTCGTGCCGCCAATCGTCCGGAAGCACCACCGAGCGGACCGCATGCCCGACCAAGGCAGACACGACGGGGCCTATCGCGACCAGCGGAAGCTCCGCGATCGGCGGCCTAAAGTAGGCGCCCATGAAATAGGACGTAAAGGCAAACATTCCTACGGCATGCCCTCTCGCGCCGAAGACACGCGCCGAGGCAGCGAGAAAGATGATGAGTAGAAACACGCTGTCGGATACGTACCTGTGACCCTCCAGGCCAGCGGCGATACCGACAACGGCAAGGCTCACGGCGCACCCGAGAAGCCGTGTGATCAGCTGCTGCGTTCCGCCCTTGTCGCGCACCGCCACGCCGCCTTCGATCGACAGCACGATCCCGAGGCCATAGGACGCCGTCGGAAGCGGAAACAGCAGGTAGTGAATCGCCAGGAGTGCCGCAAACGACAAAGCGATGGTCAACGTGACGCGCAAAGCGGTCCGCAAACGTGACAGTGCTGGATCGTTGGCGAGCAGCCAATCTCGGAAGTCAAAACCGGAAAACAAGCAGTCAGGCCCCCAGCAGAGGATTGGCGTCTCACCCTACTGCTCAAATACCGTTGCCGGTTTTAAAATCAAATCAATCTTGTGCGTTACTCGCCCTTGGCGATCTGCACCATGGTGTTCTTCAGCGAATTCGGCGGCTTGCCCGGATCGCCTTCGGTGATGACGTCATCGATGACGGGCTTGCCGCTCTCATCGATCACCTGGAAGCGTACCGTTGTCACGGCCCGCTTGTCCGATCCGTCGTCCATACAGGTCGCCTTCTTGAAGGTCACGACCACTTCGGTTGCGCCATTGGCGCCGGGCCTGGGCGTATAGGCAAGATCCTGCAGCGGGCATGCGTCCTCGCCGTTCACGATAACGTCGTAATCGAAAGGGGAAATTCCGTCTTCGTCGGCTGCCGGATTCTGGACGGCGGCCTGATACTTCGTGATGAAATCCTTACTGTAGAGACGCGTCAGCCGGCTTGCGTCGAAGATGTCGACCCAGTCGCTGTCGGTCCCAGACCAGTTTTTGATCGTGGCATCCATGATCTCCTTGACTGGAGCTGTGGTGTCGCCAGCCAGTACAGGAGCGTTCAAGCCAAGCAGGAAGGCGAAAACGAGCGAGATCTTCTTCATGTTGATATGTCCGAGGCAATGGTTTCGCGCCGGAGACTACCCATTTTCGCCCGCTTGGCAATGCCCGCAAAAAGTGCGGCCCGGCCCGCTTCCGGCTTTGCACTCCCGGCTCACAGTGCTATAGCGCTCGGGATTTTACGCAACCCACCAGGGACGCCAGTCCTTTATAATCTAACGAGGCAGATACATGAAGAAGATCAAGGTCGCTAACCCCGTCGCCGATCTCGACGGCGATGAAATGACGCGCATCATCTGGCAGCTCATCAAGGATAAGCTGATCCATCCGTATCTCGACCTCGACATCGACTATTTCGACCTCTCCGTCGAAAACCGCGACGCCACTAACGACCAGGTGACGATCGACGCTGCCAACGCCATCAAGAAGCACGGCGTCGGCATCAAGTGCGCGACGATCACCCCCGATGAAGACCGCGTCAAGGAATTCAACCTCAAGCAGATGTGGAAGAGCCCGAACGGAACGATCCGCAACATCCTCGGCGGCGTCATCTTCCGCGAGCCGATCATCTGCCAGAACGTGCCGCGCCTCGTTCCCGGCTGGACCAAACCGATCGTCGTCGGCCGTCACGCTTTCGGCGACCAATATCGCGCCACCGATTTCAAATTCCCGGGCAAGGGCAAGCTGACGATCAAGTTCGTCGGCGAAGATGGCCAGGTCATCGAACGGGAAGTGTTCGACGCACCGGGTGCCGGCGTGGCCATGGCCATGTACAACCTCGACGAATCGATCCGCGAATTCGCCCGTGCCTCCATGATGTACGGCCTGATGCGCAAATGGCCGGTTTACCTGTCGACCAAGAACACCATCCTCAAGGCCTACGACGGCCGCTTCAAGGATATCTTCGAAGAGGTCTACCAGACCGAATTCAAGGATCAGTTCAAGGAAGTTGGCATCACCTACGAGCACCGGCTGATCGACGACATGGTCGCTTCCGCTCTGAAGTGGTCCGGCGGCTACGTCTGGGCGTGCAAGAACTACGACGGCGACGTGCAGTCCGACACCGTTGCCCAGGGCTTTGGTTCGCTCGGCCTGATGACCTCGGTCCTCTTGACGCCGGATGGCAAGACGGTTGAAGCCGAAGCGGCGCACGGCACGGTCACCCGCCACTATCGCCAGCACCAGAAGGGCCACGAAACCTCGACGAACTCGATCGCCTCGATCTTCGCCTGGACCCGCGGCCTCGCGCACCGCGCCAAGCTCGACGACAATGCCGAACTCGCAAAGTTCGCTGCAACGCTCGAAAAGGTCTGCGTCGACACAGTGGAGTCCGGTTTCATGACCAAGGATCTGGCGCTGCTCATCGGCCCGGATCAGCCGTGGCTCTCGACCACGGCTTTCCTCGACAAGATCGACGAGAACCTGCAGAAGGCAATGGCATAAACCATCAGCGACATGCGAACGTAGCGGCGGGGATTCCCCCGCCGTTTTCATTTAAGCCACATGATGGGGCAAGACAGAGATGACCACGAAGATCCGCGCGCTGCAGCCGTCCGATCGAGCCGCCTGGGAGCCGCTATGGGCCGGCTACCAGCGCTTCTACGAAGTCGCTATTCCGCCGGAGACGACCGAGCTCACCTGGAACCGCTTCCATGACTCCTCGGAGGAGATGTATGCACTCGGCGCTTTCGATAGCGAGGATCGTCTTGCCGGCATCGTCCACGCCATCTTTCATCGTTCCTGCTGGCTTCCGAAGTGGACCTGCTATCTTCAGGATCTCTATGTCGACGACACCAAGCGCGGCCTCGGAACAGGCGCGGCTCTGATCGACGCAGTGGCCGACCTCGCCCGCGAAAATGGCGCTGGCCGTCTCTATTGGATGACGCACGAAACCAACGCCTCGGCGCGAAAACTCTACGACAGGATCGCCGAGCGCTCCGGCTTCATCCAGTATCGCAAGGCACTGTGAGACAACACAACACATCCCTTTTTAAACGCGAACGGGCGACTATCTTCCTTGGAATGCGACCGCGCCTCGCGAGAGGTGGTGGCAGGGAAAACGACGAGGAGGAACGCGTGGCAGACGAGCTGATATTCTACACCAATCCCATGTCGCGGGGACGTATCGCCCGTTGGATGCTGGAGGAAACGGGCGTTCCCTACACGACGGAGGTGATGACCTTCGGCGGCACTATCAAGACGGCGGAATACTTGGCCGTGAACCCGATGGGTAAGGTGCCGGCCATCCTGCACGGCAAGACGGTCGTCACGGAATGTGCTGCCATCTGCGTCTACCTGGCCGAGACCTTCCCCGAAGCCGAGCTTGCGCCGCGGGCAGAAGAGCGCGGCAGCTACTATCGCTGGATGTTCTTCACCGCGGGCCCGCTGGAAGCCGCCGTCACCAACCATGCACTCGGCTTTCAGACGCCGCCGGAAAAAAGCCGGATGGCGGGATACGGCAGCTACGCCGACGTCATGAACACGCTGGAGAAAGCCGTCAGCGCGTCACCCTATATTACCGGCGATCGCTTCACCGCCGCAGACGTCTATGTCGGCTCCCATATCGGTTGGGGCTTGGGCTTCGGCACCATCGAGAAGCGCCAGGCCTTTGCCGACTATCTCGGCCGAGTCACCGACCGCGCCGGCTACAAACGTGCCGCCGCACTCGATGACGAGGCCATGAAGGCCCTTGAGAAGAGCGCCTGAGGCCTAGACGAGCGGTATGTGAATATCGGTGAGAAGCTCGGTCGGCGGCACCTCGCGCGGATTGTTGAGATACTCCTCAAACATCACGTTGTCGCGCAGTTGCCGGCCGGACTTTGGAAGCCATTCCGCATACAGCCACTGGTAGGCTTTGTGTATTTCGGCATTATTGCCCCGTGTGGCGTAGCACCGTACTCGCCGCCATCAAGCGTTCGCGGTTCCAGGGGCGGCTCCGAAACGATCGCACTATCGATGGTGACACAGGCGATCGAACGCAGTTCCTCCGACGGCACGATATCCGGATCCTCGAGATAGACGCCGATCATCCGCATGTCTGGCTTCGCCAGCGCACGCGAATAGAGCGTGCCGAACAGCGTCTCGAACGCCTAGCTGATCTGCATGTAGGAACCGGTATGGGGAATACCGATCAGTTAGATCGGCTCGATCTTCCGTAAGGTAATATCGGCATGGCTTGTGTCTTTCCGTGAGGTAAGGGTTCGAAGCCTATGTGGCTTCCCTCTTTCCGGTAGCGTGCCGGCGGCATGCCATAGACCGACTTAAAGATACGATTGAAGGACTGGAGATTGGGATAACCGGACCGCTTCGCAATCTCGCCGACAGAATGATCCGTGCGGACGATATCGCCCGCCGCGCGATGCAGCCGGAGCCGCTTGACGGTGGCCGCCAGCGTCTCCCCGTAGATCGCACGATAGATCCTGTGCCAGTGATAGCTCGACATGCAGGCGATCTCGGCGAGACGCTCCATATCCAGCTCCTCGTCGAGGTGGTCGTGGACATAGGCCGAAACCCGCCGCAGGCGGTTCTCGTAAGGCCTCCATGGCGTTTCGCCGTTCATCTCAAACCTCATGCAAAATCGATCGGCTGCAGAGAACCATAGCTTGATTTGAGAAATCCTGCTGACTTGACAAAGCGACAAAAAAAGCGGGGACAAGCCCCGCCTTTCTGATCCTCTCACGTCGCGTGAGTTCAGCTCGCCAGAGCCACCGCCACGGCTTCGATCGCCTCATCGGCCTTCCCGCCATCCGGCCCACCGGCCTGCGCCATATCAGGGCGGCCACCGCCTCCCTTACCTCCGAGCGCAGCAGAGGCAACACGCACGAGATCGACTGCGCTGAAGCGACCGACCAGATCCGGCGTCACGGCAACCACCGCACTGGCCTTGCCGTCTTCGGCAATGCCGATCAACGCGACAACGCCGGAGCCGAGGCTTGCCTTACCGTCATCGGCGAGACCCTTGAGATCCTTGGGATCGACACCCGAGATCGCCTTGCCCAGGAACTTGACGCCAGCAACGTCGCGAACGGCATCCGCCGGGCCACCCTGCCCGCCGCCCATGGCAAGCTTGCGCTTCGCATCGGCCAACTCGCGCTCCAGCTTGCGGCGCTCATCCACCAGCGCCTCGACGCGCGAAAGCACATCGGCCGGCTGGACCTTGAGCGTCGCAGCAAGCGATTTCACGCGCTCGTCCTGCTCGGCCAGGTATTCGCGCGCAGACTCGCCAGTCACCGCTTCGACACGCCGAACACCGGCACCGACGGCACTTTCGCCGAGAACACGGATAAGGCCGATCTGACCGGTGGCAGTGACATGCGTGCCGCCGCAAAGCTCGATCGAGTATGCCTTGCCGGCCTTCGCACCGCGCATGCCCTCTCCCATGGCCACAACACGAACTTCATCGCCGTACTTCTCGCCGAAAAGCGCCATCGCACCTTCAGCGATCGCATCGTCGACGCTCATCAGGCGCGTGGTGACAGGCGAGTTCTGCAGTACGATCTCGTTTGCCATATCCTCGACGACCTTCAGCTCGTCGGCCGACATCGGTTTCGGATGCGACACGTCGAAGCGTAGGCGCTCGGGCGCCACCAGCGAACCCTTCTGGGCAACGTGCGTGCCGAGAACCTCGCGAAGCGCCTCGTGCAACAGGTGAGTGGCGGAATGGTTGGCGCGCAACCTTGACCGGCGGGCATGATCGACCGTCAGCACCGCCTCGTCACCGGACTTCAGCGAGCCTTCGACAACGCTGCCTATATGGACGAAGACGCCTTCGCCCTTCTTCTGCGTATCCGATATATCGATCTTGGCGGTATCCGACGTGATGACGCCCGTGTCTCCCATCTGTCCACCGGATTCGCCATAGAACGGCGTCTGATTGACGATGACTTGCACCTTGTCGCCGGCGGCAGCCGAAGCGACGGAAGCACCATCCTTGACGATTGCCTGAACCACACCTTCGGCACTCTCGGTATCGTAGCCGAGAAATTCAGTCGCGCCGTGCTTCTCCCTGAGTTCGAACCAGATGGTTTCGGTTGCCTTGTCGCCGGAGCCCGTCCAATGCGAGCGGGCCTCCGCCTTCTGGCGTTCCATCGCATCGGTAAAGCTCGAAATGTCGACGCCGATTTCACGGGCGCGCAGCGCGTCCTGCGTCAGGTCGAGCGGGAAGCCGTAAGTGTCGTAAAGCTTGAACGCCGTTTCGCCATCGAGCATGTCGCCCTTGCCGAGCCTGCTCGTGGCGTCGGAAAGCAGCGATAGACCGCGCTCCAGAGTCTTGCGGAAACGGGTTTCTTCGAGCTTCAGCGTTTCGGAAATAAGGGATTCGGCGCGAACCAGTTCCGGATAGGCCCGGCCCATCTGCTGAACGAGCGTGGGCAGCAGCCTCCAGATCAGCGGATCCTTGGAGCCCAGCAACTGCGCATGGCGCATGGCGCGGCGCATGATGCGCCGCAGAACATAGCCGCGGCCTTCGTTCGACGGCAGGACACCGTCGGCGATCAGAAAAGCGGAGGAACGCAGGTGGTCGGCTATGACGCGATGGCTGGCGCGACGCTCGCCCTCGGCCTTGACACCGGTTGCCTCTTCCGAGGCCTGGATCAGGGCGCGAAACAGGTCGATGTCGTAGTTGTCGTGCTTGCCTTGCAAAACAGCGGCCACACGTTCAAGGCCCATGCCGGTATCGATCGACGGCCGCGGCAGGTCGACGCGTTCCTCCTTCGTCAGTTGCTCGTACTGCATGAAGACGAGGTTCCAGATCTCGATGAAACGGTCGCCATCCTCTTCCGGCGAGCCGGGAGGGCCGCCCCAGATGTGATCGCCGTGGTCGTAGAAAATCTCCGAACAGGGACCGCACGGACCGGTGTCGCCCATCGCCCAGAAATTGTCGCTGGTCGGGATGCGAATGATCTTGTCGTCCGACAGCCCGGCAATCTTCTTCCACAAGTTAAAAGCTTCGTCGTCGGTGTGATAGACGGTGACCAACAGGCGCTTGGGGTCAAGGCCGAATTCCTTGGTGATCAGGTTCCAGGCAAGTTCAATCGCCCGTTCCTTGAAATAGTCTCCGAAGGAGAAATTGCCCAGCATCTCGAAGAACGTATGGTGGCGCGCTGTATAACCCACATTGTCTAGATCGTTGTGCTTGCCGCCCGCGCGTACGCACTTCTGCGCAGTGGACGCCGTTTTGTAGGGACGCTGCTCGAGACCGGTAAAGACATTCTTGAACTGTACCATGCCCGCATTGGTGAACATCAATGTCGGGTCGTTGCGCGGCACCAACGGGCTCGACGGAACAATCTCGTGGCCGTTCTTCTTGAAATAGTCGAGGAAGGTCGACCGGATATCATTCACACCGCTCATGCTATGCCCTTCAATGCTGCCAGAGGCAGGTCAAAACGTAAAGTCAGTGGCTTTTATCGTCCGCGTTAACCACTGTCCAGCAGACAAACAAAACCGGCCGAATTCTGATGAAGGAATGCGGCCGGTTTCAAACTATCAGCAAACTGCAGAAGACTTAGCCTTCGCCGTCCCCTTCATTGGCATCGGGCCCACCATTCTGAAGCTGCTCGGCGATCAAGCCGGCATTCTGGCGGATCGACGTCTCGATCTCGCGCATCACCTCAGGATTGTCGCGCAGGAAGATCTTCGCGTTTTCGCGGCCCTGGCCGAGGCGCTGGCTGTTGTAGGAAAACCAAGCACCAGACTTTTCGACGATACCGGCCTTGACGCCGAGGTCGACCAGTTCGCCGGTCTTGGAGACGCCTTCGCCATACATGATGTCGAATTCAACCTGTTTGAAGGGAGGCGCCATCTTGTTCTTGACGACCTTGACGCGCGTCTGGTTGCCGATCACCTCTTCGCGCTCCTTGACCGCTCCGATACGGCGGATGTCGAGGCGGACGGAAGCGTAGAACTTCAGCGCGTTGCCGCCGGTCGTCGTTTCCGGCGAACCGAACATGACGCCGATCTTCATGCGAATCTGGTTGATGAAGATGACCATGGTCTTGGACTTCGAGATAGAAGCCGTCAGCTTGCGCAGCGCCTGGCTCATCAGTCGTGCCTGGAGACCCGGCAGGCTATCGCCCATCTCACCTTCGATTTCAGCACGCGGCGTCAGTGCGGCAACGGAATCGACTACAAGCACGTCGATGGCGCCGGAACGCACCAGTGTATCCGTGATTTCTAGGGCCTGCTCGCCGGTATCCGGCTGCGAGATCAGAAGATTGTGCAGATCGACGCCGAGCTTGCGGGCATAGACCGGATCGAGCGCGTGTTCAGCGTCTACGAAGGCGCAGATGCCACCCTTCTTCTGCGCTTCCGCAATGGTCTGCAGCGCCAACGTCGTCTTGCCCGAGCTTTCCGGTCCGTAAATCTCGATGATGCGCCCCTTGGGTAAGCCGCCGATTCCGAGCGCGATATCCAGCCCGAGAGAGCCCGTCGAAACAGTCTCAATCTCGACGACGCTCTCATTCGAGCCGAGCTTCATGATAGAGCCCTTGCCGAACGACCGCTCGATCTGTGAGAGTGCCGCTTCAAGTGCCTTGCTTTTGTCCACCGATTTGTCCTCTACAAGCCGCAATGTATTCTGTGACATTCGATCCACCTTTAGGTTATTGAAGCCGCTCAATCAATGTCGCCGCCGATATCGATTTTGTACCGCATTTGTTCTTGTGCCGCAAGTGCCGTTCAAGCGATTGAAAGGAAAAGGTAAAACGGCCTGTGTTCTACATTTGTTTTATCCATGGAAAGCAAGGCCTTACGCAAGCGTTTCAGGGCTCTTCGCCCTTCCATTCAACGGGACGATTCGGATCGTCTAGCGACACGAGACGGTGATATGCGGAAGAAGATTCTTGTTTTGGGCGGAGCCCACATCGACAGGCGTGGCCGCATCTCGGGAGAGACGTCGTTGGGTGCCAGCAACCCTGGTTCCTGGTTCGAGGAGCCGGGCGGCGGCGGTTTCAACGCAGCGCGCAATCTCGCCCGACTGGGCTTCGACGTCACGATGATCTCTCCGCGCGGCGGCGACCCGACAGGCGAAATGGTGAGCGAGGCTGCGGACTATGCCGGCATCGACGATCGGCCATTTGTCTTCCTCGATCGCAAGACGCCAAGCTACACCGCAATCATCGAACGCGACGGCAATCTGGTCATCGCGCTAGCGGATATGGATCTCTACCGCATGTTCGTGCCACGGCGCCTGTCCATTCGCGCGGTCCGCGACGCCTTTGCGGCCGCGGATTTCATCCTCTTCGATGCCAACCTGCCGGAAAACACGCTCGCTGCCATCGTTGCCCGTGCAAGCGCGCTCGGCAAACCGGTCGGCGCTATTGCGATCTCGCCGGCCAAGGTGGTGAAGCTGAAACCATGCATGCAAGGCATCGACTACCTCTTCCTCAATGAAGCGGAAGCCACAGCGCTTACCGGCGAACGTCCGAACGACCCGTCGCATTGGCCGTCACTGCTTGGTGACACGGGCCTCAGGGGCGGGGTGGTGACCCGCGGGCAGCGCGAACTGATCGCCTTTGCGAATGGTCGGGTTGTTGCGCTGCAGCCAGCTGATGTCGCCGACGTGGCAGACGTCACCGGCGCAGGAGATTCCCTCGCCGCCGGGGTCATTGACGCACTCATGCGTGGGCTGCCGCTCGCGGACGCCGTCCGGAATGGCGCGGCTGCGGCGGCTCTCACCGTTCAATCGCCGCACGCCGTGAACGAAAAACTCTCCGCTGATCTGCTGAAACAGACACTTGCTCTTGTCCCTGAGCCAAGAATTCTGCATTGAAGCGCTAATAGAATGAAATGGAAGATACAATGACGAAGCCTGTGTCCCCTCTCCTGCCGATCGCTTATTCGAGAGAAGTTGCCAGCGCCAAGCAGCGCGGTGCGCCGATCGTGGCCTTGGAATCCACGATCATCACCCATGGCATGCCCTATCCCGGCAACATCGAAATGGCGCGAAGCGTTGAATCGATCATTCGTGAACAGGGTGCGGTCCCCGCGACCATCGCAGTCATCCACGGCACGCTGCACATCGGCCTGGAAGCCGAGGAACTCGAGCAGCTTGCGCAGGCAAAAGACGTTCTGAAGGTCTCCCGCGCCGACCTCGCCTTCGCGATCGCCGAACGTCGCCACGGCGCGACAACGGTCGCCGCGACGATGATTGCGGCCGAACGCGCAGGTATCAAGGTCTTCGCAACCGGTGGCATCGGCGGTGTCCATCGCGGCGCTGAAGACAGCTTCGACGTATCAGCCGACCTCGAGGAGCTCGGCCGCACCGGCGTCATCGTTGTCTGCGCCGGCGCAAAGGCGATCCTCGACATCCCGAAGACCCTGGAAGTCCTCGAAACGGCGGGCGTCCCGGTCGTCACCTACGAAAGCGAAGAGTTCCCGGCCTTCTGGTCGCGGTCGTCTGGCCTGCGCAGTCCGCTGACGCTGAACAGCCCCGCGGCGATTGCCAACTTCCAGACTGTTCGCGAGCAGCTCGGCATCGACGGTGGCATGCTGATTGCCAATCCGGTGCCGGAAGCGGACGAAATCGCGCGCGAAGAGATGGAAATCTACATCGAGCGAGCGCTTGACAGCGCTGAGCGCGACGAGATCAGCGGCAAGGCGGTCACGCCCTATCTGCTCAGCACCATCTTCGACCTAACCGACGGCCAGAGCCTGAAGACCAACATCGCGCTTGTCGAAAACAACGCGCGCCTGGCAGCGGAAATCGCCGTCGCACTGACGGCCTAATCGATAACGGAGGCGTTCAGGCGCCTCCCTTAGCTGTCCAGCGTCTCCTTGACGACCACAGCGAGCTGCTTCAGGGAGAACGGCTTCGGCAGGAAGCCGAATTTCGATTCCGGCGGCAGGTTACGGGCAAACGCGTCCTCGGCGTATCCCGAGACAAAAATGAACTTCAGGTCCGGATATGTCTTGCGGAGCTCGCGCAAAAGCGTGGGCCCGTCCATTTCGGGCATCACCACGTCGGAGACGACGATATCGACCTTGCCGTCCAGCTCTTCCATGATTTCCAGCGCCTCAACGCCGGAACCGGCTTCGTGAACGGTATAGCCGCGAGTCTCGAGCATTCGCTTGCCGCCGCGGCGCACAGCCTCTTCGTCCTCAACCAGCAGAATTACCGCCGAACCGGTGAGATCTTCGGGCTGCTCGGGCGTCGCTGTCTGTTGGGTGGCCGCGCCGGTGGCGAGCGTTGCCGCTTCCGCCTCTGCGGCAATCGCCGGATCGACAATATGGCGCGGCAGGAAGACGCGGAAGGTCGTTCCCTTGCCAATTTCGGATTCCGGCTGGATGTAGCCACCCGATTGCTTGACGATGCCGTACACCATGGCCAAGCCGAGCCCGGTTCCCTTGCCCACTTCCTTGGTGGTGAAGAAAGGCTCGAAGATCTTGTCCATGATTTCTGGCGCGATCCCCGTTCCGTTGTCCGAAACCTCGACCAGCACCATGTCCTCGTTCGGCATGTAGGAATAATTGAAGGCCGCGACCTCATTCGCCGTTACATTCTTCGTGCGCAGCGTCAGCTTGCCACCCTGCGGCATGGCATCCCGAGCATTGACGCAGAGATTGATTAGCACCTGCTCGAACTGGGAAAGGTCCGTCTTTACCGGCCACAGGTCACGCCCGTACTCCACATCGAGCTTGACGTTCGTTCCGGAAAGAAGCCGGTCGACGAGCATCCGGAGATCACCGACCAAATCCGTCAGGTTGAGCACCGTCGGCCGCATCGTCTGCTTGCGCGAGAAGGCGAGGAGTTGGCGCACAAGAACAGCGGCACGGTTTGCATTGCGCTTGATTTCCATCAGGTCGGCAAAGCCGGGATCCGCCGGTCGCGCCTGCAGTAGCAGGTGGTCGGACGAAAGCAGGATCGCCGTCAGAACGTTGTTGAAATCATGCGCGATTCCTCCCGCAAGCGTACCTACAGCATTCATTTTCTGCGTCTGCGCCATCTGCGCCTCAAGCGCCTTCTGCTCCGTCACCTCGACAGCGTAGACGATGGCAGCCTCTTCCGGGGCCTCGTCGCTTTGATCGATCACAGCGTTTACATAGAAGCGGAAATGACGCGAATCGTCTGCCTGCGTTTTGGAATCGATCGGCGGGATATCGCCTTGACGGTCCTTCGCCGCTGCCAGCGCGTGTTGCAAGCGCGGTTTGTCGATATCCTGCACGATGGTCTCGAAGAACGCACCGTACTCGACGTCGTCACGGGAGACTATGCCGGAGAAGAGCTTCAGGAACGGTGCATTTGTCCGCAGAATGCGGCCGTTGCCATCAACCGAGGCGATCGCCATCGGCGTGTTGTTGAAAAAGCGGGTAAAGCGCATTGATGCGGCAGACGCGGACTGGTCACTTTCGTTGCCTTGCCGACGCGTCAGCACGATCGTCCGGCTTTCGCCCGGCGCACCGTCGCGCATAGACGTGACGCTATGAACGATCTGCACCGGGACGCTCTGCCCGGTGGATCGCTTGAGATCGAGGTCGAGCGTCACCGTCTTCTTGAGGCCTGGATCAGCCTGAACGGATTGAATAAGCGCCAGCCCCTCGCCGGCCACCAGATCGCCGATGGTCATCGAGCCAGGAACGAACTTGGTGAGGTCGATACCCAACCATTCGGCCAAGGTGGCGTTTAGATAGAAGATCTCTCCTTTGCGTCCAGCTGAAAAGAAACCAGCCGGTGCATGATCCAGATAGTCGATCGCATTCTGCAGTTCCTTGAAGAAGCGCTCCTGATCGTCCCGTTCCGAGGTGATGTCGCTGATCTGCCAGATGCGCAGCGGCTTGCCGCCGCTTTCTTCGCCCTGCAGCACGCGCGCCTTCAGGCGATACCAATGCGCTCCGGATCCGTTGACCGACGGTCCGAGAGCCCGCAACAGTCTGAATTCCTCGCGCCCCTCCTTGCCGTCTCTCAAGCCGTTGGAAAGGCGGTAGAGGGCTTCGTTCGATTCACGATGGCGGGACAGGAGCGCCTCAAGCGTCTGCACCTCTGTGGCTTTGCGGGCACCGGTCAACGCCCCGTAAGCAGCGTTGGCATAAACGATACGGCCTTTCTCGTCGGTAATCAGCGAACCGTCAGGATGACTGTTCAGAAACGCACGCGCCAGACTGTCGGATTGATGTTGGGGCATCACCTCGATAAAGCCGATGATCGACGAGACCAGGAAGAAGATGCCGACCATGGCCAGCACGCCAAGGACGCCCAGAACCATTTCGTTGTCCAGCGAACTCTTGAAGACAACAAAACCGGCAGCAGCGCCGATCAGCACCAGCGCAAGCAACAGAATGCGCAATGCCGTCCCCGCGCGCCCTCCTCGCTCAACGAGCGGTTCGCTAAAATTATCGGCCTGACGCGGTTTCGTCATCTAGTCCCTCGCATTGCCTGCCCGTCGTCTCTCGCAACAGAGAGAAGAAGCAGGAATCAGGCGCTTCTTTATTCTTAGCAACTTGCTGCTCAACCAAAAACACCGCGAACCATGAAGAGTGATTGAATTCACAAGCAACAGCGCCACTTTTGCCGTTAAAGTGCACGGTTGGAAGGCCTGCACGATTCCACATCGCCGTTCCACTGACTGGACAATGCGCATAACCCTTGTTTACGAAGCGGAAAAGTCGTCATGTGGTTGAAAGTCGCAAAGGGAGTACGTGAAGATGTTCGATGACCTGGTGGGCGCTTATGGAAGTCGCTTCCTTCTTGCTGCCGGCGGTGTTGGCATCGCGCTGCTGCTCCTCGTCGCGGTGCTCCTGATCATGCGCGGTCGGGCGTCGTCGCCATTCGTCAGGGGTGGGCGGAACCGCCAGCCCCGTCTGCAGGTCCTCGATGCTGCAGCCGTAGACGCTCGACGACGCCTCGTTCTCGTCCGCCGGGACGACGTCGAACATCTGGTGATGATCGGCGGGCCGACCGATATCGTGATCGAAAGCAGAATTCTGCCGATCGCAGAATCCGAACCGGAGCCTGCGCGGGTCCCATCGACGGAACAGCCCGTGATGGTCGCAGAAGCAGAACCCGTCGCGCACGATGTCTCCAGGCCCGTGATGGCAAGCAGCCTGGCGTCCGTTGAGAAGTACGTGCCGGAGCCTGCGCCGATCGACGTGCCACCCAATCCGGTGCCGCGTCAGCCGGCAGCACCGGCTGCAACGGAGGCGGGAACCGTACAGCGTCCCGCTCCACCTATCGAGTCGCACCCGAAGCAACAGACCTTCGTCGCGCCCGAACCGGCCATTATCGAGGCGTCCGCCGCAGCCGATATCCTCGATTCAGCTCGCCAGCGGGTTCTGGCTCCGCAGCGTGTCGAGCCCCAGCTGATCAATCCGGCCGTCAGCTATCCCGCCGCTGTTCAGCTAAGCACGCCACCGACGGGCAACCCCGCCGGCGCGACAGCGCAGCCGAGCGATTTCCAGCGCGTTCTTGAAGAGGAGATGACGAGCACGCTTGCAGCAGAGCGCATCGTTCCTGCTCAGAATGCGCCAATCCGCCCCTTGCCCGGCCAGGCCCCCGGCAATCTTCCGCGGCGTGATCCGGAGATGGCACCCATTACGGGTGCCGACGCCGCGCTTCAGAACGAAGTTGCGCGCATCTTTGGCGAGATGAGCGTTAACCGGGACAAATAGCTGGTTCGGCAACGTCGGCCGCCAGTCCCCGAAATGAAAAAAGGCACTGCGATCGTCGCAGTGCCTTTTGATTTGACAGACTCTTGAAGCCCTATTCGTCTCGATAGACCTTCTCGCGGCGCTCGTGACGCTCCTGCGCTTCGATGGAAAGCGTAGCGATCGGGCGGGCGTCGAGACGCTTCAGACCGATAGGCTCACCGGTTTCCTCGCAGTAGCCGTAGGTGCCGTCCTCGATACGCTGGAGTGCTGCATCAATCTTCGATATTAGCTTTCTCTGGCGGTCGCGGGCACGCAACTCGATGGCCCTGTCTGTTTCGGAAGACGCCCTGTCAGCGAGATCCGGGTGGTTCGCGCTTTCCTCGGCCAGATGGTCGAGTGTTTCGCGCGCCTCTCTGAGGATGTCGTTTCTCCAGGCGACCAGCTTCGACCTGAAATAGGCCCGCTGATTGCCGTTCATAAACTCTTCCTCTTCCGAGGGTACGTAGTTGCTAAGATCGATCTTCTCACTCAACGCGATTCTCCTGAAGAACATCTCATCTGGCGGCTGTATATCCCGAGCACCGCTTCTGATTCAAGCCCAATACGCAAGGTAAACAGATTTTTAAATCTGTTACATTTTTGAGCTAACAGTCTATTTTTGCGTCATTATTTTGCTTGTGGCATATTTCATGTGGCTGGAGCGACTACCTGTTTTGGTGTAACTTGGTTCCCTGATTTGCCGGCATGGTTGACGCGAGACCTACGCAGCAGCTACTGAAAAAGCTTACTCGAGCGTGGATTTTCCTATGACCGCAATCGTGCCTCCGCCGTCCCGGATCTATCTTTTGCGGCATGCGGAAGCTGCCTGGGCGGCTCCCGGGCAGAGCGATTTCGATCGCCCTCTGAACGAGCAAGGCTACGCAGACGCCGAGATCGTTGCCGACAAGGCAGCCGACAAGGGATACCGGCCCGATCTGGTGCTGAGTTCGACCGCGCTGCGCTGCCGTAACACGGCAGATGCTATCCACCGCGCCATGGGATCGACCGTCGAGATGCGATTCGTCGATGCGCTCTATAACGCCTCTCCCGACATTTATCTTGAAATCATCGGCGCTCAGGAATCGGTGAGTTCCGTAATGCTAATCGGCCATAATCCAACGATGGAACAGACGCTGGAGGCGTTGATCGGACATCGGGCGCTGTCTCAAGCGTTGCCGGCCGGCTTTCCCACGGCCGGTCTTGCCGTACTCGACCGTGACAACGGCTCTGCAAATTGGCGCCTTATAGACTTCGTGATCGACTGATCTCCTTGATGGGGCTCCTTTTCGTATCGAATGGCGGTTCCTATATGGCGTTCTACCATCCAATCGGAATTTCGCCTTGCCCCCCAGCCTGACATCCTTCGCCGACGACGCGCGTATCGCTTTGGAGAACCTCTCCGACCGCGCCACCGGTCTCGTCAACCCAACGATGCGGCTGGGCGTGACGGGACTGTCGCGCTCAGGCAAGACGGTATTCATTTCCTCGCTGGTGCATAATCTGCTGCATGGCGGGCGCCTGCCATTGTTCGAACCGGTGCAGTCGGGCCGCGTGTCTTCCGTGCGTCTCGAACAGCAGCCCGATGATGCGGTGCCACGCTTCCAATACGAGGATCACATTCGCTCTCTGGTGAAGAACCGCAGCTGGCCCGATTCGACACGTGCGATTTCCGAGTTGCGCATCACGCTCGACTATCAGAGCGCCAGCGGCTGGAATCGCTTTTTCTCCCCTGGTCGGCTATCGATCGATATCGTCGACTATCCCGGCGAGTGGCTGCTCGATTTGCCGCTGCTCGCGAAGGACTATCGCATTTTCAGCGAAGAGACCGTCGCACTGGCGCGCAATGGTATCCGCAGCCGGCTCGCGAGCGATTGGCTGACGCTGACGAACGGCTGCGACATCACAGCCCCCGCCGACGAGATGCTGGCGCGCGACCTCGCAACTGCGTATGCCAACTACCTGAAAGCCTGCAAGGCGGACGAACGTTCACTTTCGACACTTCCGCCAGGTCGCTTCCTTCTGCCAGGCGATTTGGACGGCTCACCTGCCCTGACCTTCGCGCCGCTGGTGCTCCCACCGGATGGCAGGGCCGAAAAGGGCTCGCTCTGGGCAATGATGGAGCGGCGCTATGAAGCCTATAAGTCAGTCGTCGTGAAACCCTTCTTCCGAGAGCATTTCGCGCGTCTTGACCGTCAGATCGTCCTCATCGACGCACTTCAGGCGATTAATCGCGGCCCGGAGGCCGTGCAGGATCTTGAACGCGCGCTGACGGACGTTCTCGCCTGCTTCCGGCCTGGCACGAACTCCCTGCTGTCATCCCTCCTCGGCCGCCGCATCGATCGGGTACTCGTCGCGGCCACCAAGGCCGATCATCTTCATCACGAAAGCCATCACCGACTGGACGCATTGACCCGGCGCCTTGTCGATCGCGCCATCCACCGTATCGGCATGACAGGAGCCGGCATTGACGTCATGGCGCTCGCCTCCGTCCGAGCAACCCGGGAAGCCACGGTCAAGCGCGATGGCTACGACCTGCCGGTCATCGTGGGAACGCCAATGGATGGAGAGACGATCGCTGGCGAACACTTCGACGGCCTCAAGAAAACGGCAATTTTTCCTGGTGACCTGCCGGAAAATCCCCAAGCTCTCTTCGAGAGCATTGAATCAGGTGGTCGCAGTGTCCAATTGCCGGATGTGAACGTGGTCCGTTTTCGCCCTCCTCACATAGAGGAGACCGATGGCGGCATCACGCTTTCCGTACCGCATATCCGCCTCGATCGGGCCATGCAATTCCTGTTCGGAGACCGCCTCGCATGATCAAGCCGCCCTCGGATCAGCTGCCTCACCCGCGCCGCGTCCCTGCGGCATTCACCTATGAGGACAACACCGAAACGCGCACTGAAACGAAGCGCCCGACCCGCAAGCCGGCCAACTTCCCCGATCGGATTGTCCTGACTGCCGACGAGGACGATCCGTTTCTCAACCCAGAGAAGGACGTTCCTCCCCTCCCCGTCGCCGCGCCCCGCAAGCGCCGAACGTCGTTCGGGAAGATCGCGCTCGGCGCTTTCGGCGTGTTGTTCTCCCTTGCCTTCGGGCTTTGGACGGACAGCCTTGTCCATAATCTCTTCACCCGCGCCGACTGGCTCGGCTACGCAGCTCTCGCGGCGCTGGCGATCGGTATCCTGGCTGTCATCGCCATCGTCATCAGAGAGACTGCCGGCATGATGCGGCTCGCTGCCGTGCAGGCGATCAAGGCGGAAGCCGAGGAGGCGATCATCGAAACGAAACCAGCCAAGGCGCGAGCGCTTGTGAAAAGCCTAGAAACCCTGCTCACCGACAAGGCTGAGACAGCCAGGGGCCGCGCGACGCTGAAGGCGGCTGAAGGCGACATCATCGATGCCCCGCATCTCATCGCGCTGGCAGAGCGCGAGCTGCTGGCGCCGCTGGACCGGCAGGCGCGCGGCCTGATCGTCAATGCCTCGAAGCGCGTCTCGATCGTCACCGCCGTCAGCCCGCGTGCCATCGTCGACCTCCTCTATGTGCTCTATGAGGCCGCCCGTCTCATACGTGCGATGGCAGAGCTCTATGGCGGAAGACCGGGTACGCTCGGGATGGTTCGGCTTATGCGGGACGTCCTCGCCCATCTCGCCGTCACGGGTTCGATCGCGGTCGGCGACAGCCTCGTACAACAGGTCCTCGGCCACGGCCTCGCATCCAGGCTGTCTGCCCGATTGGGCGAAGGCGTGATCAATGGCCTGATGACCGCGCGCATAGGTATTGCAGCCATGGACCTTTGCCGTCCACTGGCGTTTCGCGCTCTGAAGCGTCCGGGAATCGGCGATTTCATCGGTGATCTGACACCGTCGATATCTCAACGTGACCGAAACGACCAAAGTTGAGTGTTCCTGGGAGGATTCCGATTTTCGGACAAGAATGACCGAAGAGTACGTGCCTAATCAAGGCCTTACTGGAGCTTCGCAACAAGCGCTGGCCGCTGCGAAAAGCCCGCGGTTCCGCCCATTTTCGCGCATTGGAAACCGGCTGTTAACCATTTTCGGCAAAGCTTGGTCCAGTCAAGCGATACGGTTCGCCAAGGAAAATCCATGTACTCGCGCAAGTTTCTCTCTCTATTCGGCCTCGCGGCGATTTCCCTTTCGCCTTTCTGCGATACCGCTCCGGTTGCCACGGCCGCAACCCGTGACAGGGCGTTCTTTCAGTCGGTCGCCGGCAGCTGGAAAGGTCCGGGCGAGATCGTAGCCGGCAAGTACAAGGGTACGAAGTTCAATTGCAACCTTGTAGGCGAGCCTGTGAGCGATGGCAGAAACGGCATCAAACTCGATGGCAGCTGCCGGGTCGGCGTTTTCAAGCAACCGATGACCGCGGTGATTTCCCAGTCGGGTGGCAGCTACAAGGGCAGGTTCCTTGATGGCGCTGCCGGCAAGGGCCTCGATGTCGTTTCGGGCACCGTCACCGACGATACCGTTGTGGTGGGGCTCAACCGTGCCAAGCTGAACGGCGCGATGATTGCCCGTATCCGGGACGACAAAACGATGAACGTAACGGTTTCCGTCAAGGTCGAAAGCCAGATGATACCCGTCATCGGCTTGACGCTCACACGTCAGGTCGATGAGATCACAGTAGGCTCAGTCGAGTAATTGCTGCACGGCAGTCAATCCCAACGAAGCGGCGGACTCCGCCGCTTTTCCATTCAGGCGACACGCCACCAGTCTGAACTTTGATCCGCCACTTCGATCCCCACGACATCGGCCCGTTCCAGCCATTCACCAACGGTAGTTCCGTTGACGACCAGACCCGCGGCAAAATCGGCAAGCGGCATCAGCACGAACCCGCGATCCGTCATGCGCGGATGCGGAAGTTCCAACCTCGACCCATCTTGGCTTAACTGCGCATAGGTCAGGATATCGATATCGAGTGTCCGGGGCCCCCAGCGCTCGATACGCTCCCGCTTCATTCCCCTCTCGATGCCCAGACAGACGTCCAGCAGCGCTTCCGGTGCCAGCGACGTGTCTACCTGCGCACAGGAATTGAAGAAATAGGATTGATCTGTCTTCCCCCATGGCGGGGTGCGATAAAGCCTCGACACGGCGCAAACCTGACAGTCCGCGCGCTCGTCGAGCGCCCGCAGCGCAAAGGCCATGGCATGAACCGGATCGCCGACATTACCGCCAAGGCCGAGTGTCGCGTGAAAAACAGTCTCAGACAAAGTGTTCGACGCTCACCTGAACGAAATCCAGAACGCCGGGAACGGGTGCGTTCGGCTTGCGCACAGTGATCTTCGCACGCGTGATCTGCGGGAACCTCTCACAGAGACCCTTGGCGATATCGAGTGCCAACGCCTCGATCAGATAGCGCCGCTTGCCCGTCACGATCTCCTCGATGACAGTGAACGCAATGCCATAGTTCACCGTATCAGCGATCGAGTCGCTTTCAAGCGCACCTCCTGCGATCACATCGAGTTCGGCGTCAACAAAGAAACGCTGGCCGAGGAACTCCTCCTCGTCGTGGACGCCGTGCCGAGCGAAGAAGGCGCAGTTCTGAAGGGTAATCGTATATGCGGTGCTCATGCCATGCCTTTCCGCTCAAGATCGTCGCGTGCCGTTACCATAGCATCGGCGACGGCCAATGCGTCCCTGTTGATTGCGACATCGTGTACCCGAAAAATTGCAGCCTGCTGAAGGCGCAGGATCACGCTTGTTGCCGCCGTGCCTGCATCCCGGTCCGCAGTATCGCGCCCTGTGATCGCGCCGACAAAGCGCTTGCGCGAAGTGCCAGCAAGCAGGGGGCAGCCCAGGCGATGAAGCTCACCGAAACGAGCCATCAGTTCCATATTCTCATCTGTATCCTTGGCAAATCCGAAACCGGGATCGAGCACAATACGCTCCCGCGCAACGCCGGCGCGTGCCGCGATCTCGAGCGATCGCTCCAGGAACAAAAACTGATCGGCGATCACATCGTCAAGCTTGTCCCGATCCCGACCAGTGTGCATCAGGCACAGGCCTGTACCGGTCTCGGCGGCGATATGCGCGATCTCGGGCTCCCGCTGGAGCCCGAAGATGTCATTGACGATGTGGGCGCCGGCACTGACGCCAAGCCGTGCCGTCTTCGCGCGATAGGTATCGATGGAAATCAGCGCATCCGTCTTCCCACGGAGCGCTTCGACGACAGGCAACACCCGCGCCTGCTCCTCGGACATGCTGACGCTGTCTGCGCCCGGACGCGTGGATTCGCCTCCGATATCGATGACGGCAGCACCATCTTCAACTGCCCGAAGCGCATAAGCGACCGCCGAATCGACGCTTTCGTAGCGTCCGCCGTCGGAAAAGGAATCCGGCGTCACGTTGACGATGGCCATGATGACGGCACGCGAACCGACTTCGATCTCGCGGCCATGCCCGACGCGCCAGAACCTGCTCCCAAGCTGTGCCAACGGCATTCATCCTATCAATCGAAAAAATCGCGATCCATATTGCGCTGGTCGTGGCTATGCCCCAAGCTCCCGCAAACTTCAACATGAGTGTTTGCAGAATGCTGTCTGTGCTGCGTTATATGCCCCTCCTCCTTACGTTTTCCATCTTGGTTCCAGTTGCCGGCCCGGCCGCCGCAGGCGTCGCCGCGACAAAGAGCTATTCATACTTTGATATCAAGGGCAAAACGGCAGACGAACTCGACGAGCAACTGAGCACGCGCGGACCGACTGCCAACGGATCTTCTTCCCGTCATCCCGGAGCGACAAAGATCCGCTTTGGCGGTGACGCCACCTACGTGCAGGAAGGCGGACGCTGCCGCGTGCGAAGTGCCCGGGTCACGGTCCATACCAAGATCATCCTGCCGCGCTGGAACAACCGCAAGGGCGCAAGCAACCAGCTCTCGATGATCTGGGACGCGCTGTCGAGCGACATCAAACGGCACGAAGAGCGTCACGCGGAGATTGCCAAGGCCCAGGCGCGAGCCATGGAGCGAGAGATACTCGCATTGCCGCCGCAGCCGAATTGCGATCGAATGCAGCAGCTTGTGACCGAAGTTTCGAATCGCGCGATCGAAGAGCACGACCGCTTGCAAGCGCGATTCGACCAGATCGAGGCGGTGAACTTCCAGCAGCGGATGATCCGCTTACTCAACAACCGGCTCAAAACGTCAGGCGGCGCAAAATAGCTGATTCTCCAACGAAAAACGACCACATATGTTTAGCCGCACAATGAAAACTGTGCGAAACTCAACACGCCCCAGCGATTGAGTGGTTATTTCTCACCCTAGCTAAGTGAAACACAACGCGCTAATATTCAAGCATTCGAAAGTTCAGCTCCGTCAGTCCGAGCTTTCGTTCCTGGGTTCTCCTGGCGCGTTGCGAAGCCGCGGATGGTCCTCCCTCTTCCGTAGGTAATGCGCCTACCTCGCCTCGCTTGTCTCTCGGCCAGCGAGGCTTTTTTTGTCCAGCAATCAGGCCTGGCGCTCGGGAACGTGAACGGTCAGGCCGTCGAGTGCAGCCTTCATGCGGATCTGACAGGAAAGGCGCGATGTAGGACGGACGTCGAACGCGAAATCCAGCATATCCTCTTCCATGGCTTCCGGCGGCCCAACGCGCTCGGTCCATTCCTCATCGATATAGACATGACAGGTCGCGCAAGCACACGCCCCGCCGCATTCCGCTTCGATTCCCGGCACAGAATTGCGCACTGCATTTTCCATAACGGTCGATCCCTGATCGACATCAAGATCGAAGCGCGTGCCGTCGAAAGCGACAATGGTCAGTTTGGGCATGGTGATTTCCGGTAATTTTCAGTGGGAGGGTCTGGATTTTACTTCCAACAAATCGGCGAGGCAGTCAACAACGACCGCCATCCCCCCATTCATTCCAGATTGAGAAGCGACACGCTTGTCAAAATGCGCCACTGGGGCACGCATAAAAAGACCCGATGCTCCGGCACGGACCAGCGAGTACATCAATGTGCCTGCGATGTGGATGATCAGCGGCAGAGTTTCAGAATGAAATTCTCAGCCTCGATGACCGCGACACCGACCGCCGCCATATTAGCGGCGTCACCGCAATTGCCCTCAAGAGCTTCGGCCGCCCGCGACACCCGGAATGCGCCAACAGCGCTGGCGGCACCCTTGAGCCGATGCGCAGCCGACGTCACTGCCTTCACGTCTCCAGAGGACATTTCGTGAAGGCAGGCCCGTGCCTGCCGTGCGAACATCTGCAGGACCTCCAGTTCCAGCGTCTTGTCGCCCATCGTCTGGTTTGCCAGGTGGACAAGATCAACCGGCCGCTGTTGCGAAGGAGCCGGTCCTTTGCAATTATCGGGCGCCGCGAACGCAATACTGACTGCTGCCATGCCATTTCTCCGTCGTGTTCCCGCTGTTGGATTGATGGTGCGGGGGCGCGGTGGCAATCGCGTTAAATTCGGGCGCATTCAGGGCGGATTTCTCCAGTTATGGTTAACATCCGTTAAACATTACTAAGGTCTTGGTTTTTAAGGGCGGCACATCGGCAGGAAGCGTTAATCAACCGTTAATATCCGTCGATTCGACCGAAGCCGTTAATTGTCTAGCAGGCCCGGATGTGTCACTACGATACGACTGGGCGAGCTCTGCGGCAGATACCTTTGCTCGCCAAGTGTATAATGGTAATGTTTTGATACCGTCTGTATGAAAAAGCAGCTATCCACTCTGAAATGATATGCTTATCCGCTCGCAAATAGCTCGCTGGATAGGTTCAGAGGCGAAGGTTTGGTCCGGGCTTGGCGGAGGCCCGGATCAGTGTTGAACCGGCTGAGATGTAACGAGGCGTAACGGAATGGCGAATAACAAGTACAACGAATCGATCGAGGACAAGGCGTTCAAGGCATTGGACGAGGCCCTTCAGATCGACTTCGAGGACGATAATACGCCGTCTCTCAAAGGTAGAAAGCCCGACGCCCCGGAGGCACCAGTGTCCGAAAAGCCAAGCACGCGCAGTCAGCAGAGCCAGGACGAAAAGAAGCGCCAGCGTGGTAGCACTGCTGCACCCCGCCCCCCCGAACAAGGATCGCGCGCACCGGCCTTCGCCGCCAACGATGCAAACCGGGTGACCCCGGCCTCGCTTCTGAAGTCACTCGACGGCGGCTCGACCCGCCCCGCGATCCGCAACGCGACCGTCGTTTCACTTTTATGGATTGTCGGCGGCCTCGGCCTGATGGCTCTGCTCTATTCGCCGCAGATCTGGCAAATTCGCTCGTTCGCCGATCTAGTTGCACTGCCCGGCGTGATCGCCGGTATGGTCGGCATCGTCGTCCCCGTTCTTCTCTTCTACGCTTTCGCGATCATGATGTCGCGCGCTCAGGATATGCGCAACGCTGCGCGCTCCATGGCTGAAGTCGCACTTCGCCTGTCGGAACCGGAGACGATCGCCTCCGAGCGCATTATGACCGTCGGTCAGGCCGTTCGCCGCGAAGTATCGGCGATGAACGAAGGCATCGAGCGCACGATCGCACGCGCCTCCGAACTCGAAACGCTCGTGCACTCTGAGGTCAACGCGCTCGAACGAAGCTACGCCGACAACGAGTTGCGGGTTCGCGGTCTCGTCCACGAGCTGGGCTCGGAACGCGAGGCGATCGTCAATCACGCCGAACGCATTCGCACCTCGATCGTCGGCGTACACGATCAGCTTCGCGAAGACCTGTCTCTTGCCACTGAAGAGATTGCCGTTCGCCTCGCGACCTCAGGCGAAGCTTTCGCCTCGATGATCGACACGCGCGCCGCGACGATCACCGAAAAGTCGGAATCCGCGATCCAGTCTCTGGGGACGCTCCTTGCTGCCAAGACCGACTCGCTGCTGCAGACATTGACCTCTTCCGGCTTCGCATTGACGAATGAATTCGACACACGGCTGGAGTCGCTGACCGCCACCCTGAGCGATCGCGGCGACCACATCCTGAGCCAGTTCGAGACCCGTGCGTCCACCATGGACAGCAACGCCGAAAAACTCAACTCGGCACTGAACGACCGTGCGCGCCAGCTGAACGAAATTCTGATTGCTCGCACGCGCGATATCAACGAGAGCCTGACAGGTGGTGAACGCACCATCAGCACCACGCTGGACGACGTGCTCGCAAAGCTCAATAGTGCCCTCGACGAGCGAGGCACGACATTCCGCCAGAGCCTCCAGTCGACCGTCGACGACACTATTATGGATCTCGATCTTCGCTCGGGCTTCTTCGACGAGAGGCTTCAGACAACCGTCGCGCAGCTTTCCACCTCATTCGACGACCGCGTGGCAGAATTCACCAACGCCTTTGACAAGCGCGCCGGATCGCTCGACAGCAAGCTCATGGAAAGCCTCAACCGGATCAACGATACGTTGACCGGTGGATCGGACTCGCTGAACGGCATCTTGAGCTCGAGCATCGAACGTATAGGCTCTTCGCTGAGCGATCAGTCCTTTGCGCTGACCACCGCTCTGTCTACGGGCCACGAGGTTCTCGAAAGCACTCTCTCCGGCAAAGTCGACGAAGTCGCGGGCGCCATCAGTGCCCGAACGACGGAGATGACCTCCGCCCTCGCCCACGCAACATCAGAAATCTCGCTGGCGCTTGCCTCCGGCACGTCGGACCTGCACAACAATCTGTCGGCCCGCTCTGCTGAATTCCGCGATACGCTACTATCGGCGACCTCGGATTTGAGCACCGCCGTTTCCGCGGGCACTGAGCAGATCACCTCGGCCTTCGGTCGCGCCGACGATCTGAATTCAATGATCTCGAAGCGCGCCGAGGACATCACGCATGCCCTCGATTTTGCACACGAGCGGATCGACGGCGTCATGTCGGCACGCAGCGGCGCCCTTGTCGAAGCGCTGTCGGCCAACCACAGCCGCTTTGAGAGCACCTTGGCAAGCCGGTCGGATGCGATCATCGAAGCCGTAACGGGAAGCCATGAGCGGTTGGCGGATACGCTGGACGACAAGGCATTGGCCTTGGCGGTTTCGCTGAACGAAAGCCAGACCCGCTTCGAAGAAACGCTCGGAACCCGGGTCGAATCGATCACAAATTCCATCGCAACGGGCCACGACCGTCTTGCAGAAACGCTTGACGACAAGGCGATGGCGCTGGCCATTTCGCTCGACGAAAGCCACARCAGGYTCGCCGACACGCTGGGTCACCATACGGAAGCGATGACAGGCTCGCTCGCAAGCGGCCACGAAAAGCTCGCCGACGCGCTCGATGAAAGWGCAATGGCGCTGGCCATTTCGCTCGACGAGAGCCACAGCAGGCTCRCCGACACGCTGGGTCACCATACGGAAGCGATGACAGGCTCGCTYGCAAGCGGCCACGAAAAGCTCGCCGACGCGCTCGATGAAAGAGCAATGGCGCTGGCCATCTCGATCAACGAGGGCCATGCCCGTCTCGAGGACACGCTCGTCCACCACGCCGAGAGCATTTCAAGCTCACTGACCGGCGGACACGATCGTATCGCACTCACGCTCGAACAGCGTTCCGCCGCGCTCGCCGCCTCGCTCAGCGAGGGACACAACCGCATCGATGACACGCTGGCGCATCGCGCGAACTCGATTACCAATTCCATTGCGACGGTTCACGATCGTCTGGCGGACACGCTTGCCGAGAAGGCAATGTCGCTGGCGATCTCGTTCGGCGACAGCCAGAACAGCTTCGATGAAGCGCTCGAAGCACGCACCAATGCACTGCTCGATTCCGTCGCCGGTGCCGAAGCGCGCGTGGCCGGCGCCTTCACTGACAAAGCCCAGGAAATTCGCAACGCCTACACCGACAACCAGGACCGCCTCGATCGCGCTCTGACCGATCACGCCTCCACGCTCGCCGGAACGCTTTCAAGCGGCACAGACCGTATCGACCTTGTGACCGGCGCTGCCGCTCACCGTATCGAGGGTGGCCTTGCCGCCGCGGCAGATCGCTTCGAGGCCCTGACGGGCAATGTCGCTGCACGCATAGAAGACGGGCTCGGCCACGCTCACGATCGCATTCGAGCAACACTCGACGACCGTACGCAGGCGATTGCCACGACGCTCAGCGAGGCACATGCCCAGGTCAGCGATACGCTTGCCGAACAGGCGACGACAATCGGGGCATCGTTCGCGACCAGCGCCAGCATGCTCGAAATGGCGCTAGAGGATCGAGAGGCGTCCCTGCGCCTGACGATCGACACGAGCGCGCGGGCGCTAGAGGAACGCCTTCGCGACAGCACCGGTCAAATTGCCGGCCGCTTCCAGGACGCGGCGAGCGAGATCTCGCGCTCCACCGAGAGCTTCGCCTCCCATCTCGACCATTCGATCGACAGCATGACTGGTCGCTTCGCCGAGACCGGTTCGCGCGTCGAGGCTGGCCTGACGACACTCGAGAACCGCATTCGCGACGGCGTCGGTGGCGTCGCACAGGAAGTCGATGCTGCAGGTGAGAGACTGTCCGCAACGCTCTCCGGCGGCGTTTCCCGTCTCGCCATGCTCGGCGAGGAAGCATCCGGCCGTATCGCAGCAACACTCGACAGCAGTGTTTCGAAATTCGGTGAAACCATCGATGGCCGTACGCGCAATATGGCTTCCGAAATCGACAACCGCGCCGCCAATCTCACGGCTGGGATCGATGCGCGCACGGCGAGCATCGGCGACGCACTGGATCGCGGCACCGCCCATCTCGATGAGCGTCTGTCGACAATGGACCGCGCGCTGACCGTCGGCCTCGACGCCGTCAACCGCACCATCGAGGGTAAGGCTGCAGGTCTTGCGGCATCGCTTCGCAACGCAGTCGCCGACACGACGCAAGGCATGGACGACGAAGCGATGCGCGCCGCCGCCAGCCTTAGCCAGACCGGCCAGCAATTCGCCGAGGGGCTTGATTCACGAAGCAGTGAGTTCGCCCGCACCATGGAGGCGCGGTCCGAGCAGATCGTCAGCCGCGTTTCCGAAGCGCAGAACCGGCTTGCCGGCCAGGCAGCAGCCGTTGCACAAACCTTCTCCGAGGCCGGGAACGCGATCATCAACAAGGTAGCCGAAGCCGAGACGCTCGTCAGTGGCCAGGTCGGCGCCATCTCGCATGCCCTGAGCGACGCGCAAGCGACGTTCGAAAGCCACGGCACGGACATTCGCACCACGATCTCAACCGCCAGCCAGGAAATCGCCTCCACCATGGCTGAGGTTGACCGTGCGCTCGAAGCACGCGGAAACTCGATTCGTGCCTCGCTCGACGATCGCACCCGCGAGCTCAATTCGATGCTGGCCGGGCGCTCCTCGGAACTGTCGCGCATCATCGAAGAAACAGCCCGCCCGCTGATCGACCGCTATGCGGAGACCGGCAGGGAAGCTGCCTCCCAGATCGTTGCCGCAACCCAGCAGAGCACGGAGAGCCTGCGGACGGAGAATACGGCATTGATCGATGCAATCGCGGCCCGCACGGAGCGCGCCGCCACTGCGGTCGGCGCGATGGAGAACAGCCTGTTGTCCAACGTCAACAGGCTGATAGAGCGCCTGTCCGACAACAGCGCCTCGATGGGCCAGATGATGAGCCGCGCCGCCGAAGATCTGACTGCAGTCGATAGCCGTCTCGGCGACACGACATCGCGCTTCACCGAATCCGCGTCAAAGGCCGCGGACATGGTATCCGCCTCAACCCGCCTGCTCGAAGGCAAGGTGGATCGCCTCTCGGATATATCGGGCCAGACGCTCGCTCAGGTCGGCAGCATCATCGGGCGCTTCGACGAACACTCTAAGGTGCTCGGCCAGGCATCGGGCCTGCTCGCCGCCGCGCAGTCGAACCTCGTCTCGACGCTGGAAGACCGCGAGTCAGCACTGCAGAACCTCTCCATCGGTCTGGTTCAGCGCTCGGAGGAAATTGAAAAGACGATGCGCGCTCTTGGCGGCATGGTCGAATCCGCCTTCGATCGCGCCGAGCAGCGCTCGGGCCACATCAGCGGCAATCTGCGACAAGGCATTCAGGCCTCGCTCGCCGATATCGGCAACACCCTCACGGAAGCGGAAAAGCGCGCTACCGAGGCCGCCGAGGCGATGCGCAGCGCCGTCGCAAAGGCAAGCGAAGACGCGAATTCGACCATCGATAGCACCTTCACCAATGCCGAACGCCGCTCTGGCGACCTTGCCGATCGCCTACGCGGCGGCCTGACTGCATCTCTTTCGGATGTCGAGCGCATGTTCGGCGAAGCCGGTCGCGTATCGGATGGCGCAGCACAGCAGCTTCGTGAATCGTTGCGTGAGGCAGTCGACGAAGCAGTGTCGCGCTTCTCCGGCGCTACCGAGGAAATTCGCCGCTCTGCTGGTGATATCCGCAGGGAGCTCGATATGACCCGCAGCGAATTGAAGCGCGGCGCCTTCGATCTTCCAGAAGAGGCAAAGGAAAGTGCTGCCGCGATGCGGCGCGCCGTGTCGGAGCAGATCAAGGCGTTGCAGGATATTTCGCACATCGTCGGTCGCTCCACACAGCAGCTGGAAATCTCCGAGCCCGCACCTCAGATCCAGCCTGCCCCCCGTCCGACCCAAGCCGCTATCGCCCCGCAGGCGCAGCAACCGGCACCGGTCGTGGCCCCGTCGCCACAGCCTGCCTCCACTTCGATCCCCACAGCGGCGATCGAAGGTTTCGGTCTGCGTGGCACACTGACGCCGCCTCCTTCCGTCCCCGCCGCACAGCAGCGCCCGCAGACCGTTGCACCCACTTCGACACAGGCCTCCGGCGGATGGATCAGCGACCTGCTGCGTGGCGCATCGCGTGATGAGACAGCGGAAGAAGAAGCACCATTGCGTCAACCGGCGCCGCGGGCCGAAGCGCCGGTGCAGGCTGCGGCAGCGCAGCGTGGCACCGATAACCGCAATCCGCGCCACGTCGTTGAATCCCTGAACTCTCTCTCCGTCGACATCGCGCGCGCCATCGATCACGACGCATCCGTCGATTTGTGGCGCCGGTATCAGCGCGGCGAACGCGACGTCTTCACACGCAGGCTCTACACGCTGAAGGGCCAGCAGACCTTCGACGAGATCAAGCATAAATACGATCGCGAGCCGGAGTTCCGCACGGCCGTCAGCCGCTACATCGCCGACTTCGAGAAGCTGCTTGCCGACGTTGCCCGTACGGACCGAGATAAGACCATCACCCAATCCTATCTCACGTCAGACACCGGGAAGGTCTACACCATGCTCGCACACGCGGCGGGCCGACTGAACTGACGAGCTTCGGCGGAAGTCCGGTTAGGCCGACAGGAACTGCCAAAATTACGTCAGGAGGCCGTATCGGAAACGATGCGGCCTTTTTGATGCCGATTCTGAGAATACTGAGCATCGTTGTGTCGATCCGCGCGCGATGGGCGCAAAGCTGAAACAGTGCAACGACGGAGCTGCCCCGGTAGGTAGTGAGGATCGTCCCTTCGCGGAAATCACGCCCTCGCAAGCTGAAGCGTCCGCGCCCGTCTGGCTTCCTGCGAACAATCGCACGGCCGTAGGAACCTGCATGCCACTGATGCCGTTCCGAGGCTTCGACGTGGCAATGGATAGCGGCGGCTTCGTTTCGACGCCTGGTCGCCCACCAGCAGTGTACCCTGCACAACGACGGCCACGCACCACACCCAGCATACAAAAAAAGCCTGGATCAATCCATCGGATATGATCCAGGCCTGTTCGTTGTCGTGCTTCAGTCAGGGCTGCGGACGCTACCTGCCCTGAGCGAGATCAGGCCTCCGCTTCCGGAGCCTCGTCGCCGACGGCAGGCGTGATGTGATCGGCATTCGGCGCGGCGTCATCGCCGTTCTCAACCGTGTCTTCTGCCTCTTCCTCCGGCTCGCTGATGCGTTCGACGGAGACGACCTTCTCATCCTTGGCCGTCGAGAAGATGGTGACGCCCTTCGTTGCGCGGCTGGCAATGCGGATGCCGCCCACCGGCACGCGGATGAGCTGGCCACCGTCCGAAACCAGCATGATCTGGTCGCCGTCATCGACCGGGAAGGCCGCAACAAGCGCGCCGATTTCGCTGGTTTTCGACGTATCAGTGGCTCGAATGCCCTTGCCGCCTCGGCCGGAGATCCGGAAGTCGTAGGACGACGAGCGCTTGCCGTAGCCCTTCTCGGAAACGGTCAGCACGAACTGCTCGCGCGCCTTCAGTTCCTCGTAGCGGTCGTCGCTGAGCTGCCCTTCCTCGGTTACTTCCTCGCCAACCAGCGAGATTTCTTCTGCATCGCCGGTCGCCAGCCGGCGTTCGGTGGCCGTCCGTTTCAGGTAGGCCGCACGCTCCCACGGCTCGGCATCGACATGGCCGACGATGGTCATCGAGATGATCCGATCGTTGCCGCCGAGATTGATGCCCCGCACTCCGATCGAATTACGCCCGGCGAAAACGCGCACGTCATCGACGGCGAAGCGGATGCACTGCCCGAGCGCCGTCGTCAGAAGGACGTCGTCATGTTCGGTGCAGGTCTCGACGGAAAGGATTTCATCACCCTCCTCATCGAGCTTCATCGCGATCTTGCCGTTTCGGTTGACCTGGACGAAGTCGGAAAGCTTGTTACGGCGAACCGTGCCGCGCGTCGTCGAGAACATGACGTCGAGCGTATCCCAGCTGTCTTCGTCCTCAGGCAGCGGCAGGATCGTCGTGATTCGTTCGCCGGGTTCCAGTGGCAGCATGTTGATCAGCGCTTTACCACGCGACGTCGGCGTGCCGATCGGAAGCCGGTAGACCTTCTCCTTGTAAACGATACCACGTGACGAGAAGAACAGAACCGGCGTATGCGTGTTCAAGACGAACAGCTGACTAACAAAATCTTCATCTCTCGTCGTCATGCCGGAGCGGCCCTTGCCGCCGCGGCGCTGCGCGCGATAGGTCGTCAGAGGCACGCGCTTGATATAGCCGAGATGGGAAACGGTAACGACCATGTCCTCTCGGGCGATGAGGTCTTCATCGTCCATCTCAAGACCGCCGTCGAGGATCTCTGTCCGACGCGGCGTGCCGAATTCGTCGCGAACCGCCGTCAGTTCGTCCTTCACAATTGTCTGGATGCGCAGCCGCGAAGAAAGAATGTCGAGGTAGTCCTTGATCTCTTCACCGATCTTGTTGAGTTCGTCGCCGATTTCGTCGCGACCGAGCGCCGTCAAGCGAGCGAGGCGCAGTTCGAGGATAGCCCGCGCCTGCTCTTCCGAGAGGTTGTAGGTCATGTCCTCGTTGATGCGATGACGGGGGTCATCAATCAGGCGGATCAAGCTTTCGACGTCGGACGCAGGCCAGCGGCGTGTCATCAGTTGCTCGCGCGCCGTCTGCGGATCCGGTGCCTGCCGGATCACGCGGATGACCTCGTCGATGTTGGCGACGGCAATCGCCAGGCCGACTAACACGTGGGCGCGCTCACGTGCCTTGCGCAGCAGGAATTTTGTTCGGCGGCTAACGACTTCCTCGCGGAAGGAGACGAAAGCATGCAGCATGTCGAGCAACGTCAGCTGCTCCGGCTTGCCGCCGTTCAGCGCCACCATGTTGCAGCCGAAGGATGTCTGCAGCGGCGTGTAGCGGTAGAGCTGGTTGAGGATGACTTCCGCATTGGCATCGCGCTTCAGCTCGACGACGACGCGATAACCCTGCCGGTCGGATTCGTCGCGGAGGTCCGAGATGCCCTCGATGCGCTTGTCGCGCACGAGCTCGGCCATCTTCTCGATCATCGTCGACTTGTTCACCTGAAATGGAATCTCGGTGATGATGATCTGTTCGCGATCGCCGCGCATCGGCTCGATGGTGGCAACGCCGCGCATGATGACCGAACCACGGCCGGTCTCATAGGCCGAACGGATGCCGGCGCGGCCAAGGATCTTGGCGCCAGTCGGGAAGTCGGGCCCCGGAATGATCTGCATGATGTCAGGCAGCTCGATCGCGGGATTTTCGATCAGTGCGATGCAGCCATCGATGACTTCGGACAGATTATGCGGCGGAATGTTCGTCGCCATGCCGACGGCGATACCGCCCGCTCCGTTGACCAGAAGATTCGGGAATTTCGCGGGAACGACGACAGGCTCGGAGAGCGTGCCGTCATAGTTGTCGCGAAAATCGACCGTTTCCTTGTCGAGATCGTCGAGCAGAGAATGCGCGGCCTTTTCGAGACGGCATTCGGTGTAACGTTCAGCCGCGGGCGGATCGCCGTCGACAGAGCCGAAATTGCCCTGACCGTCGATCAGCGGCAGGCGAAGGGACCAATCCTGCGCCATACGTGCCAGGGCATCGTAAATCGCCGAGTTGCCGTGCGGATGGAATTTACCCATCACGTCACCGGTAACGCGGGCGCACTTGACGTATTTTTTGTTCCAGTCGATGCCGAGCTCGGACATGCCGTAGAGAATACGCCGATGCACGGGCTTCAGGCCGTCGCGCACATCAGGAAGCGCGCGACTGACGATGACGCTCATCGCGTAATCGAGATACGACCGCTGCATTTCCTCCATAATGGAGATGGGCTCAATGCCTGGCGGGAGCTTCCCGCCGCCGGGGGGTGTTTGCTCAGTCAAAACGGATCACGATCTCTTCTAGAATCACTTGAAGATTTATAGCGGAAAGGCTGTTAATACGCCAATTTTGGCAAGGGTTTTGAACAGGCTTTTGCAGTCAAAAGAAGGCAAATCAAGCCTTTTGGAGCGGCATTCACGCTATCCGAGCAAAGC
Source organism: Rhizobium sp. P1_C7 (assembly GCF_056406295.1). NCBI lineage: Bacteria > Pseudomonadati > Pseudomonadota > Alphaproteobacteria > Hyphomicrobiales > Rhizobiaceae > Rhizobium > Rhizobium sp. P1_C7. Next base: position 321,785 of record NZ_JBFUAL010000002.1, read on the forward strand.
TATTTGCCAAACTGATTTCCCGGCATCACAATCGCCCCATACCGAGCCGCTATATGGGCTCATGGAGAGACGATGGCAAGCGCCGACCAACTCATTAACGCCTTCACGACGTTGCTCGTCACCATCGATCCGCCGGGTCTGGCGCCGATATTTCTCGGGCTGACGGTCGGCATGAGCCGCGGCCAGCGAAAGCAGGTCGCCATGCGCGGCACGATCATCGCTTTCATCATTCTTGCCATCTTCGCCCTTTTCGGTGCGAGCGTCCTCGGTGTACTCGGCATCTCGATCGGCGCCTTCCGTATCGCCGGCGGTCTGCTGCTCTTCTGGATCGCCTTCGAGATGGTGTTCGAGAAGCGGCAGGACCGCAAGGAGAAGACGAGCACGACCGCAATCACCGTCGATCACATCCACAATATCTCTGTCTTTCCGCTGGCGATCCCGCTGATATCCGGCCCTGGTGCGATTTCTGCGACCATCCTGATATCGGGCTCGATGCAGGGCTCACTTGAACGCGCGCAACTGATCATCGTCATCGCCGCGAGCCTGCTGCTGCTGTTCCTCGCGCTGCTCATTGCAGACCGGGTCGACCGCTTTCTCGGTGTCACCGGCCGGGCTATCCTGACGCGCCTGCTTGGTGTCATCCTGGCGGCGCTTGCGACCCAGTTCGTGGTCGATGGCGTCAAGTCCGTGATGAACACGGTACCAGCTGGCTGACACCCCCAAATCAAAACGGCGCACCCATGGTGCGCCGCCAAAAAGGTTCCGGTAGATCATTCGATCAGAACGGAATATCGTCGTCGAGATCACGCGAGAAGTTTCCGCCACCACCGCCAGTGCCACTGCCGCCACCGCTGCGCCCGGACGACTGCGACGGAGCGCCATAATCGTCGCCACCACCGAAATCGTTGCCGCCACTACGACCGCCGCCGAAGCCAGAACCGGAGCTTGCACCGCCGCCCTCGCCACGACCATCAAGCATCGTCAGCGTGGAGCCGAAGCCCTGCAGCACGACTTCCGTCGAATAGCGGTCCTGGCCCTGCTGGTCCTGCCACTTGCGGGTCTGCAACGCCCCTTCGATATAAAGCTTGGCGCCCTTCTTCACATACTGCTCGACGACCTTGCAGAGTCCTTCGTTGAAGACGACTACGGTGTGCCACTCGGTCTTTTCGCGACGCTCGCCAGAATTTCGGTCGCGCCAGGTTTCAGACGTCGCAATACGCAGATTGGCGATCGGCCGACCGTCCTGCGTACGACGAATTTCGGGGTCTGCACCCACGTTTCCGATCAAAATGACCTTGTTTACGCTACCCGCCATACTTCTCACCCTACCTGCCGCCCTGCCCGGCGATGCTTGAAACAATCGGTGCACCTTAAACCATTGAGGACGCGCATTGGGCATCCATGCCACGTTCATCCACAAGGAATTTTGTTCTTTCTTTGTTCTAGTTTATCCCTATGATCCTGTCAACCGAATCGAAAACCTTGCACCCATTATGGACATTCAGCCTCGACTCGCCCGCCGGCATCACTAAATAAGGGGCTTGTTCCAGCACAGAAGCAGAAGACGATGAGCGAATTGAAGACGATTTCCATCCGCGGCGCGCGTGAGCACAATCTGAAGGGCATTGACCTAGATCTGCCGCGCAACAAGCTGATCGTCATGACGGGGCTATCCGGTTCGGGCAAGTCCTCGCTTGCTTTCGACACCATCTACGCGGAGGGACAACGCCGCTACGTCGAGAGTCTTTCGGCCTATGCTCGTCAATTCCTGGAGATGATGCAGAAGCCCGACGTCGACCAGATCGACGGGTTGTCGCCGGCAATTTCCATCGAGCAGAAGACGACCTCGCGCAATCCGCGCTCTACGGTCGGCACCGTGACCGAAATCTACGACTACATGCGGCTGCTTTTCGCGCGCGTCGGCGTTCCCTATTCGCCGGCAACCGGCCTGCCGATCGAGAGCCAGACGGTCAGCCAGATGGTAGACCGCATCCTCGATTTCGGCGAAGGCACACGCCTCTACATACTTGCTCCGCTCGTGCGCGGCCGCAAAGGCGAGTACAAGAAGGAACTTGCGGAGCTCATGAAAAAGGGCTTCCAGCGCGTCAAGGTGGACGGCCAGTTCTACGAAATCGCCGATGCCCCAACCCTCGACAAGAAGTACAAGCATGACATCGATGTCGTGGTCGACCGCATCGTCGTGCGTTCCGACGTCTCGGCGCGCCTCGCCGACAGCCTTGAGACGTCGCTGAAGCTCGCCGACGGCCTCGCCGTTGCCGAATTCGCAGACAAGCCGCTGCCACCAGAGGAAACCGCAGCCGGCGGCTCCGCCAACAAGTCGCTGAACGAAACCCACGAGCGCGTGCTGTTCTCGGAAAAGTTCGCCTGCCCGGTCTCAGGCTTCACCATACCTGAAATCGAACCGCGGCTCTTCTCGTTCAACAACCCGGCCGGCGCCTGCCCGACCTGCGACGGTCTTGGCGCGCAGCAAAAGATCGATGCGAACCTGATCGTGCCGGAAACCGAGCGCACGCTCCGCGACGGCGCGATCGCGCCATGGGCCAAATCGTCGTCGCCCTACTACAATCAGACACTCGAAGCCCTCGGCAAGCACTGTGGCTTCAAGCTCGGAGCACGCTGGAGCGATCTTTCCGAGAACGCGCGGGATGTCATTCTCAACGGCACGGACGAGAAGATCGAGTTTCACTACGCCGACGGCGCGCGCTCCTACACGACGCATAAGAACTTCGAAGGCATCATTACCAATCTCGAGCGCCGCTGGAAGGAGACGGACTCCGCCTGGGCTCGCGAGGAGATTGAACGCTACATGTCGGCGGCACCCTGCCCGGCCTGCAATGGCTTCCGCTTGAAGCCCGAAGCCTTGGCTGTGAAGATCAATACGCTGCATATCGGCCAGGTCACTCAGATGTCGATCCGCGTCGCGCGTGACTGGTTCGAAACGCTGCCGCAGAGCTTCACGGCCAAGCAGAACGAAATTGCCGTGCGTATTCTGAAGGAAATCCGTGAACGCTTGCGCTTCCTCAACGACGTCGGCCTGGATTATCTCAGCCTCTCGCGCAATTCGGGCACTCTGTCGGGCGGCGAAAGCCAGCGTATTCGCCTCGCCTCTCAGATTGGATCGGGTCTGACCGGCGTCTTGTACGTCCTCGACGAGCCTTCGATCGGCTTGCACCAGCGGGACAATGCCCGGCTGCTCGACACGCTGAAGCACCTACGCGATATCGGCAACACTGTCATCGTTGTCGAGCATGACGAGGATGCGATCCTGACGGCCGACGACGTGGTCGATATCGGCCCGGCGGCCGGCATCCATGGCGGTCAAGTGATCGCCCACGGTACGCCACAGGACATCATGGCAAATCCGCAGTCGTTGACCGGCAAATATCTCTCGGGCGAGCTCGGCGTTCCGGTTCCCGACGAGCGGCGCAAGCCCAAGAAGAATAAAGAGATCAAGGTGGTCGGAGCCCGAGGCAACAACCTGAAAAACGTCACCGCGTCCATCCCGCTCGGGGTCTTCACTGCCGTGACTGGCGTTTCAGGTGGCGGCAAGTCCACTTTCCTGATCGAGACGCTCTACAAGTCAGCCGCCCGCCGCGTCATGGGTGCCCGCGAAAACCCGGCCGATCACGACCGCATCGACGGTTTCGAACATATCGACAAGGTGATCGATATCGACCAGTCGCCGATCGGCCGTACGCCGCGTTCCAACCCGGCGACCTACACGGGTGCCTTCACGCCGATCCGTGATTGGTTCGCCGGTCTGCCGGAAGCAAAGGCACGCGGCTACCAGCCGGGCCGCTTCTCGTTCAACGTCAAGGGCGGACGCTGCGAGGCATGCCAGGGCGACGGCGTCATCAAGATCGAGATGCATTTCCTGCCGGATGTCTACGTCACCTGTGATGTGTGCCACGGCAAGCGCTACAACCGCGAAACGCTGGATGTAACCTTCAAGCAGAAATCCATCGCCGACGTGCTCGACATGACGGTCGAGGAGGGCGTCGATTTCTTCGCTGCCGTTCCGGCCGTCCGTGACAAGCTGCAGGCCCTGAAGGACGTCGGACTTGGCTACATCAAGGTCGGCCAGCAGGCAAACACCCTCTCGGGCGGTGAGGCGCAGCGCGTCAAGCTCGCCAAGGAGCTGTCGAAGCGCTCGACCGGCCGCACGCTCTATATCCTGGACGAACCGACGACCGGCCTGCATTTCCACGACGTGGCCAAGCTGCTGGAAATGCTTCAGGAACTCGTCAACCAGGGCAACTCAGTGGTGGTAATCGAACACAACCTCGAAGTCATCAAGACAGCCGACTGGATCCTCGACTTCGGTCCGGAAGGGGGTGACGGGGGCGGCGAGATCGTCGCGGTCGGCACGCCGGAGACGATCATCAAGGAGAAGCGCTCCTACACCGGCCAGTTCCTTAAAGAGCTGCTAGAACGGCGTCCGGTACGGAAGGCCGTCGCGGCGGCGGAATGATGCTGAGGCTGACGTGAGGTGTCGAAGGTGGAAGCGCGCTGACGGACAGGTGTCATACAGCTCCTTGGGTGCCGCTCGTATCCGCAGTTAAAGACAATGGCGCAGGGATGGTTGCGACGAAGTGTGGATGGAACGGAGGTCGCGCACTGTCGCGCATTCGGTTTTCAAGAAACGGGTCGCCGCAAGCCTCCTCACGGGCCAGGATGGAATATTGTCGATACGGCGAATGACATCGCGGCGCGGAACCAATCGGAGGAGGAACTCAATGACAAAATCCGGCAACATTCGGGTCGGCATCGGCGGCTGGACCTTCGAGGCGTGGCGGAATCATTTTTATCCCAGCGCCCTGAAGCAGAAGGATGAGCTGCATTATGCGAGCCGCCAGTTGAGGGTCATCGAGATCAACGGGACCTACTACAGTTCGCAGAAGCCGGAGACCTTCGCGAAGTGGGCAGCCGATGTCCCGGAAGGTTTCATTTTTTCGCTGAAGGCAAGCCGCTTCGTGACCAACCGGCGCGTGCTGGCGGAAGCCGGCGAATCGATGGAACGTTTCCTGATGCAGGGGTTGACCGAGCTCGGACCTCATCTTGGTCCGATCCTGTGGCAATTCGCGCCAACCAAGAAATTCGATCCGGATGATTTCGAGGCCTTTCTCAAGCTGTTGCCGGGCAAACAGGACAGTCTTCCTCTGAAGCACGTGGTCGAGGTGCGCCACGACTCCTTCAAGGTCCCCGAGTTCGTGGGCTTGCTTGCGAAATATGGCGTGGCGCCGGTCTGCGCCGAGCATTTCGATTATCCGATGATTGCCGACGTCACCGCGGATTTCGTCTATGCGCGGCTGCAGAAGGGTTCTGACGACATCAGAACCTGCTATCCGCCCGGCGACCTTTCTGCCTGGGCGAAGCGGCTCGAGACCTGGGCCGAGGGCAAGGTGCCTGGAGACCTGCCTTTGATCGACATCGCCAGGAGAGTGAGCGAGGAGCCTCGCGATGTCTTCGCCTTCATGATTCATGAAGGTAAGGTCAACGCACCGTTCGGCGCGATCGCCTTGCAGGAAGAAATCTCGGTGCCACCTTCGTCAGGGCGGTAGCACGCAGGATACGAGGTCCTCCGCCGTAAGCCCCTTGCCCGCGCGCATTCCGGCTTCGCCATGCAGATACACACCGGCCGCCGCCGCCTCGAAGGCCGGAGTTCCCTGTGTAATCAGCGCTCCGATAATGCCGGCAAGTACGTCGCCTGATCCGGCCGTGGCAAGCCAGACCGGCGCATTGGAATTGATGAGCGCGCGCCCGTCCGGGGAAGCGATGACGCTATCTGCGCCCTTGTAGACGATCGCGGCGTTGGCGCGGCGCGCGGCCGCCTGTGCCTTGTCGACCTTGCCCATCGTCTCGTCGTCGGCAATATCGGGAAAGAGACGGCGGAATTCGCCTTCATGCGGCGTAAGGACAAGCCGGGTCTGCCCTTCCGCGAAGAGCGCGAACAACTCTGTCGGATCGTCGCGAAACGACGAGATCCCATCTGCATCCAGAACAAGGTGACGCTGCCGCAGCGCCGCGACGAAACTGCGGACCTTTGCACCGGCTCCAAAGCCCGGCCCAAGAACGAAGGTCTGCAGCCGTTCGTCTTGCAGCCAGCGAAGAAGATCGGCGTCGCTATCGACGACATGCAGCATAACCGCGGTCAGATGGGTCGCATTTTCAGCCATGGCCTCGTTCGGCGCGGCGATCGTCACAAGACCGGCCCCCGCCTTCAGCCCGGCCATCGCCGACATTCGCGCAGCTCCGGTCTTTGTGGCATCTCCGGAAAACACCACCAAATGGCCGCGTTTGTATTTGTGCGTTTCCTCACCCGGCGGCTGCAGCATGTGCGCCCAGTGGAAAGGGCCGTTCTCGGCGATCTCTCTTCGTGCTTTGGAGCGAACCATCCGCTCCGGTATGCCGATATCGAACACCTCCACCTTGCCGCAAAGCTCCCGCCCGGGAAGCAGTAGATGGCCGGGCTTCCGCGCCATGAACGTAATGGTCAGTTCGGCCGAAAAAGCGGCCCCTAGGACCTTCCCCGTACGCCCGTCGATACCGGAAGGCAGATCCACGGCAAGCACCGGTATTCCAGCCTCTGCCACACCCGCTGCAAGGATAGCAACGGCCTGCGGCACCTCACGCGTCAAGCCGGCCCCGAACAGGGCGTCAATTACCACATCTCCGGCCTTCGGGCGATAGTCATCGATCGGCAGGGTCGGTGACATCAAGAGCGCGCGCGCATGCGCCGCGTCTCCTTTCAGCTTCGCGGGATCGCCCAGATGGAAGACGTCAACACGCACGCCACTCTCTGCCAGGCAACGCGCCGCCACATAGCCATCCCCACCATTGTTGCCAGGACCGCAGAGAACAACCACGCGAAAAGCGCCGGGATGGTAGCGAAGAAGCGCGGCAGCCACGCTCGCCCCGGCACGCTGCATCAAGGCAAAACTGCTGATGCCGGATGCGGCTGCAGCCGCATCGACGGCAGCCATTTCGGTAGGCGAAAGAAGAAGGGCGGAAAGGCGTTCGGTCATCCCCTCATTCAATCAGAAACAGCCCAAATAACAACCACTTCCCTGAAAAACAAAGCGGCTAATATTTAGTCGTTTGCATATTTTTTAACCCAGACGGATGTGATGCAACTCTTTTTCAGTCAACGCGAATATTCAAGAATTCAGTCGAAATTTAAGCTTCTCGCGACTTCTTTTAAACATTTCCGGCTGAAAACGCGCGGAAAACTCGCGAAATCACAGACTTTTCCGGATCTTCGGGCCATTTCCGCAAAGATTCCGCTTTCCAACTGGCACGATAACTGCATCATACCGGCGAGCGGGTATAAACCTGCTATAACGGGAGAAGCGGAGAGTCATTTTCTCATGAAAAAGATCGAAGCGATCATAAAGCCCTTCAAGCTCGACGAAGTGAAGGAAGCCCTTCAGGAAGTTGGCCTGCAGGGTATTACAGTCACGGAAGCGAAGGGCTTCGGTCGCCAGAAAGGCCACACGGAACTGTACCGGGGTGCGGAATACGTCGTCGATTTCCTCCCCAAGGTGAAGGTGGAAGTCGTCCTCGCCGACGAAAATGCTGAGGCCGTCATCGATGCGATCCGCAAGGCCGCGCAAACCGGCCGCATTGGCGACGGCAAGATTTTTGTATCCAATATCGAAGAGGTTATTCGTATCCGCACCGGCGAAACCGGCGTGGATGCCATCTAGCCCAACGTATCGTCATCTCAAATAAAGGAACTATTTAATGGCGACCGCAAGCGAAATTCTCAAGCAAATCAAAGACAACGATGTCAAGTTCGTCGACCTGCGCTTCACCGACCCCAAGGGTAAGCTGCAGCACGTTACGATGGATGTCGTCTGCGTCGATGAAGACATGTTCGCCGATGGCGTGATGTTCGATGGCTCTTCAATCGGCGGCTGGAAGGCCATCAACGAATCCGACATGGTGCTGATGCCGGACACCGAAACGGTTCATATGGATCCGTTCTTCGCGCAGTCCACCATGGTCATTCTCTGCGATATTCTCGATCCGGTCTCGGGCGAAGCCTACAACCGCGATCCGCGCGGCACCGCGAAGAAGGCGGAAGCCTATCTCAAGGCATCGGGAATCGGCGACACCATCTTCGTTGGTCCCGAAGCCGAGTTCTTCATCTTTGACGACGTTCGCTACAAGGCCGACCCCTACAACACCGGATTCAAGCTCGACTCGACCGAACTGCCGTCAAACGACGACACCGAATACGAGACCGGCAACCTCGGTCACCGTCCGCGCGTCAAAGGCGGCTATTTCCCGGTTCCGCCGATCGACAGCTGCCAGGACATGCGCTCGGAAATGCTGACGGTCCTGTCTGAAATGGGCGTCGTCGTCGAAAAGCACCACCACGAAGTGGCTGCCGCCCAGCACGAACTCGGCATCAAGTTCGACACTCTCGTCCGCAACGCCGACAAGATGCAGATCTACAAATACGTGGTGCACCAGGTCGCCAATGCCTATGGCAAGACGGCAACCTTCATGCCGAAGCCGATCTTCGGCGACAACGGCTCGGGCATGCACGTCCACCAGTCGATCTGGAAGGGTGGAAAGCCGACCTTCGCGGGCGACGAGTACGCCGGCCTGTCCGAATCGTGCCTCTACTACATCGGCGGCATCATCAAGCATGCCAAGGCACTGAACGCATTCACCAACCCGTCGACGAACTCCTACAAGCGTCTCGTGCCGGGCTATGAAGCACCCGTGCTGCTCGCCTATTCGGCTCGTAACCGCTCGGCTTCATGCCGCATCCCCTTCGGCACCAACCCGAAGGCAAAGCGCGTCGAAGTCCGCTTCCCGGATCCGATGGCCAACCCCTACCTCGCCTTCGCAGCGATGCTGATGGCTGGCCTCGACGGCATCAAAAACAAGATCCATCCCGGCAAGGCCATGGACAAGGATCTCTATGATCTGCCGCCGAAGGAACTGAAGAAGATCCCGACGGTCTGCGGCTCGCTGCGCGAGGCACTCGAAAGCCTCGACAAGGATCGAAAATTCCTCACCGCCGGCGGTGTTTTCGATGACGATCAGATCGACTCGTTCATCGAGCTGAAGATGACCGAAGTGATGCGGTTCGACATGACGCCGCACCCAGTCGAGTACGACATGTACTACTCGGCATAACGCAAAATCAAAGAGCCCCGGTCCCAAGGCCGGGGCTTTCTTGCTTGCTCGATGTCACCTATGCCGGCCGGCTGATGTGACATTCATGTGACGAGATCTCGCACAAATCTTGATTCGAGCGAGGCCAATCACCAAATCAGGTGATGAAAGGAAGTCGTACCATGAAAGAAAGACTAGCTAAGTTCAGTATCGGCGAAGTGGTTCGGCACAAGGTATTTCCGTTTCGCGGCGTCATCTTCGATGTCGATCCGGAATTCGCGAACACGGAAGAATGGTGGAACTCCATCCCCGCCGAAGTGCGCCCGAGCAAGGACCAGCCCTTCTATCACCTGCTCGCCGAAAATGACGAGAATGAATACGTTGCCTACGTATCCGAGCAGAACCTTGTAAACGACGAAAGCGGTGTTCCGCTTCGCAACGAGCAGGTTTATCAGATTTTCGATATGGCACCGACGGGGCAGTTCAAACCCAAGATGAACCTCACCCACTAATGGCCGGTCCAGTTTGTTAAGCCCCGCGCGCATGCTTTGCAGGCGGGGCTTTTCTCTGCCTGCAAACCAATAAAAAACCCGACGCAAGGCCGGGTTCCATAAATTCCGTCGAGATCGAAATTACTGAGCCTTGGCAGCCTTCTGGGCGTCCTCAAGCTTCTTGCGAGCTTCGTCAGCCTTCTTCTGCATGCTGTCCTGCAGGCTCTTCTGGCTCTCGGCAAGCTTGGAGGCGGAAACCGCTTCGCCGTCGAACGCGCCGGTAAAGCCTTCAAGGGAAATCTTGATCGGGTTCGGCGCACGGCGGAAGTTGATCGAGGTGAGAACCAGATCGGTGCCCTTCTTGAGGCTTGCGATCATCGCGTCCGTCAGCGGGAGCTGCGCAACACAGCGATCCGGCATGCACATCAGGTAATCGATCTTCTGGCCTTTGCCGCCATCGATCTGCATCATGATGCCCGGAGGGATCAGACGTGCCGGCGGGACCGAAACCTGCAGGCTCTTGTTGTTGATCTTGCCAGAAACGCTGATGAGGCCAACGCCCGTGACAAGCTGGCCGCCACCGGCCAAGACAACGTTCTGAACGACGCAGACATCATTGTCTTCCTGCTTGCTGCAGGTCTTGTACCAACCGAGGCGAGGAGCGCCGGCAGCCTGAGCTGTTGCTTCAGCGTCCTGAGCGAAAGAAGACGCCGGAGCCGCTGCGGCGCCGAGCATCACTGCCAGAACGGACAGGGCTGCCCGGGTTTTCTTTTCAGAGTTGAACATCATAACGAATTCCGTCTCCTGGTATCCCATTGGGACAGCGGGTATGCCATCCTCACCAACAGGGTTGTTTGCACTTCACCTCTTAAAACAATAAGGCAAATGCATGACCCCCCGACTTCGGGTTCCCCTGTTACATCGCGTCGATGCAGATATCCAGCATTTCTTTGGCGTTTTCGGAATCGCTTGAAAGAAATCGCTGCGGATGGTGAATTGGGCCTGCTGCATGCTACTGTTTTGCCGAATCGTGCTGTCTGCCGGAAGGAATTTCAGGGATGCTCCGGATCGTTCTGCCCATCGTCTTCATCCTGTTTTGCGGGGCAGCACTTGCTGAGCCCGTTCACGGTATCGCCATGCACGGCGGGCCGGCCCTGCCCCCGGATTTCAAGCATCTTCCTTACGTCAACCCCGACGTCAAAAAGGGCGGCAAGATCGCGTATGGAGTCGTCGGCACATTCGACAGCCTCAATCCCTTCATTCTGAAAAGCATGCGCACGACAGCACGCGGCATGTGGGATCCGGAATACGGCAACTTCGTCTACGAGACGCTGATGCTGCGCTCACGCGACGAACCCTTTACGCTCTACGGGCTGCTTGCTGAGTCTGTCGAATGGGACGAGGACCGGACCTACATCCAGTTTAACTTGAACCCTGCGGCCAGGTGGTCGGACGGCGAACCGGTAACACCGGATGACGTCATCTTCTCGTTTAACATTCTCAAGGAAAAGGGACGCGTTCCCTTCAGCAACCGCCTCAACGCCGTCGACAAGATGGAAAAGGTGGGCGACCACGGTGTTCGATTTACACTCAATGAAAAGGCAGACCGGGAGTTTCCGCTGATTTTGGCCGGCTCGACGCCTATTCTGCCGAAACATGCGATCGATCCCGAAACGTTCGATCGGTCCACGCTTGTGCCGCCGATCGGCTCCGGCCCCTACAAGATCAAGTCGCTCAAGCCGGGCGAGAGCATCACGTTCGAACGCAATCCGAATTACTGGGCCAAAGATGTTCCCGCCAAAGTAGGATTGGACAACTACGATCAGATCACCGTGCAGTATTTCCTACAGGATACGACGCTGTTCGAGGCCTTCAAGAAGGGCGATGTGGACATTTATCCGGACGGCAGCCCCGGCCATTGGGCGAACGCATACAATTTTCCAGCAGTTTCATCCGGAAACGTCGTCAAGGACACTTTCGAACCGAAGCTGCCGAGCGGCATGTTCGGCTTTGTCTTCAACACGCGCCGACCAGTTTTCGCCAATCAAAAACTGCGCGAAGGCCTGTCGCTGATCTTCGACTTCGAATGGGCGAATAAGAACCTTTTCTCAAGCGCCTATTTACGAACCCAGAGCTTCTGGCAGAATTCCGACCTGTCGAGTTTCGGCGTTCCGGCAGACGACCGCGAGCTGAAGCTGCTCGGCCCGATCAAGGACAGGATCGATCCGGCCATTCTGGACGGGACCTACAAGCTGCCCGTTACGGACGGCTCCGGCAGGGACCGCAATGTCCTGAAGCAGGCGGTCGCGCTCCTCAAGGAGGCCGGATACACGATCAAGAACAGCAAGATGGGCGATGCCAACGGCAAGCCCCTTGCCTTCGAAATCATGACCCAGAACGCAGACCAGGAGAAGCTTGCCGTCTCCTATCAGCGTTCGCTCAACCAGCTTGGCATCACGGCTTCGATCCGTACCGTGGACGATTCGCAATATCAGAGCCGCACCAGCAGCTTCGACTACGACGTGATCGTCAAATCCTACACCTCGTCCCTGTCTCCCGGCATTGAACAGCTTGGCCGCTGGTCGTCCGCATCGAAGGATCGCGAGGGTACCGACAATTTTGCCGGCGTCGCCGATCCCGACGTCGATACGCTGATTCAGCATATCCTGACCGCGCGGTCGGCGGAGGACTTTACCGCAGCCGTACGATCGCACGATCGGATGCTGCTTTCCGGCCACTACGTGCTACCCCTCTATCATGTCGACAAGCAGTGGGTGGCGCGCAGCAAGCACATCGGCCATCCCGATGCCGTGCCGCTCTACGGCTACCAGCTGCCGGCATGGTGGGATCAGAGCGCCCAATAGATAGTTCTCTTTTCCTGCCTGGTTGAAGTCTTCAGCCTGAGGGCCTAGATGGCTCCAAGCAAACGCCCGAGGAAAGGAAACCCCAATGGAACGTATAGTCGTCGATGTCGTATCGGACGTCGTCTGCCCTTGGTGCTACCTCGGCAAGGCCCGGCTGGAGCTGGCGATCGCCGAAGTTCAGGACGAGGTCGGCGTCGATATAAATTGGCGGCCCTATCGCCTCAACCCCGACTATCCCGCCGAAGGCGTCGATCAGAAGAAGGCATTGGAGGAAAAGCTCGGTGGGGCCGAACGCGTCGCCCAGGGCCACAAGATGCTGACCGACCTAGGTAGCGAGGTCGGCATCGCCTTCGATTTCGAGGCCATCAAGATCGGTCCGAACACGCTCGATGCGCATCGGCTGATCCATTGGGCGATGGTCGAGGATCGCGAGAAGCAGGATCGCGTCGTCAACGCGCTGTTCAAGGCGAATTTCGAGGAAGGCCGCAACGTCGGCGATCACGCCGTGCTTCTCGACATCGCGGAGAGGGCCGGGCTGAACCGATCCGTCATCGCCTCGCTGCTCGCATCCGACGCCGACCGAGACCTTGTGATAGCCGAAATCCAGGCCGCCCAACAGATGGGCGTCAACGGTGTGCCGTTCTTCATCTTCGACCAGCAATATGCCGTCAGCGGCGCCCAGACACCTGACGTGCTGGCGAACGCGCTGCGCGACATTGCCAAGGCGAAGGTGGTAGCCCGCTCCGCCATGAACTGATCCGCCTTACGGCTTCGCCATCTCCGCCATTTGCGTCATGATGACGGCTGCACCTTGCAGCCGCTTTTCCGGCGTCGGAAGATCGCGGGTCAGGAACACGCTATGGTCCGGGCGGATCTTGGCCATGGAGCCCTGTTTGGCGATATAGCCCACGAGATTTGCCGGGTTCGGGAATTCCTTGTTGCGGAACGTAATGACGACGCCCTTCGGGCCTGCATCCAGCTTCTCGACATTGGCGATGCGGCAAAGCGACTTCACGTAAACGATCTTGAGGAGATGCTGAACCTCGATCGGCATGGGGCCGAACCGGTCGATCATCTCGGCACCGAAAGCGTCGATCTCCTTCAGTTCGGTAATCTCCCCGAGGCGGCGGTAGAGTGCCATGCGCAGATGCAGGTCGGGAACGTAAGCGTCCGGAATCATAACCGACGCGCCGACCGAAATCTGCGGCGACCAGCCGGTATCGTGGATTTCGTCAATGCCCTTCACCTCGGCAACCGCCTCCTCCAGCATCTGCTGATAGAGTTCGAAACCGACTTCCTTGATGTGCCCGGACTGTTCCTCGCCAAGCAGGTTGCCGGCGCCGCGGATGTCGAGATCGTGGCTTGCCAGCTGGAAGCCGGCGCCGAGCGTATCCAGCGACTGCAGAACCTTGAGCCGGCGTTCGGCCGTCGCCGTCAGCACCTTGTTGACCGGCAGCGTGAAGAGCGCAAAGGCACGCACCTTCGAGCGTCCCACGCGGCCTCGCAACTGGTAGAGCTGCGCCAGCCCGAACATATCGGCGCGGTGTACGATCAGCGTATTGGCGGTCGGCACATCGAGGCCGGATTCGACGATCGTGGTCGATAGCAGAACGTCATAACGGCCCTCATAGAAAGCATTCATGATGTCTTCGAGTTCGCCCGCCGGCATCTGCCCGTGCGCCACCGCGACCTTCAGCTCCGGCACATCGGAGCGAAGGAATGCATGCACATCCTCAAGGTCGGCAAGACGCGGGCAGACATAGAAACTCTGACCGCCGCGATAGTGCTCGCGCATCAGTGTCTCGCGGATGACAAGCGAATCGAACGGCGAAATAAAGGTGCGAACCGCCATACGGTCGACCGGCGGTGTGGTGATCAGCGACAGCTCCCGCACGCCCGTCATGGCCAACTGCAACGTGCGAGGAATGGGCGTTGCCGAAAGCGTCAGAACGTGAACGTCGCTCTTCAGCTCCTTCAGGCGCTCCTTGTGCTTGACGCCGAAATGCTGCTCTTCGTCGATGATCAGAAGCCCGAGATTGGCGAACTGAATACCTGCACCGAGAAGGGCATGCGTTCCGACGACGATGTCAGTCTTCCCTTCGGCGACTTCCTTTTTTGTCAGCGCCAGCTCCTTGGAGCCCACGAGGCGCGAGGCCTGCTGGATTCGGACCGGGAGCCCACGAAAACGCTCGGAGAAGGTCTTGAAATGCTGGCGCGACAGGAGCGTCGTCGGTACGACCACGGCGACCTGAATGCCGTTCATGGCAGCTACGAAGGCCGCGCGAAGCGCTACTTCCGTCTTGCCGAAGCCGACGTCGCCGCAAACGAGGCGATCCATCGGACGCCCTGCGCCAAGATCGCTTCGCACGGCCTCAATGGCGGTATCCTGATCTTCCGTCTCGTCGTAAGGGAAGCGGGCGGCAAACTCGTCGTAGAGCCCTTCCGGAGTCGTCAGGACGGGCGCATGCCGGGTGAGGCGTTCGGCTGCGATGCGGATCAGTGCATCCGCCATATCGAGCAACCGCTTCTTGAGCTTGGCCTTGCGCATCTGCCATGCGCCGCCGCCGAGCTTGTCGAGCGGGGCCTCAGTACCCTCACCGCCGTAGCGCGACAACAGGTCGATGTTTTCGACCGGCAGGAATAGCTTGGCATCGTCGGCATACTGCAATTCAAGGCACGCATGCGCGGCCCCGGCTGCCTCGATGGTTCTGAGACCGATGAAACGCCCGATTCCGTGTTCGGCGTGCACGACGACCGAGCCCTCGTCAAGCCCGGCGACCTCGGAGATGAAATCGGCGGCTCGCTTGCGCCTTTTGGAACGGCGCACCATACGGTCGCCGAGGATGTCTTGCTCGCCAATAACGAGGAGATTGCCGGCTTCGAACCCGGACTCAAGACTATACACAGCCGCTGCCGCCTCGCCCTTTTCAAGGCTGGCAATGTCCTTCAGCGCCGCAATCGGCTTGACGCGCTCGAGTCCATGTTCGTTTAGGACCTGCAACAACCGCTCCAGCGAGCCTTCGGTCCAGGCGGTTATGAGCACCTTCGCACCGCTGGAGCGCCTCTCGGCGATATGTTTGACGACCACGTCGAAGACGTTGACGCGCTCGGCATTGCCTCCACCCTCGGCATTCGATCTCGCCCAGCGCTCGCCCTGGCGCGCATCGAGGTTGACGACGCGCCGCGCTTCGCCCTCATGCTCGTTGAATGGCGAAATGCGCACCGCATTGAACGCATCGAGCGTGCTGGCGAAGGTCTTACCGTCGAGATAGAGCTGGCCGGGCACAACCGGTTTGTAGGGCGTGCCCTGCGACATCTGGCCCTTGCTAGGCTGGCCGGAGTTCAGACGGGCATCGTAGTAGTCGAAAACGAGCTTCGAGCGCTCTTCGCCAGCCTCGCGGACCGTGTGATCGACGACCAGCCGGAAGCCCTTCAGATAGTCGAAGACGGTCTCAAGCTTCTCATAGAAGAGTGGCAGCCAATGCTCCATGCCGGGATAGCGACGGCCTTCGGAGATGGCGAGGTAAAGCGCGTCGTCCCGGGTCGCCGCGCCAAAGGCTGACAGGTAATTCTTGCGGAAGCGGCTGATCGTGTCCGGCGTCAGCGTCACCTCGCTCATCGGATTGAGATCGAGCGAGCGGACCTGTCCTATTGTGCGCTGGTTTGCCGGATCGAAGCTGCGGATGCTCTCCAGCGTGTCGCCGAAGAAGTCGAGCCGTACCGGCTCTTCCGAACCGGGCACGAAGACGTCGAGGATACCGCCGCGAACCGCGTATTCGCCGACTTCGCGAACCGTCGCGACACGATCGAAGCCGTTGCGCTCCAGCCGACCGGCAACATCGTCCATGCGAACTTGATTGCCGGGGCGCGCCGAAAACGCCAGGCTTTCGATCACATCCTGCGGTGCCACCTTCTGCAGCATCGCGTTGACGGTGACGAGCACGATCGCCGCGTGCGGCTTTCTGTGGTGGGCAATAAGACCGCTCAGCGCGGCAAGTCGGCGCGCGGACGTATCGGCGCTCGGCGAGACGCGGTCGTATGGAAGACAGTCCCATGCCGGCAAGGTCAGAACCGGAATATCAGGCGCGACGAAGCCGAGCATCTGCTCAAGATCCCCCATGCGCTGACCGTCGGAGAGCACATAGGCGACCGGCCCGCCGGCGCGCGCAAGCTCCGCAAGCAGTACGGGCTCGAGCCCTGCAGGCACGTTGCCGATCGTCAGCGGCTCGGCAACGGCTGCGAGCTTCTTCGCGTCAAAACCTGGGATCATTCTGCATTCCTGGACAAGGCATCGGCGGGGTGTTCAAAATCAGGCTTGTAGGCTGCAAGGCGCTCGAACATCGGTGTCCGGAAACGCTCTGGCACCAGCCATGTTCCCATGATCCAGCGCATCAGGTCGTTGTCCTCCTCCGCCATGATGGTTTCGAACTCGTCGAGTTCGACATCCGACAACACAGCGATTTCCTTCTCGGCAAACTGGCCGAACACCAGGTCCATCTCCCGGATACCCCGGTGCCAGCAGCGGAACAGAATCCGGCGGCGGCGAGGATCGAGATCGGCGCTCGAGAGTGTCACACCCGTCATGGCATTACCTTCCTGTTGATGCGCCTCTATAGACCCTCGAAAGCGGCTTGTCAGCCTTGCCAAGACCGCATTGTTCATCGCATTTTGCCGCAATGCGTCCTGCCATTCTCGATCCCCTGTTTTCTCCCGTTTCGGCACTCCCCGGCGTCGGATCCAAGATTGCCGACCTGCTGGTGAAGCTGCTCGGACGTGAGACGGTGGAGGATTGCAGGGTTGTCGATATGCTCTTTCATGCGCCGCATTCGCTGATCGACCGGCGAAACAAGCCGGGTATTACCCGCGCACCGCAAGGCGCGATCGTCACGATCACCGGCAGTGTCGACCGGCACCAAGCACCGCCGAACCGGAAGAGCAACGTTCCCTACCGCGTCTTCCTGCACGATGAGACCGGCGAACTCACCCTCGTCTTCTTTCGCGGCCAGTCGACGTGGCTGGAGAAGCAGCTGCCCCTCGACGAAGAGGTTACTGTCAGCGGCAAGATCGACTGGTTCAACGGCCGCGCCTCGATGGTGCACCCGGATTACATCGTAAAGGCAAGCGACGCGCAAAACCTGCCGCTGGTCGAGCCGATCTATCCGCTCACCGCCGGCCTTGCGCCCAAGACGCTCCGGAAGACCATCCAAGCGGCCCTGCAGCGTACGCCCGAAATGCCGGAATGGATCGATCTGACCCTGACCGAGAAGCAAGGCTTTCCCTCGATCCGGGACAGCTTCCATATGCTGCACGAACCGCGGGATCCCTCCGACATCGATCCGCAAGCCCCTGCCCGCCGCCGCCTTGCCTATGACGAGTTTCTGGCCGGACAGCTGTCCCTGGCGCTGGTGCGCCAGCGGCTGCGCAAGGTTGCCGGGAAGCCGGTGCACGCCACCGGCATCCTCAGTAGCCAGATCCTGCAGGCACTGCCGTTCTCGCCAACGCAGAGCCAGGCGACCGCGACCGCCGAGGTCCTGCAGGACATGTCCGGCGACGATCGTATGCTGCGGCTGCTGCAGGGCGACGTCGGCTCCGGCAAGACGCTGGTGGCGCTGATGGCGATGGCCGCGGTGATTGAGAGCGGCGGCCAAGCCGTGCTGATGGCGCCGACTGAAATCCTGGCACGCCAGCACCATGCAACGATCTCGAAATTCGCGGCGTCCGCCGGGCTCCGCACAGAGGTGCTGACCGGCCGTACCAAGGGGCGCGAACGCGAGGAGATCCTGGAGCGGATCGCCTCCGGCCAAGCGCAGATCGTCATCGGCACCCACGCGTTGTTTCAAGACAGCGTCAACTATCAAAACCTGATGCTCGCCGTCGTTGACGAACAGCATCGTTTCGGCGTCCATCAGCGCCTGCGGCTGACCGCCAAGGGTATTACCCCACACATGCTGGTGATGACCGCTACCCCGATCCCCCGCACGTTGGTGCTCGCTGCTTTTGGCGACATGGATGTCTCCAAGCTCACCGAGAAACCAGCAGGCCGCAAACCCATCCTGACGATCACGGTGCCAACGGAACGAACCGGCGACATCGTCGGCCGGCTGAAGAGTGCATTGGCAGAGGGCAAGAAAGCCTATTGGATCTGCCCGCTTGTCGAGGAATCGGAGGAGAGCGACCTGATGTCCGTCGAGGAACGGCATACGACCCTCGTCTCCACGCTCGGTCCGGGCATCGGCCTGATCCATGGCCGTATGAGCGGCCCGGAAAAAGACGCCGTCATGTTGGCATTCAAGAGCGGCGATATCCGCCTACTCGTAGCCACCACGGTCGTCGAAGTCGGCGTCGACGTGCCCGACGCGACGATCATGGTGATCGAACACGCGGAGCGCTTCGGCCTTGCCCAGTTGCACCAGCTCCGCGGTCGCGTCGGGCGCGGCGACGAGGCCTCGACTTGCATCCTGCTTTACAGGGGGCCGCTCAGCGAAACCGGCCATGCCCGGCTGTCGATCATGCGTGAAACGGAGGACGGCTTCAGTATCGCCGAGGAAGACTTGAAGCTGCGGGGCGAAGGCGAGCTGTTGGGCACGCGCCAGTCAGGAACGCCGGGCTTCCGAATAGCCAGCCTTGAGGCGCACGCCGATCTTCTGGAGATTGCCAGGAAGGACGCTGCCTACCTGATCGAACGCGACGCCGAGCTGACCAGCGAACGTGGCAAGGCCGTACGCACGCTGCTCTACCTCTTCCGACGAGACGAGGCAATCCGATTCCTGCACGCAGGCTGAGGAGCGGACGCGACGTGCTCCGCTCGAGGGGGAAATCGCCGCTGGCAGCGCGAAAGCCCGATTCCGGGTCCAGACCTGTCGCGCCGTTTTCGTTGTTATCGCCGAGCAGCATGGAGCCTACCAGCTTCGCTTCACCGCCAGCCTGCTCTTTCCCGGTCACCGGTGCCGCACCGGGTGGGGTCGGCGTCAACTGGATGTCAATGGTGTTGAGACGCGGACGGTGGTCCGTAGTTCCCTCGACATTGTAACCGCGATCGGGAAGCAGCCAGAGCGAGCCTTTGTAGCCCACTCCGTCGCCCGGTGGGGTCGATCGACATACCCGAACCCGACCCAAAGATTTCGCCAAACGTGTCCCGCTGATTGGCAGGGATGCGCCCCACAGCAACGAGCCTCGTATTGGCAAAGACAATGCCGCCGACAGTTGCGGTGTTCTCCGCAAACGCGGCAAAAGGCATAAATGCAACGGATGCGACGAGGGCCGCAGCCAGATGGCGCGGCTTGATGAATGACGAACCTTTCATAGGGCAATGTCCTTTGGAAAATACTCGCATGGCAGACTTGCCTGGGGGACGCCTTCGCTCACCACGCGCCGCGTCGAGCCCGAAGCGGCGGCTACGCCGATTGTGCCCGCAAGCCTTCCGCGCTGCATTTAAGTCGGCAACAAATATTGAAATGACAGTCGCGAGCACCCACACCACCTCCCGGGACACGATCTTGCGACCCTCAAGAGGTCGAGCAGATGTGAGATCGCAATTGACGCCTTCCCGCACATCGCAATTCGCCCCTGGTGGCAGGAGTTAAACTACGCACGAGGAATTCGCTGGAAAAGCAGCTTTTCAACGGTCAACAATGGGAAATAACCTGAGTATAAAAATGTAGTATTTTCGCCCTTTATTTCATTATTTCCATTGATACTATACACCCCAAGATTAAGGGGTGTTGATGTCGGAGCCGTCTCACAAAAGTTTGGCCAACGCACGAGTGCCCTCGCAGCGGCGCGCCGAGCTTTTGAGATTTTTCGTCCTGGCGTTCGGCATCTGGCCGATGATTGCAGTCGGTGTGGTCGGCGGTTTCGGTTTCGCCGTTTGGATGTGGCAGATCGTTTTCGGGCCACCTGGACCGCCCGGACATTGAGGCGGGTGATGCGCGCGGAATTTATCTCACGTCGCGATCTGTTCCTGGGCTCCTCCGCCCGGAAGAGCCGTGGAATCTGTCCCCCGGGTGCGTCCTCCCGAAGTCTTCAATCGTGTACAGGCTGTGGGCTCTGCGCCGAACATTGTCCCACCGGGATTATCGGCTTGATCAACGGCCTGCCATCGCTCGATTTCTCGTCGGGCGAATGTACGTTCTGCGGCGAATGCAGGACAGTCTGTCCGGAGCCTGTATTCGAACCGGATGCTGTGCGTCGCTTTCCCCACGCCGCCGTGATCACCGATGCCTGCCTGACAAAGCAGGATGTTGCATGCCAGTCATGCGGCGAAAGTTGTCCCGAACAGGCAATCCGTTTCCGGCCGCGCCTGGGCGGCCCGTTTGTACCGGAGCTCAACGAGCAGATTTGCAATGGTTGCGGCGCGTGCCTACAGGTCTGCCCTGTCGGAGCGATTGGAACCAAACCCCGCGAACAGGAGGCGGCCGATGTCTGAGACAACGTTGTCGTATCACATTTCAAGCGCGGTGATCGCGACGCTGCCCGCGCGGACAGACGACGTTCTTGCCGAGATTGGCATGATGGAAAATGTCGAGGTCCATGGGAATGCAGGCGGCAAGATTGTCATCGTCATCGAGGGCACGAGTACCGGCATGATGGGAGAATGCCTGTCGATGATATCGCTCCTCGACGGGGTCATCTCGGCGAATATGGTCTTCGAGCATGTCGAAACGGAGGAGGCGTAGAGCAATGACCGGAGGATTGACGCGGCGTGATATTCTGAAGGCCCACGCAGCCGGAATTGCCGCCGCTACGGCAGGAATAGCGCTTCCGGCTGCCGCACAGCCCGTGCCGGGAGGGGTTGGCGCGCTGGAGATCAAATGGTCGAAAGCGCCCTGTCGATTTTGTGGGACCGGTTGCGGCGTGATGGTCGGCGTCAAGCAAGGCCAGGTCGTCGCGACCCACGGTGACATGCAGGCGGAGGTAAATCGCGGCCTGAACTGCATCAAGGGCTACTTCCTTTCCAAGATCATGTACGGCCAGGACAGATTAAAGACTCCGCTTTTGCGCAAGCGCGACGGCGTCTACGCCAAGGATGGTGAGTTCACGCCGGTGAGTTGGGACGAAGCCTTCGATGTGATGGCGCAGCAGTGCAAGAAGGTGCTGAAGGAGAAGGGTCCAACGGCTGTCGGCATGTTCGGCTCCGGCCAATGGACGATCTTCGAGGGCTATGCGGCAACCAAGCTGATGCGTGCCGGGTTCCGGTCCAACAATCTCGATCCAAACGCCCGCCACTGCATGGCGTCAGCTGCAGTCGCCTTTATGCGCACCTTCGGCATGGATGAGCCGATGGGATGCTACGACGATTTCGAGAACGCAGACGTCTTCGTGCTCTGGGGATCGAACATGGCGGAGATGCATCCGATCCTGTGGACGCGTGTTGCCGATCGCCGCCTCGGCCAGCCGCATGTGCGCGTCGCGGTTCTGTCGACCTTCACCCATCGCAGTATGGACCTGGCCGACATCCCGATCATCTTCAAACCGGGAACCGACCTTGCGATCCTCAACTACATCGCCAACCACATCATCCAGACCGGACGCGTGAACAAAGCGTTTGTCGAGCAACACACCAAATTCGCCCGCGGCGCGACTGACATCGGTTACGGCCTGCGGCCGGACAATCCGGTGGAAGTGAAGGCTGCCAATTCGACCGATCCTGGCAAGACCGAGCCGATAGACTTCGAGGCCTTCAAGGAGTTCGTCGCCGAATACACACTGGAGAAAACGGTCGAGATGACCGGTGTCGACCCGGAGTTCCTGAAGCAATTGGCGGAGCTCTATGCCGACCCCGACCGTAAGGTCATGTCGCTCTGGACAATGGGGTTCAACCAGCATGTCCGCGGCGTCTGGGCGAACCAGATGGTCTATAACCTGCACCTGCTAACCGGAAAAATCTCCGAGCCGGGAAACAGTCCGTTCTCGCTGACGGGCCAGCCTTCGGCCTGCGGCACGGCGCGCGAGGTCGGAACCTTCGCGCACCGTCTCCCGGCTGACATGGTTGTTACCAATCCCGAGCATCGCAGGCATGCAGAGGAAATCTGGCGCATCCCGCACGGCATCATCCCCGAGAAGCCGGGTTACCACGCGGTGCAGCAGGATCGCATGCTGAAGGACGGCAAGCTCAATTTTTACTGGGTACAGGTGAACAACAACGTCCAGGCCGGGCCGAATACCGCTAACGAGACCTATCAGGGCTATCGCAATCCCGATAACTTCATCGTCGTTTCTGACGCCTATCCGACCATCACGGCGATGAGCGCCGACCTCATCCTGCCGGCGGCCATGTGGGTGGAAAAGGAAGGCGCTTATGGCAACGCGGAGCGAAGGACCCATGTCTGGCATCAGCTTGTGCAGGCGTCCGGGGAAGCGCGCTCCGATCTCTGGCAGTTGATGGAGTTCTCGAAGCGTTTCACGACCGATGAGGTTTGGCCGCGCGAGATACTCGACTCCAATCCGGCCTATCGCGGCAAGACGCTATTTGACGTGCTGTTTCGCAATGGCGAGGTGGACCGTTTTCCACTCAGCGAGATCAATGCCGACTACGCCAATAACGAGGCCGAGGCCTTCGGCTTCTACGTCCAGAAGGGCCTGTTCGAGGAGTACGCATCATTCGGACGCGGACATGGTCATGATCTGGCACCCTATGATCTCTATCACGAAGTGCGTGGACTGCGTTGGCCCGTTGTGAACGGGCAGGAGACGAAGTGGCGCTACCGCGAGGGATACGACCCCTATGTGAAACCCGGTGAAGGCGTGAAATTCTACGGGCAGCCGGACGGTAAGGCGGTCATCCTCGCAGTGCCATACGAGCCGCCGGCGGAATCGCCCGACGAGGAGTTCGATTTCTGGTTGGTGACAGGGCGCGTGCTCGAACACTGGCATTCCGGATCGATGACCATGCGGGTGCCAGAACTCTACCGGGCGTTCCCTGGCGCGCGCTGCTTCATGAATGCCGACGACGCCCGCAAGCGGGGCATCAACCAGGGCGCGGAAGTGCGCATTGTCTCTCGGCGCGGCGAAATCCGCTCGCGCATCGACATCCGGGGCAGAAACCGGATGCCTGCAGGCGTCATCTTCGTCCCTTGGTTCGATGCCAGCCAGTTGATCAACAAGGTTACGCTCGACGCCACCGATCCCATCTCTAAACAGACGGATTTCAAAAAATGCGCGGTCAAGATTCTCCCCGTCGCCTTTTGAGGCGGCCCGAATGGACAGTAGTCGCGGCTGGCCTCTTGGTGTTCGTCGCGACCGCGGCCATTGGTCAAGTGGTGTCGCAGCAGGTACCACAGCTCGAGGGCCCTACGCCTTCGATGGAAACGGGCGCTGCTGCGCCATTACCGAAATGGGTGATCGACGACCAGCGCAAGATGCGGGCGTACCCCGACCAGCCGCCGATTATCCCGCACTCGATCGAGGGCTACGAGCTTTCGGTCAATGCCAACCGGTGCCTTTCGTGTCACAAGCGCGAGTTCACGCAGGATTCGGGCGCGCCGATGATCAGTGTGACGCACTACATGACGCGAGATGGACAGATGATCGCCGACGTTTCGCCGAGGCGCTACTTCTGCACAGCCTGTCACGTTCCGCAGGCGAATACCCCACCACTGGTAGACAGTACCTTCAAGGATATGAGCGAATTGGGTTTCAAGCCGGCGGGAAGCGAGTGATGCCATGATCGCCTGGATCAGGAAAGCTATTCTGTGGGCTTGGGGGATCATGATCACGCCAGCCGGGACGCTCGGACTGGGTTTCCTGACGTTGGGTGGTTTCATTGGCGGCGTGATGTTCTGGGGCGCGTTCAACACGGCACTGGAGCTAACCAATACCGAAAAATTCTGTACCTCATGCCATGAGATGCATGACAACGTTTATCAGGAACTGACGCGCACGATCCACTTTTCTAACCGCTCAGGCGTGCGCGCGAGCTGCCCCGACTGTCATGTGCCGCACCAGTGGACCGACAAGATCGCGCGCAAGATGCAGGCGTCGAAGGAGGTGTGGGGCAAAATCTTCGGAACGATCAACACCCGGTCGAAATTCCTTGAGCACCGGCTTGAACTGGCGCAGCACGAATGGGGCCGCATGAAAGCCAACGACAGTCTGGAATGCCGAAACTGCCATTCCTCGGTCGCGATGGACCTGCAGAAGCAAACCCAAAGAGCCGCCGAAATCCATACGCGATACCTCCTCTCGGGAAAAGCAACGTGCATTGATTGCCATAAGGGCATTGCGCACGAATTGCCCAACATGGAAGGGATTGATCCCGGCTGGAAAATGCCGAAGGAGTTGGAAGGAAAAAAGATGGCCGGAAGTACACCGGTCGACGATCTCCGGCGCGCCTTGGGCGAACTTCACGCGGAGGCTTTCTGACGGTCTAGAAAAGGCCGAGAGGCCCCGGCGCTTGTCGAGCATCTTCGGGTCGAGGCGCGAACAGGCAACGGCAGGCCTCAACAAGCGCCGCTGCAGCCTATCTCGCATCTCTACGGCTAACAACGTGATCCCGTAGCCGTTAATCGATTTCAAGTGCTCGCGCCGTGGGGGCGACGAAATGCGGCGTGCCAATTCCTCTTCGGCACAAAAGCAATAATTGGGACAAAAACCGCGTCGCACTGTCTGGCTGCGTCAACGAATTGGAGGTACGTCCGAGTGCTCCGCTCGTCTCCTTCGACACCGGCATGAGTGAAGATGAAATTTGCCGAGAGGCGATTGCATCCAAGACGGTTGCCTGACCCGTCCAGTGTACTCCGATACTCCGTTTGGCAGCGGAGAAGTCCCATCCTCAAGTAGGAGGCGTAGTCGGGTTGTTGAACCAGTGATTGCCCACAATCTTTGCGGGATAAGCGAGCGAAGTTGTTTGCCGATTGTCAGCTTCCCGACGCCTGGGAAGTATGACGAATGTGGACTAAGCGACTACCAACGCTACCGTCGTTGGCGGTTGGGGGTATTCGCTACATGGTTCCAATAAATTGTCTACGGTCGCCAAAGCCACGACCGCCATTGGACGCGGCAACAGGACCTAATCTGATCGACTTAAGATCGGACGTAAAAAAATCGCTGCGCGGCAAAAGGGCCGCGCAGCGCTGGAGATCAAATCTGGGCGTCCCGCGCCTTCGTCGTGGCCTGGAAGGCTTTTTCGACATAGGCATCGCGACCATAGACGTCGTCAAAATACTGCACGACACCGTCCTTGTTCGGCCAAGCCGTGAAGTAGGCGACATAGACCGGGATCTTCTGAGGAACCTGAACGGCATGGTTCTGGCCGGTCGCGATTTCCTTTCCGATCTCGCCCACCGTCGTGCTCAGAACAGCCGCCGCCATGGCGCGCGGATCGGCAAGGCGAACGCACCCGTGGCTGAGCGCTCGGATGTCCCGCTTGAAGAAGCTCTTCGACGGCGTGTCGTGCATGTAGATCGCATGCGAGTTGGGGAACAGGATCTTCAGTTCGCCGAGCGCATTGTCGCCGCTCGGCGGCTGCCGCACGGAAACATTCGAGGTCGAGCCGTACCAATCGACGCTCGAAGACGCGACGGCACGTCCGTTGACCTGAACCTCGTAGCCCATGCGGTCGAGGTAGTTCGGGTCTGAGCGCAGATGCGGCAGCATTTCGTTGATGATGATCGACTGAGGCACGCCCCAGAACGGGTTAAACTCGACGGTCTCGATCTGGTCCTGGAAGAAGAACGTCTGATGCGACGACTGTCCCACAACCACCCGCATCGACAACTGCTCCTTGTTGTCGTTGTGGTAGTAGACCATATAGGCGGGCTGATTAATGAAGACGTAGCGCGAGCCAAGGTCGTCCGGCAGCCAGCGCGCCTGTTCCATGGCGACGACCAGCTTTTCGATCCTCGAGCCGTTGGTGTCGCCACCAGTCATGACGCGAATGGTGGCCTGGCCGATTACGCCGTCTGCCTTCAGGCCGTGTTCCTTCTGGAAGCTTTCGACCAGAGAAACGATCTCCGGAGAATAGTCAGTGCCACCGGCATACGATGCAAGCGTCACGGCATTTTCGGCCTTGAGCGCAGCCGATCCATGCTTGTCGATAGCCTTGACAATGTTCGGGATCTCTGTCGAGTTGCCACCTGGGCGCAGAAGACCGTCGAGCGCGATATTGATCCGCTCCTCGGCATGACCTTCGCCCCTCAACTTCGCAAGTTCAGACTTAAGTGTCACGAACTCCGGGCCATCGGGCGAGCGGCTGGAGACGTAAGCCGCCACATCCGGGCTCATGCGCGCAAGTTTCAAAACCGGATCCAGATTGACGGCCTTGCGCACGAAATCGTGGTAGCCCGACAGTTTGTTGGGATCGACGCGGCCGCGCACCGTGTCCTGCGTATATGCCAGAACCTTGGCCGACAGCTGGAGTTCGAACTGAGTCAAAGCGCGGTCGCGCGCTGCGGGATCCGGATTGACCGGATCGACCGACGGTACCTCGATTGCATAATCCGCGGGATCAAGACCGACGGAAGCTGCGTCGGCCAGCGCGCTCATCGCTGCCTTGGCGCGGTCGCTGATGTCAGTCCCCGTGAGCCAGATCAGCGGATTTTTGGCATCGCCGTAATAATTCTCCAGCGCCTTGGCGACTTCGACCGGCGCACGCACCTTCGCCTCGATCAGGAACCGGCGCTGTACCGACGGCGCAACCTCGGCCGATGCTGTCGTAGCGGCAACGGCGCCGGTGACAACCGGATCCGTGAACTTGCCGGTATCGACATAGCGCATGGGGTCAGGCTTGTAGGTATAGTAGGTCGGTGCCGAAACCTTCGGCAGCGGCGCGTCGGGCGCCATTTGACCATAAGGAGAGACCGGTACCGGACGGATCATGGTGCTCTGGGTCCGGGCGCGGTCGCCACGGATCATATCCATTAGCGTGTACGCATGCGCGGGCGCGACCCCCAGGGCCGCTACGCCGCATGAAAGCGCGAGTGCGGATGCCGCACTTTTCAAAAGGAATGCCATATTTTTTTCCAGTCCCAGTATCATGCTGTCTTCAACCGCGGGCGTAGCCCAGTTTAGAACTCGTATCATCCGGCGCCAGCCGGTCACATGGCAGAAAGCCAGCGCCACCGCCAGCCTTGAAGAACTCAACCTTCAGTAACGTAGCAGACCCGTCGCCAGCCTCCAATTCACACAAAATTATGTAATTATTGGTTAATTTTTTGTTTTATTTTCGGTTTGTGGCACAGGGGGGCAAAGGCCGCTGCAGGATAAAAGTTAAGCCGTGTCCGAAAAACCACGGAAAGCGCGACCAATAACATGAATGTTCAAATCATATATTGATCTGAGCGGTTTTCTTCGAGCCCTTTCAGACTTATAAGAGCGCATCTTTGCAGCCGCTCCCGCGAACGAAAGGCCTTACTATGACCTCCATCCGCACCGAAACCGACACGTTTGGCCCGATCGAAGTCCCGGACGACAAGTATTGGGGAGCTCAGGCACAGCGTTCGCTGGGCAATTTCAAGATCGGCTGGGAAAAGCAGCCGCTGTCGATTGTTCGCGCCCTCGGCATCGTCAAGCAGGCCGCAGCACGCACCAACATGGCACTTGGCCAACTTTCCCCGGAAATCGGCAACCCGATCGTCGCCGCCGCCCAGGAGGTGATTGACGGCAAGCTCAACGAGCACTTCCCGCTTGTTGTCTGGCAAACAGGTTCCGGCACGCAATCCAACATGAATGCCAATGAGGTGATCTCCAACAGGGCTATCGAGATGCTCGGCGGTGTGATGGGCTCAAAGAAGCCGGTTCATCCGAACGACCACGTCAACATGAGCCAATCCTCGAACGACACCTATCCGACGGCGATGCACGTAGCATGCGTGGAGGAGATCGTCCGCCATCTGCTGCCGGCGCTGAAGCATCTCCATGCCGCGCTCGACATGAAGGTCACGGAATTCAGCCACATTATCAAGATCGGTCGGACGCACACGCAGGATGCAACGCCGCTAACGCTCGGCCAGGAGTTCTCCGGTTACGCCGCGCAGGTCGGTTCCGCCATCAAACGTATCGAAATGACACTGCCCGGCCTCTCGCAGCTCGCACAGGGCGGCACGGCCGTAGGCACGGGCCTCAACGCACCGATTGGCTTTGCCGAAATGGTGGCGGAAGAGATTGCCTCCATCACCGGCCTCCCCTTCGCAACCGCGCCGAACAAGTTCGAGGCACTCGCCGCCCATGACTCGATGGTCTTCAGCCATGGCGCTATCAACGCGGCGGCGGCAGCATTGTTCAAGATCGCCAACGACATCCGTTTTCTCGGCTCCGGTCCGCGCGCCGGCCTCGGCGAACTTTCGCTGCCAGAGAACGAACCGGGCTCCTCTATCATGCCCGGCAAGGTCAACCCGACCCAGTGCGAGGCGCTGACCCAAGTCTGCGCGCATGTCTTCGGCAACAACGCAGCGCTTACCTTCGCGGACAGCCAGGGCCACTTCGAGCTCAACGTCTACAATCCGATGATGGCTTACAATTTCCTGCAATCCGTGCAACTGCTCGGCGATGCTGCGGTCTCCTTCACCGACAACTGCGTCGTTGGCATCGAGGCACGCGAGGACAACATCAAGGCGGGCCTCGAACGCTCACTGATGCTCGTGACCGCACTCGCCCCTAAGATCGGCTACGACAACGCCGCCAAGATCGCAAAGACCGCCCACAAGAACGGGACCACGCTGAAGGACGAAGCACTCGCAAGCGGTCTCGTCACCGTCGAGGAATACGATACGATCGTCCGCCCGGAAACAATGATCGGCCCGAAATAAGGTCCGACGCGCCCGCCTGCTGCACCGCCGCTCTTGCGGCGGTGTGTTTTCGTCTATTGTTGACCGAAATCTGTAGGTTTTAGAATTATTGCAATTGCGAAGGCGCGCGAATAGACCATCTGCGATTTCGGTCCGCATGAAAGGTCCTTCGATGGCTGACGATCTGTTTCCCCTCAGCAAAGATTCTACCCAATATCGCAAGATCAGCAGCGACTACGTCTCTGTCGACACCTTCAAGGGTCAGGACATTCTGATCATCGAGCCGGAAGGTATTCGCTTGCTGGCAGAAACGGCCTTTGCCGACATCAACCATCTTCTTCGACCCGGCCATCTGAAGCAGCTCGCCTCGATCCTCGACGATCCGGAGGCAACTGACAACGACCGCTTCGTCGCCTATGACCTCCTGAAAAACGCCAACATCGCGGCCGGCGGCGTACTGCCGATGTGCCAGGACACGGGCACCGCAATCATCATGGGCAAGAAGGGGCGCCGCGTCTGGACCGAAGGCGAGGATTACTCGGCCCTCGCCAAGGGCGTCATGGACGCCTACGAGAAGAAGAACCTTCGCTATTCTCAGCTTGCTCCCCTCAAGATGTTCGAAGAAAAGAATACCAAGAACAACCTGCCTGCTCAGATCGACATCTACGAGGAAGGCACGGATAGCTACGACTTCCTTTTCGTCGCCAAGGGCGGCGGCTCTGCGAACAAGACCTTCCTCTATCAGGGCACACCATCGCTTCTGACGCATGACCGGATGATCGACTTCCTGAAAGAGAAGATCCTGACGCTCGGTACGGCAGCCTGCCCCCCCTATCATCTAGCGATCGTCATCGGCGGCACCTCGGCCGAGGTGAACCTGAAAACCGTCAAGCTCGCCTCGACACGCTACCTCGATGACCTTCCGACCGAAGGCTCCGAAAGCGGCCATGCTTTTCGCGACATCGAGATGGAGAACGAAATCCACAGGCTCACGCAACAGATGGGCGTCGGCGCCCAGTTCGGCGGCAAGTATTTCTGTCATGACGTCCGTGTCATCCGTTTGCCGCGCCACGGCGCATCGCTGCCGATCGGCCTCGGCGTCTCCTGTTCCGCCGACCGGCAGGCCAAGGGCAAGATCACGCGCGACGGCATCTTCGTCGAGCAGCTTGAAACCGATCCGTCCAAATACATGCCCGAGATCGACGAGGCGAAGCTGTCGGAATCCATGGTTCGCATCGACCTTAACCAGCCGATGCCCGATATTCTGGCGGAACTAAGCAAACACCCCGTCAAGACCCGCCTTTCGCTTACGGGCACCATTATCGTCGCCCGTGACCTCGCGCACGCCAAGATCCGCGACCGCCTGGAAAAGGGCGAAGGCATGCCTGACTACATGAAGAATCACCCTATCTACTACGCAGGCCCGGCAAAGACCCCCGCGGGCTACGCCTCCGGTTCTTTCGGCCCAACGACGGCCGGCCGCATGGACAGCTACGTCGATCAGTTCCAGTCCTTCGGTGGCTCGATGGTGATGCTTGCCAAAGGCAACCGCTCCCGCGCCGTGCGCGAAGCGTGCAAGAAGCACCAAGGCTTCTATCTTGGCTCGATCGGCGGCCCGGCTGCGCGCCTGGCACAGGACTGCATCAAGAAGGTCGAGGTGCTCGAGTATCCTGAGCTGGGCATGGAAGCTGTTTGGAAGATCGAGGTCGAAGACTTCCCTGCGTTCATCGTTATCGATGACAAGGGTACCGACTTCTTCCAGGAGCTCAATCTCGGTTGAACGGGTCAGTGCAACGATGCGGTCGGCTGATGGTCGACCCTTACACCGTTGCTCATCGCAACCACGTCGGCGGCGCGAAGCACTTCATCGGCCTTGATGCTTGCGAGGATGTCGGTGCGAAACACACCGTCGAAAAACCCGTTATGCTGCAGCAACGCAGATCCCGAGATAACTGCAGCGATAAAAACAATGGGCCAAGAGTGACGAGAGGCTTCCATGATCCCATGCCCCCCAATGGGACCACTGCGGGTCCGTTACGGATTAATATGCTCCTCGCTCGCTGTCTGCAGAACGAGCATTGGAAACCGACTGTCAACGACACGACGACAACCAAGGTTAGGCAAGCAGTCTCCCTAAAAATTCTCGAGAATGTTTTCCGGCAGCCTGGCGGCACAGCCGGTGCCATGTAAATTATCGAATAAAAATCATTGGCATAAGAAGAAATCATAAAACTCACATACAATCGTTGGTATATCCAGCCTTAATCATTTCCCAACATTTTTAAGCTAACAAGTAGAAGACTGCATTTGAGATCTTCAAGAGGAGTAGCCGAATGACTACGGCTGTGGCGCCCAAGGCGCAGGTTCCCGATGTGGCGGGCCAGATCACCTTTGCCATGCGCTCGATGGGCGTAGCTCCGATCCCGAGGAACTACGAACTCTTCTATGAAGCCTATATCGGATCAAACCCGGCATTGACCAGAGATCTGGCGGCATTGGGCAACCACGCCACCCAAGTGGAACTGGACGAGCTCGGCATACAGCACTTTACGCACAGTCCGGCGCGCATCTACGATGACGCCCACCGGCGTATTGCCGCCGAGCTGGAGACACTTCTGCGCGTTCTTCGCCAGGAGCAGACTTCACTTGAGAGCTACAACAAGCTGCTTGGCGAGACCTATAACCGGATCAATTCGAAGAACCACTCTAGCGCCGACCTGATACAGAACGCACTCGATCTGCTGACCGAGGCAACCGGCGACACGATGGCGCATGGCGAACGGACAGTCGAGAACGTCGTTCAACGATCGCAGGAGATGGATCAGGTTCGCAAGGAACTCGATGAGTACAAGCGCATTGCCAACACCGACTCCCTCACGCGCCTGTCCAATCGTCGCGCCTTCGACGATCGCCTCGCTGCGGTGTTCAACAATCCTGCGGTGCGCCCGGTCACGGCGCTCGTGCTGGCAGATATCGATAACTTCAAGAAAATTAACGACACCTACGGCCATCCGGTTGGCGACAAGATCCTGGCGACCGTCGCTTCCGTGATCCGCGCCAATGTTCGCCGTGAGGTTTTCGTGGCGCGCACCGGCGGCGAAGAGTTTGCCTTGATTATCGAAGGCAATACGGCTGATGAAGTCATGCGGACGGCGGAGCGTATCCGCCGGACACTCGAAGCTACCCCCTTCAAAAACTCGCGTACCCGGATCAACTACGGCCCTGTTACGGTTTCCATCGGCGTGTGCATGGCCTCCACTGCCGAAGATCCCGGCGAACTGTATCACCGGGCTGACGTCGCCCTCTATGGCGCCAAGAATTCAGGACGCAACTGCAGCGTTCTGTTCGAAGACGGCATGCAGAAGGATTTCATCAAGAGCTGGCTCATCTACAAGGGGTAGTGCTGTTCCTCACGAACCTGCGTTCACCTGTAGATGACGTGCTTCACCACATTGTCTTCACGGCGCGGCCGGCCCATTCACGATCATATGTTTCGTGATCGAATTCGTCGGTTGCAGCTTTCAGCATCAGACCCGGCGTCGGCAGGCTCTTTGCGTCTGCGAAATGCTCCGGGTTCCACAGGTCGGACCGCATCAACGCCCTCGCGCACTGGAAGTAGACTTCATCGATCGTTATGACAATCACCGTTCGCGGGTTCTTTCCGTCCATCTCGAAGCTTGCCAACAGCGCCTCGTCATTCGAGACCACGCCACGCGCGTTGATACGCATGGTCGTGTTCGAGCCAGGAATGAGGAACATCAGCGCCAGGCGTGGATCGCGGACGATATTGGACAGCGAGTCGACGCGATTGTTGCCGCGCCAG
Source organism: Rhizobium sp. P1_C7 (assembly GCF_056406295.1). NCBI lineage: Bacteria > Pseudomonadati > Pseudomonadota > Alphaproteobacteria > Hyphomicrobiales > Rhizobiaceae > Rhizobium > Rhizobium sp. P1_C7. The sequence goes on from NZ_JBFUAL010000002.1 coordinate 354,837, forward strand.
TCCGGCATGTGCAGCGTCTTGTCGTCGACAACACGCACCACCCCGCCGATATCACCGCGAGGCGAACAATCGAGGCCTTCCGGTCCAACCGTTGCCAGCGCGACGAACGGCGATGCCTCGATCATCTGACTGTATAGCGGCGTCAGATAATTCGTGACCTTCGCGACTGATGCCTGTGTCAGGCCTCCGGCATAGATTGCCCCGAGTTCTTCTACCGTCGTGATGATTTTCATGATCGTCCTGCCGAGTTGCCCTTGGCGGCCATTAGCCGACTACGATGACGCTACAATGACGCTCGCTTAGCGGAAACCTCGAAATGCGGAATTATCTCAGCTTGCTTGCTCAAATCATCGTCGCTGAGAAAACTGCGGATAGCATCAAGTACCGGGGTAGCGCTGACGATGCGGCGATGTCCGTAGCCATTTGCCCAATACATCCTTACCGCTTCGCCGGACGCCGCGTAGCGACGCGCGTGGTTGGCGCTGACCTCCTTGTCGTCCTCGGCGTGAACGACCAATACCGGCCGTCGGATGGTTCCTGCCGCCTCGCCTGCGTCGAAATCCTCGAGTCTCCGGCCGGTCACACGTTGGACTTCGTGTTCCAGCACTGATTGCGCCGCCTTGCCTAGGCCGAGCATCCTGCCAAAGCCCTTGAACAGCCAGTGCATCTCGCTCGGCGATCCGATCAGCACAAGCTTCTGCGGAAGAACTGCCGGCACGTCGGGGAGCATGCCGGCTGCTGCAACCATCAGCGCGGCACCGCCGAAGGAATGCCCGATGGCAGCGTCGAACGAACCGAAGCGCTCCTCCGCCGCCCTGATCGCCTGTACGGCCAATCCCATATGAAGAAGGCGGCCACCTGCGCGGCCATGGCCGGGAAAATCGAGGGCAATCACCTCCGCGCCCGTCGCCGCCAATGATGCCACAAGATCCGCCATGTACGGGATGCCCGATCCCCAGCCATGCGTCACGAGATAGCGCTGACGCATGCCGACCGCACCGCCGTTGACCCGATAGACATGCGCGCGACGTCGGCCGGCGAGCCGCAGGGTGAACATCTCCGCCTCAGCGAGCTTCCGCCTGCCCACCGCATGCGCTGCTCTCGCCTTCTCGCCAGTCGGCTTGGCGGAGGGCGTCCGGCAGAACAAACGGAACGCCGCCTTGCCGGCCAGTATCGGTGAAATGCCTTCCAGCGCCGAAAAGCCGAGGCGGGTGACCTTCGCTGTAAAGTTTGCCATAGTGGGAATCCAATTATGTTCAACACTGAACAATAAAGTACAACGATGAACAAAAATCAATCCCTGCCGTGGGATCATCCGCGTTTTCGCAGCTGGATCGCTGTTGCGCGTGCCTGTCAGCTCATGCAGCAGTCGCTCGGTCGCTCGCTGGCCGCGTTGGACATCAAAACACCGCACCTCGACATTCTGATCAATCTCTACCGTTTCGAAGGTCTCTCCCAGCAGGAACTTGCCCGCAAACTGCTTGTCGGGCGCTCCAACATGAGCATGCTGTTGCCGCAAATGGAAAGGCGCGGCCTGATCGAACGCCGCAGCCACGACAAGGACAAGCGGGTGCTGAGACTGTACCTCACCGAGGAAGGTCGAAGCGTCACGGAACACGCCATGGTGATCCAGACAGAGCTAATCGAGCGCGTGCTTTCGCCCGAGCCGATCGATCAGTGCATGGCCATCGCGAACTCCATGGAGCGCATCATCCGTGTCCTGCAGCATGACCTCCGCGAGGACGACTGATCTTAGTGCAGCGTGTGGGCGGCAGGTTGTGCGGAAAGCGATCGGTACTCCCAGGCAGCGACGACGATCAGCACCAGGGTCGCGAGAATACCCGTCACGTAGACCTCAGTGAACGGCGCGACGAAGGCGAGCAGGATCAGCAGGACCAGACCGGCAAAGTGAGACAGCGGCGGCTTCCCGCTCGTTGCGCCCTTGACCCAGAGATTGCCGGCCAGGAACAAGCCGGAGCCTCCCAGGACGGAGGCCACGACACCAAGATCTCCGGTCTCGTGCGGGTGCGAAAACATAAACTCGACTGCAACTGCATGCACGATAATACCTGCCAAGATCGGGATATGCGCATAGGTGAAGACCTGCCGTGCAATGCTGCCGGGTGTCGCGTCGTGCTCGATCCGATGTGCCGCCCGCTCGTGTCCAAATCGGAAATAGAGCCACCACATGGTGACGGTGCCGACAAAGCCCGTGGCGAACACGACAGCAGTCAGCGTCGAAAACGGAAGTTCGGAGAACGTGCGTCCGGACACCAGGATAGCCTCGCCAAGGCAGATAATGATGAAGAGCGCGCAACGCTCAGCCATATGGGCGCCGGACACATCCCAGTCGGCCGCCGTCGACTTCCCGAGACCGGGCACGAAAAAGCCGGAAGCCGGACCCGCATATTCGATAGCAATCGCCACCAGCCAGGCGACAAGCCGTGCCTCGTGCTCAAGAAAACCGCCGGCGATCCAGAAGCCGCCGGATACGATCAACCAGACGCTGATACGGACAAAATTGCGATAATTCAGAGAACTGGCCTCTTTCACGGCGTAAGCAGCAAAGAGCGAGCGCCCGACCTGCATTGCAACGTAGGCACAGGCAAACAGCAGCCCCTTGTCGCCGAAAGCTTCAGGAATGGAGGCGGACAGCACGAGACCGAGCAGCATCAGCACAACCAGCATACCGCGCACGGGCATCTTGTCCGGATCGAGCCAGTTGGTTACCCAGGCCGTGAATATCCACACCCACCAGACGGCAAAGGTCATCAGGCCGGCTTCGACGGCGCCGAGCGGCGTATAGTGACCAGCCAGAGCATGCGACAACTGCGATATCGAGAAAACGAAAACCAGGTCGAAGAAGAGCTCCAGGAACGTTACCCTGCTGCCACCCGGACTGCCTTTTACGCGCAGCCAGTTTCGTTGTTTCGGTGCCGCCATGCGTTTTCCCTCGTGGCTTTGGTTTCCCTAGCGTGGCTTTTCCGATGTATCGCGAGTCATGCCTTTTTCGCGCAACTCGTTTTCATAGGCGCCGAAAAGCTCTTCGCCACGTTCGCCGAGTTCGCGCAGATAGGTCCATGTGTAGATACCGGTATCGTGCATGTCGTCGAAGCCGATGCGAACGGCGTAATTTCCGGTCGGCATCATCGAAATGATCGCGACATTGCGCTTGCCGGACACGGTGACCTTCTGGCCCGGCCCATGCCCCTGCACTTCGGCAGATGGCGAAAGCACCCGCAACATCTCCGCCGACAATTCGAAGCTCTGCCCGTCGTTGAAGGTCACGTCGAGACGCTGCCGGTCCTTCGATACCCTGAGTTCATTCGGCCAGATGTCGCTCATGATCCCAATCCCATTCGATTTCAGGAGTAGGCAATGAACCTTTGCGAGGCAAGTTCAATTTACCGTGCTCCGTCGCCGTTTCACTTGACGCAGCAATGACATATACACACATAATTCGCATCGCGGAGGTAGTCGTGAACAGTAAAGTTGGAACCATTGGCAATGCCACCCCGCTGGTGGCGGATGCGCGGCCGATGATCGACCCGTTCCAGCGGGCGATCAGCTATCTGCGCGTGTCTGTGACCGACCGCTGCGATTTCCGCTGCACCTATTGCATGGCGGAAGACATGAACTTCCTGCCGAAGAAGGATCTCCTCACCCTGGAGGAGCTGAACCGGCTCTGTTCCGCCTTCATCGCCAAGGGCGTGCGCAAGCTACGCCTCACCGGCGGCGAGCCCCTGGTGCGCAAGAACATCATGTACCTCGTGCGCGAGCTCGGCAAGCAGATCGGCTCCGGTCTCGACGAGCTGACACTGACAACCAACGGCTCGCAGCTCTCCCGTTTTGCTGACGAACTGTACGATTGCGGTGTCCGCCGCATCAACGTTTCTCTCGATACGCTCGATCCGAACAAGTTCCGCCAGATTACCCGATGGGGCGATTTCGCCAAAGTGATGGAAGGCATCGACGCCGCCCAGAACGCAGGCTTGAAAATCAAGCTGAACGCCGTCGCGCTGAAGGATTTCAACGACATCGAGATGCCTGAGATAATCCGCTTCGCCCACGGCCGCGGCATGGACCTTACGGTGATCGAAACCATGCCGATGGGCGAAATCGAAGAAGACCGCACGGACCGCTACCTGCCACTTTCCAAGCTCCGCGCAGACCTCGCGCGCGACTTCACGATGTGCGAGGTCGGCTATCGCACCGGAGGCCCGGCGCGCTACGTCGAGGTCAAGGAAACAGGCGGCCGCCTCGGCTTCATCACCCCGATGACGCACAATTTCTGCGAAAGCTGCAATCGCGTCCGCCTGACGTGTACCGGCACGCTCTACATGTGCCTCGGCCAGAACGACGCCGCCGATCTGCGCGCAACGCTGCGCGCTACCGAGGACAACGGCCCGCTCTTTGCCGCAATCGACGAGGCGATCTCACGCAAACCCAAGGGACACGACTTCATCATCGACCGCACCCACAACCGCCCGGCGGTCGCCCGCCACATGAGTGTCACCGGAGGGTGACACGAGCGCCTCGCGGTTTCCGTGTAGGGCTCGGCCCAGATAACAACCTCGACCTCGCCGAATTGATCTCGTCATTGAGCTCAACCCAGTTGAGAAGGGCATCTGAATTCCGATTGTTAGACGAATGTCCTAGCAAGCATTACGTTAGGTGAGTCTCGCTCGCTGTCCATGTATGCAACGCGCAACAGAATTATTTCAGGTGTGTCCTCCATTCGGTTTCCCTAACTGCCCTTCCCAATTAAAAGGAGCCGTACGAGAATCGGAAGAGTTTCATGCCGCGGTCACGCAATACTGAGGGTGCAATCTACATGACTTCGGCCATGGCCGGATTCTCCGCCAGCGACGCGCTTTCGAAATCGGTCGTCGCCTATATGAATGCCGGTCAACTCATGTGCCTGCGCGGTCTGATCACCAGCATCCTCGTCTATCTGATCGCACGCAAGATGGGTGCACTGCGCTCCCTGCGCGTGGTTTTGAAACCGATGGTGATCGTTCGCGTCGCGTGCGAGATGCTGGCTGCGGTCACATACATCACCGCGCTGGGAATGATGCCAATCGCCAATGCTTCCGCCATTTTGCAGTCCCTTCCGCTGGTCGTCACTTTTGGTGCTGCGCTCTTTTTCCGTGAGCCGGTCGGTTGGCGCCGCTGGTCGGCCATTACCGTCGGCCTGATCGGCGTCATCATCATCATCCGGCCTGGTCCGGAAGGCTTTACGGCAGCGGCGCTGCTCTGCGTCGCCAGCGTTCTGGCGACGGCAGGCAGAGACCTGGCGACGCGCAGCGTCGATCCAGAAATTCCATCGCTAATGATCACGGTTGTAACTGCGGTCTCCGTTTCGATCTTCGGGGCGATACTCATCCCGTTGCTGGGCGGTTGGCGGCCGGTCAGCGCCACGTCGTTGTCCCATATCGTGCTGGCAGCGGTGCTCGTGCTCGTGGGCTACCAGTCGGTTATCTTGGCCATGCGAACCGGCGAAATCTCCTTCGTCGCGCCTCTGCGCTATACAAGCCTGATCTTTTCCGCTCTGCTCGGCTTCTTTTTCTTCGCAGAAACACCGGACCGATGGACCTTGATCGGCGCAGCCATCGTCATCGCCTCGGGCCTCTATACATTCTATCGTGAGGCTAAGCGCCGCGGCGCTCCCGTCGCGCAAGAGTCCGAACCGAGAACACCTGTCTGAGGGAGCCATGCGCGAATTTAAGCTGGATCGATCCAACATTCCAGGCGTCGTCCTTGCGGGCGGACGCTCCTCCCGAATGGGGCGTGACAAAGCCTCTGTGGCTCTCGCCGGCCGCACGTTGCTCGACCGGGTCATCGACCAACTGACGCCTCAGGTCAGCGCAATCGCCGTCAATGCCGATGTGACGCCGGATATTTGCAACCGGCCGTTCATTCCCGATATCATCCCCGGCAAAGCCGGGCCGATGGCAGGGATTCATGCCGCCATGGCCTATGGCGCGACGCTGCCCGCTGTGACGCATATCGTCACGGTTTCTGTCGACAGCCCATTTTTTCCCGTCGATCTCGTGGACTGGCTCGCTGCCGCAATCGATACGCCAAATAAAATCGCTGTCGCCACTTCGGAAGGCCGCATCCATCCGGTGTTCGGTCTCTGGGCCGTCTCCCTCGCCGGCGACCTAGAAACGTGGATCGCCTCTGACGAGAAACACCGCGTCCGCGACTTCCTGTTACGGCATGACGTTACGGAAGTCGCATTTCCGCTACGCCCGACACGGGCCAGCCTTCTCGATCCTTTCTTCAACGTCAACACGCCCGATGACCTCGCCGAGGCAGAACGCTGGCTGAGGGTGCTGGCATGACGACGAAGCCCAGGATCTTCGGCATTTCAGGATGGAAGAATTCCGGCAAGACCGGCCTTGCCGTTCGGCTCGTCGAGGAATTCACCCGGCGCGGCTACCGGATTTCGACGATCAAGCATGCCCACCACGACTTCGACATCGACAAAGTCGGCGCGGACAGTTATCGGCACCGCCAGGCCGGTGCGCATGAGGTCACCATCGTGTCCGGTACGCGGTATGCCATCATGCACGAGTTGCGCGGCGCACCGGAGCCTACATTCGAGGAGGTTCTCGGCCGGATCGCTCCCTGCGATCTCGTCCTGATCGAGGGTTACAAGCGCGAGCCGATCCCGAAAATCGAGGCACGCCGCCTGGACGCCACAAACCGCGAGCCTCTGGCGCCAACCGATCCCCACATCGTTGCGGTCGCCGCCGACCACCCGGTGACCGACACCGCCCTGCCGGTCTTCGACCTCAACGACACGAACGCCATCGCCGACTTCATAGCGGCGACCGTCGCATTGCCACCGCGAAAGTAAAGAAGCCGCCAGTCACCCGGCGGCCTCTGTTGTTCTGGTGTGGCTTCGCTCAGTTGCGCGAGGCGACCGGCCGCACCAGCGCCGTCACTCGACGGATGGTAACGCGGCGGTTTTCCTGTTCGGGCCCCTGCGTATTGACCTTCAGATAGCGTTCGCCATAGCCCTGCGTCGCAAGGTTTTCAGGCGGAATACCGTAGACGTCGCTCATCACGTTGGCGACCGATTCCGCGCGCTGGTCCGAAAGAATCAGGTTGCTCTGATCCGAACCGACAGCATCCGTGTGGCCTTCGATGAGGAACGTTTCCGTCGGATCGTTCTTCAGGACTGCGTTGATCGCATCGGCTACCTTCCGCAGGCTGCGGGCTTGGCTCATGGGGATTTCAGCACTTCCTGTCGCAAAAGTGACCGTATCCAGATCGATGCGGCGCACCTTGTCGCGGATACGCGCCGAGTACTTCACTTCGTTCAGCGAATAGACGCGTTCGACAGGCTCGACCGGCGGCTCGCGCAGGAAGTCGTAGTAATCGCGGTCCTCGTCGTTGCTCGTGTCCATAATGTAATCTTGCAGTGGAATGCGCAGGCGCATCGGCGGCAGGTCGGCACCCGGATCCTGGAAGTAGTCGCGGTCCGGATTGTCGTAGAGTTCGGGGGTATAATAGAGCACTTGTTCGCGGCCGCGGTTGTCGATACGCGAACGCTGGATGATATCGCCGTAGCGATTGCGAACCGTCACGATCTGGTAGCCGTCGCGATCGATCGTCTCGCGGTAGCGGTCACGCGGAAGCTGCTCGTAGATCGGCCGTTCACCGTCGCGCAGGAAGCGGCGGTCGTCGTCACCTCGAACGTAGGTCTGATTGTTGAACTGGATGATCACGCGGTTGTCGTCGCCACGCTGACCGTAGTTGGCACCGTCCGGCCGGGCGAATTGCGGTCGCTGGTCGAGACGCCGGCCCTGCTCGCTCGTGATGGCTTCGATCTTGAGCGGCGCAGGCTTTGCGCCATCTGGTGCGATCTGTGCGTCGGCGTCCGACTTGGGCACGCGGACCTGCTGCTCTTGGCCGCGCTGCTTGTCGCGCTCACGCCGGGACTGAAGGCCGCCTGAACGATCGGCATCCTTGTCGCTGTCGAGAACGGCGGCGCCGTTTTCAATGGGCAGGACAACGGTTTCGGTGCTCTTGCTCGGATCGGCAGCAATCTCCTTACGTCGCTCCAGCTCCTTCGGAGTGACCTTTTCCGGGGCCGGAATGGCCTGCTCTGCCTGACCTGTTGCCGGCTGTGCACCACCGTTCGGCTGCGCCGGAACGATCTGCTCACCCTGTTGCTGAGCCGTCGCATCGGCAGGCTGTTGAGCTGGCACCTCGCCCTGCTGCGGTTGGACCGCCTGTTTTGCGTCTGCGGGCCGAGGCTCCGGGGGCACCTTCCCGGCAGCAGGTTCCTCCTGCGGCTTCGGTGCCTTCTCCGGCGCGGGCTGTTCCTGCGAGGCCGGCACCTGCTCAGCTGCCGGCTTCTGCCCCTCGGGCTGCGTCTGAAGCGCTTCGTCGGCAGCCTTCTTGCGTGGCTTCACCGGTTGTTCGCCGCCATCTGCCGCTGGCTGCTTGCCGTTCTTGCGCGAAGGCTTCTGCTCTTCGATTTGCGGCTGCGCCTGATCGGCCTGCGGCACCGGCTGATCCAACTGTCGCTGCGGCGCGGTTTCTTCCTGCTGTTGTTGCTGCTTGTCATGCTTGTTGCGGCGCGGCCTCTCAGCTGGAGCTTCCTGCTGTGCAGGTTGCGCGGCGGCAGGCTGTTCGGCTGCTGGCTGTTCCATCGCGGGTTCGCGCTTCTTGCGAGGCTTCTCGACCGGAGCCTCCTGCTGTGGTGGCTGCTGGGCAGCAGGTTGCTCGGCCGACGGCAGTTCCGCCGCAGGGTCGTGCTTCTTGCGCGGCTTTTCCACAGGAGCTTCCTGCTGCTGAGGAGGCTGTTCGACCGGCGGTTCGGGTTGAGCGCGCGGCTTTTCCGCGGGAGCTTCCTGCTGTTGAGGTTGTGGTTCCGCTGCAGGTTCAGGCTGCTTGGCAGGGGCTTCGGCAGGAGCCTGCTTCTGTTCTTGAGCTTCGGGCTGCTTATGGCGCTTCTTCAGCAGTTCCTCGTCGGTCGGCGCATCCTGCGCGACTTCGGTCGGCGCATCCTGCACGACCTCGGGCGACGCGTCCTGCACGACCTCGGGCGACGCGTCCTGAGCCACCTCGAAGCTGTCGACAATCGCCTGCGACGTCGTGCGTGCCTGCTCGACGCCTGCTGCCGCCGCAAAAGCATGTGCCGGAGGCATCACAAGCGACAGGGACAACAGCGGAAAGGCCGCACTGGCAAACAATATGGATTTCAGTCCCATAGGGGCTCCTCTTGTATTATTTCTTCGCTTTACCGCGTTCGCAGCCGCGTCTGTTTCGGCACGCAAATCAGCGTCCGGAAACAGAGCGGGGCCCGCTTTGTTCCACGCAGTCTTAGGAACTGCAGCATTAACCCGGTATGAATATGGCAGTCTGCCAATGTTCACCTTGGTCGCTGTGAGCGGCGCATAAGCGCTGCGATTCCAGTTGCAATTTTTTCAGAAAGAGTTTGATTATCGCGGCAAGGCGTTGCCAGGCAGCGCCCCATCCGGGCCGCTGCCGCAAAACAAGAAGATGGCCGGCGGTCACCAACAGAGAGGACTATCATGCGTATCTCCACCCGTTTTCTCGCCGCCGCGTCGATTGCCGCGATGTCACTATTCGCCGGTTCGGCAATGGCTGATGGCGAGAAGTATGTCATCGGCACCGACTCGACCTACCCCCCCTTCGAGTATGTCGACGCCAGCGGCCAGTTCCTCGGCTTCGATATGGATATCGCCCGCGCACTCTGCGCCGAGATGAAAGCCGAATGCACCATCGTCAGCAGTGACTGGGACGGCATCATCCCTGCCCTGCAGGCCAAGAAGTTCGACATGATCATTTCGTCCATGTCGATCACGCCGGAGCGGTCCAAGCTCGTCGACTTCACCAACAAGTACTACAACACCCCGCCGGCAGTCGCCGTGCCAAAGGACTCCACGGTGACCGACGTGGCTGGCCTCAAGGGCAAGACGATCGGCGCGCAGACGTCCACGACTCACTCGAACTATGCTGAAAAGCATCTTCCCGATACCGAACTGAAGCTCTACCCGACCGCCGACGAGTACAAGCTCGATATCGCCAATGGCCGCGTCGATGCTGTCATCGATGATGTCGTAGTGCTCTCGCAGTGGGTCAAGTCGGACGCCGGCGCATGCTGTAAGATCCTGACGACTCTTCCCGTCGACAAGGAAATCAACGGCGTAGGCGCCGGCATTGCCGTGCGGCAGGGCGATCCGCTGCGCGAAAAGCTGAACACCGCAATCGCCGCGATCCGCGCCGACGGCACCTACAAAAAGATCCAGGACAAGTACTTCGACTTCAACGTTTACGGCGAATGATAAATTCTGTACGCCGCTGACAAAGGTGATGGCGGAAGGCTTGCCCTTCCGCCATTTTTGTTTGACAAAGATCGCAAGAGAAAAGCGGCAAAAGCCGCGAGGGGAAAAGTGGCATGGGCGGATTATTTTCCGCGCTGGTCTCGTTGTGGGCCTGGATTGGATATGTGTTTGATCCGCTATGCGGACCCGCGGGGCTTTTCACTTGGTTCGGCTCTTCGACGATCCTTGCCTGCGGAGATACCGGCTGGGGTGACGAGATCGCCGCCGGCCTGAAAATCACCATCGCTGTCGCGCTCGTGACGCTGCCGATCGGCCTCGTCATCGGCTTCGCGGTTGCGCTCGGCCAGCAATCGGAGGAAAAATCGATCCGCCTTGCCGCGGGCATCTACACCACGATCTTTCGAGGTCTGCCGGAACTGCTGACGCTGTTCATCATCTACTACGGGATGCAGATCCTCATCCAATCCGTGCTCGCATCCTTCGGATATGACGGCCGCGTCGAGATAAACGCCTTCTTTGCCGGCGTCATCGCCCTGTCGGTGGTCTTTTCCTCTTATTGCTCCGAAGTACTGCTGTCAGCCTTCCGCGCCATTCCCAAGGGTCAATACGAAGCGGGCGATGCCCTCGGCCTTCACCGTGGACGCACGATGATGCTCATCGTTTTCCCGCAGCTCGTTCGCATTGCGCTTCCCGGCCTCGTCAATCTCTGGATGATCCTGCTCAAGGACACGTCCTATGTCTCGATCATAGGGCTGGCCGACATATTGCGTCAGACCGGTGTCGCCGTGAAGGTCACCAAGCAGGCGTTTCTGTTCTACACCCTCGCCTGCGCGATCTATCTTGGGCTCGCCGTTATTTCCTCCATCGGTCTCAGTTATATCGAACGCTGGGCGAAGCGCTCGGAGGTCCGCAGATGAGCTATGCGCAAGTGCTTATCCCGCCACAGCCGGCACCCAAGGAGACGGGAAGGCGCATCACGGGTGGGCGTGTCATCGGTTACGTCGTCGTCGGTCTTTGGTTCCTTCTCGCGGCCGTTTTGGTTGGAATGGTGATCAAAGGGTGGGACCCCGAAAAGTTTACCCGCTACGGCCCGCGCTATATCCATGGCCTCCTCACAACGATCACCCTCGTGGTGATATCGGTGGTCTGCGGCGCCATTCTCTCGCTGCCGCTCGCCTTCGCGCGGATGTCGCCGAACAAGCTCGTCAACGGGCTGGCCTATTGCTATGTCTACGTATTCCGCGGCACGCCGCTGCTCGCCCAGCTGTTCCTGATCTATTACGGCCTCGGCCAGTTCCGCCCGCAGCTCGAATCCGTCGGTCTCTGGTGGTTCTTTCGGGATGCCTGGTACTGCGGCCTGTTTGCGATGACCATCAATACGGCCGCCTATCAGGCGGAAATCCTACGCGGCGCCATCGAGAGCGTGCCGCGCGGCCAGCACGAGGCAGCCGCATCGCTCGGTATTCACAAGGCCGTGGCTTTCGTCAAGATCATTCTGCCCCAGGCCCTCATCGTCGCCCTGCGCCCGTATGGCAATGAGATCATCCTCCTCATCAAGGGATCGGCCGTCGTCGCCATCATCACCGTGCTCGACCTGATGGGCGAGACGCGCTACGCCTTCTCCCGCACCTTCGACTACCAGACCTATCTTTGGGCAGCGATCTTCTATCTCAGCATGGTCGAGGCGCTGCGTCACCTCTGGGGCTGGATCGAACGCCGGCTGACACGCCATCTGAAGCGATAAAATGTTGGCAGCACTCTCCGACAACAGCTGCTAACACATTGAAACTAAATTCTAACATTCCTTTTACTGGCATTTTCTCAAGCTTCGGTTAACCATGTCATGGTTCCATTTCACTGGGCGCTAATAGGCGCCGGGTGGGAACAGAAGCGAGACGACGATGCACAAGGATATGGAAAGACAGCTTCAGGGCTACGGCCTGACCACAGCCCAGATCATCTACCGCATGCCGGATCACAAGGCGATCCTCCAGACCTATATATGGCAGGACTACGACCTCGCCCCGGACTTTCCGGAGATGCGCGGCTTCCTGAAGTTCTGGCAGGAGAAACTGGACGGGCCACTGCATTCGGTGCGCTACATTCATCGCAAGCTGATCTCGGCGACCGAATGGCGCGCGCTGAGGGGCGAGTTCATCATCAACTAGCGCCCGGCCGTAGATCCATCGGACATGCGCCTGGCCTCGAACAAATTCAATGTCCGCCGGTTCTCGCCGGCGAGCGAGCCTTGTAGACTGTCGCGCGGAAAGGCAGCCATTGCAAAAGGAGGCCAGTCACCGTAGACGCTGCGCAAGAAATAGAACGGCGGTGAATTGCTATGGCGAAGAAGATCGATGAAGACGCACTTGCGGAAGCCTACAACCGGGCGCTGGCGCTGGAAAAGACCGGCGACGTCGACGCGGCCGTGAAAGCCTATGAGGAAGTCCTCGCAATCGATCCGGACGACCATGGCGGCGCAGCCGTCCGAATCGCCGCCATGGGCCGCGGCGAAACGCCGGCCAAGGCGCCGGATGCCTACGTCGAAACGTTGTTCGATCAGCATGCCGAGGTCTTTGAGGACGTTCTGGTTGAACAACTCGGCTACCACGTTCCCATGCTGGTCCGCCAACGCCTGCAGGAGCTGAATCTCGGCCCCTTCAAGCGCATGCTAGATCTCGGCTGCGGCACGGGGCTCACTGGCGGCACGCTGCGCGATCTGTGCGAGGACATGACCGGTATCGATCTTTCAGAAAATATGGTCGAGATCGCCCACGAGAAGGACTTGTACGAGACGCTGTTCGTCGCCGAAGCGGAAGACTTTCTGGAAGACAACGACGAAGAGCCCTTCGACCTCATCACCGCAACCGACGTGCTGCCCTATCTCGGCGCGCTCGAGCCTCTCTTCTTCGGCGCCGCCGAAAACCTCATGCAGGGTGGCCTGCTCATCTTCTCCTCCGAGACCCTGCCGGATGCCAGCCTGGAGGGCCGCAGCTACATGGTTGGCCCACACCAGCGCTTTGCCCACGCCGAATTCTATGTCCGCGAACGTCTGACTTCGACCGGTTTTGAACTGATCGAGATCACCGACATCAACGTACGCATGGAAGAGGGCAAGCCGACCCCCGGCCATTTGGTGATCGCTCGCTTGGTTTGATGAGTATTTCACGCAAAATCCATCCGAATTCACTATTCCCCGTAAATGCAAACACTGATTGCGTTTCGTTGGTGGACTGACGTCCATTTAACGCCGACTTTCCCCGGACCACGGGGGGAGCAGTTCATGGACAGCGCACAATCGACTTATGACGCAAGCCTGCTGCCTTTATTCGATGTGGTGTTTCACCCAGCAACCCCTGCTGCCCGCCGGAAACTTTCCTCAGTCAGATCCAGATCATCGGGGCCTTGGCGTTCGTCGGCGCCGTCGTAGGGGCGATCTGGCAATTTCATCTGCAGCCTCGCCGATTTCGACCTTTCCACCTACACCATCATTTGGCGGACAAAAGAGATATTCGCCTCTGTGGTCGCCTTCAAGGATCCCCGCAGGCAGTCAGCGGCCTCCTGGCGGGAAGCGACGATGTACCGGCATATTTCATGGATATGGCTGGCGCTTGCACGCCATTGCCCCCGCAATTTCATCAAGATATCCTGGGTGAAGATGGACGACGGCCAGTTCCACGCTGTGACGCTCGTCACCCCTGTCGGCGTCATCGACGGATCGACTACGCAACCCGCTTCAGGTTGGAAGAGTGCGGCATCTACGATGTCCAGAACTCGGCAACCTACAATCGGATCCAACTCCATCGAATCCCCCCTACGGTATTTACCAGACTACCGCGCCGTCGGAGCGACAACCATCGGTGCCCTATCGCAAGTGGGCATATCGAACCGTGACCGCCAACGCAGCCACCATCACGGCATGCATGGAGCATCTGATGGAATGGATCGCTGACGACCTGCATGTCCGTCGCCTTCGCCACACCTGGCAGGAAATGTCCGATGAGCTCGGCGACCGCCAAGCGCCTGGACACCTGACACCCTCGGCGCAGCCGAACGCATGCCTAGGAACATAACTTAGCCAATCGGAAAACTACTCAATTGCCGACGAGCCGGAAACCTGATACTTAGCCATTCAGATAAGTTTCTCTATGGCACCAAAGGTGACAGCATGACGCTCGTCCTTCATCAGCATCCGCTTGCTTCCTTCTGTCACAAGGTTCTGATCGCGCTTTACGAAAACGGCACGCCGTTCGAGTCCGTCCTTGTCGATCTCGGTGACGAAGCGTCGAGAGCGGCCTTCCTGCACCTCTCACCACTCGGCAAGATGCCCGCGCTGCGCGACGAAGCTCGCGATCGCACCATCCCGGAAACATCGATCATCGTGGAATACCTCGACCGGTACTATCCTGGCCCGGTGCGACTCGTTCCGGAAACGTTCGATCAGGCGTTGGAGGTCAGGCTCTGGGACCGGTTCTTCGATCTATACGTTCAGGAGCCGATGCAGCAGATCGTCAGCGAGCGCCTGCGTCCGAACGGCGACGAGAGCCGCGCAGACGATGCCAGAAGAGCGCTCCTGAAAGCGTACGAGATTATCGAACGGCAACTCGGCGGGCGCGCATGGATCACCGGCGACAGCTTCACACTTGCTGATTGCGCCGCCGCACCTGCCCTCTTCTATGCCGAAACGCTGGTGCCGTTCGGCGACGATCAACCGCGGCTGAAAGGCTATCACCAACACCTGCTGGAGCGTGCCTCCTTTGCAAGGGTCCTGCGGGAAGCCATGCCCTATTTCAAATTCTACCCCTATCGCGAGAGCCTGCCCGCCCGCTTCCGACCGAACGACGCGGCCGAGTGATACAGGAGCCAGCCAGCCTTGATCGCATGTTCCACGCGCTCGCCGATCGCAGCCGCCGAGGCATGATCGATCGCCTCGGCCGCGGACCCGCATCCGTATCAGAGCTGGCAGGACCCTTTTCCATGGCGCTACCGACGGTCATGAAGCATCTTGGCGTCCTGGAGGAAAGCGGCCTGGTGCTCTCTGTCAAGATCGGCCGGGTACGAACCTACCGCTTGCAGCAGGAGGCGCTAGCAGACCTGGAGCGCTGGCTGGTCGAACGCAAGGCGAGTTGGAACAAGACCTTCGACCGGTTGGACCAGTTCCTGGCAGACGAACAATCAGACTGAGGAGAATGCCATGAAGAACACGTCGGCCGAACACGCCACGCTGACCGTCGAGCGCCAGGTGAAGGCGTCCGCCACGCGCGTTTTCGCGGCCTGGGCCAACTCCGAAACCAAGCGCCAATGGTTTGCCTGCCACGACGAATGGGTGCAGCTGGAGTATAGTCTCGACTTCCGCATCGGCGGAGCCGAGCGAAATCACGTCAGCGACACCGATGGCGTCCTCCATGCTTACGAGGCCCGCTATATCGACATCGTCCCGAACGCGCGCATCATCTACGCCTATGACATGAAACTTGACAACACCCGTATTTCCGCGTCCCTCACGACGGTGAGTTTAGAGGCGACTGCCAACGGGACGACGATGGTCTTCACCGAACAGGTCGTGTTCCTCGACGGCTATGCCGACAACGGCTCACGCCTGCAGGGAACCGAAATCCTGATCGATCGGATTCAGACTTTCGTAGAACGCGAGGCAGGCGCCGCTCACTAGGCCGTGCGCATCGGTCCGCTCACGGGCCGCCGTCCGTCCCAAGAATGGCGGCAAGCAGCCTACCTTCCAGTTCGGCGAGGGCCGGATTGCCGTGACGGCGAGGATGAGGATACGGGATCGCCAGATCGAGCGCGACGCGCCCCTCGTCCAATACAATGACGCGATCGGCGAGTTGCACCGCCTCGCTGACATCATGAGTCACCAGCACCGTCGTGAAGCCAAGCTCGCGCCACACGCGGTTCAGGAGTTCTTGCATGCTGATCCGGGTCAGGGCATCGAGCGCTCCGAGCGGTTCATCGAGGGCCAGGACGCCCGGCTTGCTCACCAGCGCACGCGCCAGCGCCACGCGTTGACGCTGGCCACCCGAAAGGCGCGCCGGCCACTCCTTGGCCTTCTCCGCGAGCTGCACCTCGGCAAGTACCGCCTCGGCCTCGCTGCGCGCAAGCCGCTTGTCGATTTTGTCGCCGAGCCCGACGACCACGTTGTCGACAACACTCAGCCAAGGCAGTAGACGCGGCTCTTGGAAGACGATGCGGGCGTTGGCCTCGGTATCGGCTCCATCTGCATTTCCGAAATGCAGCTCGCCCGCGGTGGGCTCGTCGAGCCCCATAACGATGCGCAGCAGCGTGCTCTTGCCGCAGCCGCTCTTGCCGATCACGGCCACGAACTGTCCGGCCGGGATGTGCAGGTTGATACCGCGAAGCACGCGGTTGCTGCCGAAGCTCTTTTCGAGCCCCTTCAGCGTAATCGCCGCGGCACCGGCCCCGAGAGGAGCCGCGCGATCGATTTCGTATTCCGGCTCGTCGGCAGCGCCTTGAAAACGCTCATGCGCAGTGAGGGTCATGGCGTCACTCCTATTTCTGGTAAACCGGGTTCCATTTGAGCGCTCGCCGCTCAAGCGCGCGGGCGACGACGTCTGCGAGCTTGCCGAGCACGGCGTAGATCACCAGGGCCAGCACCACGACATCTGTCATCATGAACTCGCGGGCGTTGTTGGCCATGTGGCCGATACCCGACGACGCCGCGATTGATTCCGAGACGATAAGCGTCAGCCACATGATCCCGAGTGCATAGCGAAGGCCGACGAAGATCGATGGGAGCGCACCGGGAAAGATCACCTTCCGGAACAGCGTCCAGCTGCCCATGCCGTAGACACGACCCATCTCGATCAGGTCGCGGTCGACGTTGCGCACGCCGTGATAGGTGTTGAGGTAAACAGGAAAGAGCACACCGAGCGAGGTGAGAAACAACTTCGATTCCTCGCCGATCCCGAACCACAGAATGACCAGCGGAATCATCGCGAGATGCGGAATGGTGCGCAGCATCTGCAACGTTGTATCTGTCAGCTGCTCCGATACCTTCGAGACGCCGTTGGCAATGCCCAGCAGAAAACCGATCACCCCGCCGACCAGCAGCCCGGCAAAGGCGCGCGCGGCGCTCACCAGGATGTCATGCGGAAGCTGGCCGGTTACGGTTGTCGCCCAGAAGGCAACCGCCACATCGGCCGGCGAAGGCATGATGCGCGAAGAAATCCATCCTGCGGAGGATGCAAGCTGCCACGTCGCGACGATCGCCACGGGCACCAGGTATGGCAGCAGAGTATCGCGGCCCGGCAGCGAAACGGCGAAGCCCGCCCGGCCCTCTGTTCGTTCGGTTAGCGCCCGGCTGATCAGCGTATCGAATGTCGACATGAAGTCTTTCCTCGCTTCTGCGTACTGCCGCGGGTGACCTGCGACCTCACGCCAAACCTTCGCGTGAATTCAATCGTTGTTGGGCCGCCCGCAATCGGCGGACGGCGCGGGAAGAGCAGATCAGGAACTGGAAACCACTTTCAGGTTGCCGCCATGCGAGCCGCCGCCGAAGACCTGTCGCTTGCCGAAGTCGCTCTGGAAGCCATGGCGCTGTTCTTCGCGGGTGATGCCGAGTTCGGGAAAAAGCAGTTCTGCAACGCGATAGGCTTCCTCCAGATGCGGATAACCCGAGCCGATCACAGTATCGATGCCGACGTCCTGATATTCGCGCAGACGCGCGGCGACCGTCTTCGGCGAACCGACGAGTGCAGTGCCGGCACCGGCCCTCACCAGACCGACGCCCGCCCAGAGGTTCGGCGAGACTTCGAGATTGTCGCGGCGGCCACCGTGAAGGGCCGCCATGCGCTTCTGGCCAACGGAGTCGGACTCGGCGACGAAGCGTTCTTGCGCCTCGCGGATCGTCTCGTCGTCGAGCTTAGAGATCAGGCGGTCTGCAGCTGCCCAAGCCTCCTCATCCGTCTCGCGCACGATGAAATGCAGGCGAATGCCGAAGCTGACCTCGCGGCCCTTCTTGGCGGCGGCGGCACGCACCTTCTCGACCTTCTCGGCAACCTGGGCCGGGGGCTCGCCCCATGTCAGGTATTTATCGACGCGGCCGACCGAGAAATCGATACCGGCATCCGAGGACCCACCGAAGTAAAGCGGCGGACGCGGGTTTTGCACGGAGGGGAAACCGAGGCGTGCATTGGTTGCCTTGATGTACTTGCCGTCATAGCTGGCAACGCCCGTCTCCAGCAGCTCTTCGAACACCGTGAAGAATTCATCGGCATGGGCGTAGCGTTCATCATGCGCCAGATGAATGCCGTCGCCGGCAAGCTCCGCAGGGCTGCCGCCGACGACGATGTTGAGCAACAGGCGCCCATTGGAAATACGGTCGAGCGTTGTCGTGAGGCGGGCGTAATAGGCAGGAGATGCGGTACCGGGACGGATAGCGACGAGGAACTGCAGCCTCTCGGTCTTGGCAGCCAGTGCAGCGGCTGTCACGAAAGATTCCTCGCAGGCAACCCCGGTCGGCAACAGGACGCCCGAGTAGCCGAGGCGATCGACGGCCTGCGCGATTTGCGTGAGGTAGCCGATCTCAGGGGCGCGGTTCAGCTCGTTGGATCCCAGATAGGCGCCGTCGCCCGAAGTGGGAATGAACCACAGGAAGTTGATTGGATCGTGTTGGGCGGTCATGGGAAGAGATCCTCGTGTGTCAGGAAAAAGGGTTCAGCTCGCTTTGGGGTGCCAGACGATGTCGCTGACACTGAGCTGCTTCGGCACGACGCCGAGCTTGTAGAAATCATCTGCCAACGCCTGCTGGTAGGTAAGTGCTGCGTCAGGGAAGAACGAGACCTTGCCGAGGTCGGCCTGGCTGCGCGTCAGCGTGACCCGGGTGATGTCGGCAGGAACGCCGGTGATTTCGGAGAGCGTCTTGACGGAGCCGTCGAGATCCGCTTGCGCCGCAGCGCCGACCTTCGCCAGCTCGTCGACGACATCGGCGATGATATCGGGATGCGCGGCGGTGAACGTGCCGTTTCCGAGGAAGTAGCCCCAGTTGTCCAGCAACCCCTCGGATGTTGTCACGACGCGCGTCTGCGGATCTGCCTCGGCAACGGCGAAGAATGGATCCCATATCGCCCAGGCATCGATCGCGCCGTTCTTGAAGGCCGCACCCGCATCCGCCGGCGGAAGGTCGACTTCCGTGATGTCGGACAGAGTGAGTCCGGCCTTGGCGAGCACTTTCAGCGCGAAGTTATGGGCACTGGAACCACGCTTGTAGGCAAGCTTCTTGCCCTTAAGATCTTCGATCGTCTGGATTGGCGAATCCTTTTGGACGAGCAGCCCGTGAAACGCCGCCGGGCCGCGATAGGCGCCAACGTACACCAGGTTGCCGCCGGCAGCCTGTGCAAAAAGCGGTGGCACATCACCGGTCACGCCGAAATCAAGTGCATCGGCGCCGACGGCCTCGAGCAGCGGCGGGCCGGAGGTGAATTCGTTCCACTCGATGCTGACACCCTTGGCTTCCAGTCGCTTTTCCAGTGCACCCGTACGCCTTGCCAGCGCCAGCACGCCGAACTTCTGCCAGCCGATGCGCAACGTGGTATCGGCGGCGTGCGCGGGCCGCATCTGCGGCATGAGCGCCGTCGCCGCCGCGGCACCGACCAAGCCGAATGTCTGTCTACGGGTCAACATCGCGTATCCCTCTCCTGCCAGCTGACCGCTCTTGCGCTCGGCCGCTCGTTTCATGAGGCAATAGTGACATAGACGACCAATTAGATCGACAATATCAGTTTTCTATTCTGCTCAATTTCGGAGAATATTTTTCCCTCCCCGTGCAATCCAGGATGTCCCTGTGCCGCGGGTCGCGAAAACCGATGATCGTGCGTCCGTTGTCAGCTGGCCTTCGGGCGCCAGACGATATCACTGGTTTTCAGCTGCTTCGGCACGATGCCGAGGCTGAAGAATTCGTCGGCCAGCGCCTGCTGGTAGGCTGCCGCCTCGTCGGAGATAGTCGCAACACTGCCAAGGTCGGCGCCCGGTCGGGTCAGCGATACGCGCGTCACGTCGGCGGGAACGCCGGTGATTTCCGAAAGCGCCTTGATCGTATCCTCGAGATTGCCCTGGGCTGAACGCCCAACCTTCGCAAGTTCATCGATGACATCGACGACCACCGGTCCGTTCGCATCGGTGAACTCGGCATTCGCAAGGAAATAGCTGTAGGAGTCGACGATACCTTCCGCCGTCGAGAGAATACGCGTATCGGGGTCGGCCTCGACAATCGCCAGATATGGATCCCAGATCGACCACGCGTCGATACTACCGTTCTTAAAGGCGGCGGCTGCATCCGGCGGCGAGAGATCGACAGCCTCGACATCGGCTATACCAAGTCCCGCCTTGCGCAAAATCTTGACGGTGACGTTATGGGCGCTCGATCCGCGCTTGAATGCGACCTTCTTGCCCTTCAGGTCTTCCACCGTCTTGATCGCCGATTCCTTGCGAACCACGATGGCTGAGCCAGCAGGGCTGCCGCGATAGGTGGCGACGTAGTAAAGGTGGCCCCCGGCTGCTTGCGCAAATAGCGGCGGGACGTCGCCCGTCGCGCCGAAATCGAGCGCGCCTGCGCCAAGCGCCTCGAGCAGAGGCGGGCCCGAGGTGAACTCGGACCAGCTGACCGTGATCCCCTTGTCGGCGAATCGCTTCTCAAGAGTCCCTCGCCGCTTGGCAAGCGCCAGCACCCCGTTCTTCTGCCAGCCGATGCGGAATTCCGTGGCGGCTGCGCGGGCGGGTTTGATCGCAGGCAGAAGAAGAGTCGCTACCGATGCCCCAAAAAGCCCCAATGTCTGACGACGTGAAATCATGGCAATCCCCTTTTTTTGCGTATCGTGCCGGTTTGGCTCAGCCGACGCGCTTCGTTTGCGATGATCAAATACTGATTAATTCCATCAATTAGATCGACAATTTTATTTGTGATCTTCGCCATCGTTGAAACTTTCCTGACCCGATTTTTCCAGTTTCGCGGAATTCTGTTCCAAGTCGGGGAACACTTAGCCGCCGACGACAGCTTTTCGCCCGCCCCTCTTTCCGCTAATCCTCGTGCCTGACATTCATTCAGAGGATAGGCACATGACAACAGTCGCATTCATCGGTCTCGGCGTGATGGGGTTTCCCATGGCGGGTCATCTCAAGGTGAAGGGCGGCCACGACGTCACGGTCTATAATCGCACCGCCGCAAAATCCGCCGCCTGGGCAGAGAAATTCGGCGGCAAGTCGGCACCGACACCGGCAGAGGCAGCCAAAGATGCAGACTTTGTCTTCACCTGCGTCGGCAACGACGACGATCTCCGCTCGGTGACCTCGGGCAAGGATGGCGTCCTGCAAACGATGAAATCAGGCGCGATCCTGATCGACAACACGACAGCAAGCGCCGACGTCGCGCGCGAGCTCTACGCCGCTGCCAAAGGAAAGGGAATCGGCTTCATCGACGCGCCGGTATCCGGCGGACAGGCCGGAGCAGAAAACGGCGCCCTCACCGTCATGTGCGGCGGCGATGAAGCAACCTACGATGTGGCAAAGCCGGTGATCGACGCCTACGCCCGCATGGTGGGCTTGATGGGCGCGCCGGGCGCCGGCCAACTCACCAAGATGATCAACCAGATCTGCATCGCCTGCGTCGTCCAGGGTCTTGCCGAGGGCATCCATTTCGGCAAGCGCGCCGGTCTCGATATCGAGAAAGTCGTCGAGGTAATCTCCAAGGGCGCGGCAGGTTCCTGGCAGATGGAGAACCGTCACAAGACAATGAACGAAGGCAGATACGACTTCGGCTTCGCCATTGACTGGATGCGCAAGGATCTAGGCATCGTGCTCGACGAAGCGCGCAGTAACGGCGCCAAGCTTCCCGTCACGGCTCTCGTCGACCAGTTCTATGGAGATGTCCAGGCGATGGGCGGCAATCGATGGGATACGTCCTCCCTCCTCGCCCGCCTCGAAAAATGATCGGTCCCTCCGCGAGCGCAGCCGAACTGATCGCGCACCTGCAGACGCTGCGCTCGCAGGAGAACATCGCCGGCATGGCCCGTTTCGGCATTGTCACCGAAACGGCGCTAGGCATTTCCAATCCTGATCTCCAAAAGATCGCCCGCATGGCAAAGAAGGATCATGCGCGGGCGCTCGAACTCTGGGCTGGCAACATCCGTGAGGCGCGCATACTTGCGCTCTACACGGCGGATCCGAAGACCATCACCGAGGACACCGCGCGGCGATGGTCGAACGATTTCAATTCCTGGGAGATCGTCGATACCGCTGCCGACCTCTTCGTCGAGGCTCGTCTCCTGCCCCTCATCGCTGACTTTGCCGCCGACGAACGCGAGTTCGTGCGGCGGACTGCTTTCGCGATGATAGCCGGCGCGGCGGTTCACCTGAAGAAGGAGCCGGACGAGACACTGTTGGCCTGGCTGCCGCTGATCGAAAACCATTCAAGCGACGCGCGTAACTTCGTGCGCAAGGGGGTCAACTGGGCACTCCGAAACATAGGAAAGCGCAACCGCGGTTGCCACGCCCCTGCGCTATCTCTAGCGGAACGTCTGTCTGCCAGCGCCGACAAGACGGCCCACTGGATCGGCAAGGACGCCGTCAGGGAGTTGGCGAGCGACAAGATACTCGCTCGCTTGAAGGGCTGAGCTCAGTCCTCGTTCGACTTGGCGTTGTCGAGGAGCATGTAGTCGAGCGGTAGCTGTGTCGAGTACTTGATCTGCTCCATCGCGAAGGCCGAGGAAACGTCGCGGATCTCGATCTTGGCGATCATACGCTTGTAGAAGGCGTCGTAGGCGGCAATGTCGGGCACAACCACGCGCAGGAGGTAGTCGACGTCGCCGCTCATGCGATAGAACTCCACGACCTCCGGAAACTCGGCAACCACCTCTGAGAAACGGCGCAGCCACTCGATCGAGTGCGTTGCAGTGCGGATCGATACGAAAACAGCGACCTTCGTGTTGACCTTTTCGGGATCAAGGATGGCGACGCGGCGCTTGATCACGCCATCTTCTTCCATCTTCTGGATCCGACGCCAGCAGGGCGTCGTCGAAAGACCGACTTTCTTGGCGAGATCGGCAACTGCCAATGTCGAATCTTCCTGCAAAAGACGCAGGATCTTACGGTCGAGACGGTCCATGAATAAAGCCCCTTCGAATTATATTCTTTGTATATCCCGATTCCGGCCGTTTGGAAGAATTTTGTTTCAGTTCGCAAGTATTTTGATGCGTTCGCGCAGCACCGGCAGTAATTCGTCCTCGAACCATGGGTTCCGCTTGATCCAACCGGTATTTCGCCAGCTCGGATGCGGCAACGGGAGAATGGCCGGCGAGCGGTTGGAGAACAATGTCGCCCGCCAGGCGCGCACCGTTTCCGTCATGTTCTGGCGACGCTCGGCGCCTATATGCCATGCTTGCGCATACTGCCCGACGGCAAGCACCAATTCAATCTGCGGCATTGCTGAAATAACCCGCTGGCGCCAATGCGGCGCGCATTCGCTCCGCGGCGCCAGATCGCTGCCCTTGGCGTCATACCCGGGGAAGCAGAAGCCCATGGGCACGATGGCAAAGCGGTCACGGTTGTAAAACATCTCGCGGTCGACCTGCAGCCACGCGCGCAGCCGGTCGCCGGATGCGTCGTTGAACGGCATGCCGCTCTCGTGAACCCTGAGCCCAGGCGCCTGCCCTGCAATCAGCACCCTGGCCTTCGATGAAAGCACGACGACGGGACGCGGCTTATGCGGCAATCTGTCTTCGGCGCCCCGCAGCGGCGCATCGCGACAGATGCGGCAGGCCGCGATGTCGCTCCGCAGCATGTTGAGCTCGTCCTGTTTGTGAATAATTGTCACCATCCGAAGAGACCAAGTCCTCCGCGCGACGTGGACGTTTCTCGCGCATGATCGCGCGCCGCGCGCGGCATCTCGAAGGCTCCGGCCCAAAGGCCAACCTTCTCCGTCCGCGCCTGCGCCTCTTCCTGCCCGTAAGCACCATAGGACACGGCAAGGCCTTTGCGCACCATCACCCTATTAAGATCCACGCCATCGGCCAGGCAAACGACCAACAGGCGCTGGAAGCGGTCCCGCTCTCTGCCCACACAGCGCGTGTCGGACGCCGCCACCAGGCTCTGCAGCATCCGCTTGGCCTCCTGTCCGCATTGCCATGCACGGCCGGCACGCTCGCATGTCTGGCGGAGTTCCGGCGCATCGATGCCGAAGAGCCGCATTCGTTCCTGGCCGGTCGCCAGGCTGTCGCCGTCTGCCGCATGGAACCGGCCGGTATGCGCAATCTCGACCCGGTCATTCAGTTTTGCGGCAATCAGCCAGATGAACGCCAGAATCGCCAGCGCAGTCGCGCCGTCGCGTATCGTCCGAAAGCCGCGCGTCACGCTTTCGCCTCCTTAAAAAACAAATCGTTGGCAAAAATGGCAAACATATTCTTAAGAATTGCGCTTTAGGGTGAAGCCATCCGCGGATCAAGCTTCAACGTGTACAATGAGTAACGGCGTAAGCACATCGACCGATAAGAATATCGTCGACAAATCACGCAGTCACCGAAACAAGCCTGTGTCAAAGGCTGTGCGGCTGACGCGTGAGCGCCTTCAGTCGAGTCATGCACCAAGCGGCGCTTTCGATCGCGACGTACTCGTACTCTACATCAATGCCGTGCTTCAGGGCGCCTCCATAGTGCCACTGTTCGTCGTCATCGTCACAGCGCTCGGCATCTATTTTACCGGCGACGCCCAGATATGGCTCTGGGGGCTTCTCACCCTGACCGCTCATGCGGCAAACGTATTTCTCGCGCGGCGCGCTCGCAAACAGGAGATGACGGCCGTCAGCGCGCGGAAATGGCGCCGCGTCCTGTTGCTTGGCCAGTTCATGGTCGGTTGCTGCTGGGCCGTCTTTGCTCTGCAGGACTGCACGGCCTGCGAGCCCTCCAGCTTCGTGCTGTACAAGGGGGCGACGTTGCTGATCGCGCTATCGGTGACGGCGATGTGGAATTTCATGCTGACGCCCTGCGTACTGGTGACATTCGCACCTGTCGTGCTCGGGCTCCTTGCAAAGACCGGACTTTCGCGCGAGTTCCTCGAGATCGCCCTGACCGCCACGCTAACGACGACCGTAGTCTTCTTCCACTACATCAGCGACCGGCTGTTCAAATCGAACCTCAGGATCCTGGCCTATCAATCCGAGAAGGACGATCTGATCGCCGAACTGGAGGTCGCCAAGTCGATGTCCGACGAGGCACGCCGCCGGGCGGAAGAGGCAAACCTCGCGAAATCCCGTTTCCTCGCGTCGATGTCACATGAGCTCCGGACCCCACTCAACGCCATTCTCGGCTTCTCCGAAGTTATGTCGGCCGAGGTGATGGGACCGCTCAATAACCCGACCTACAAGGAATACACACACGACATTCATCGCTCTGGCCAGCATCTGCTGAACTTGATCAACGAGATCCTCGACCTCTCCCGCATAGAAGCCGGGAAATACGAACTGAGCGAGGAGGCTATCTCCCTGCTTGACATCTCCGAAGATTGCATCGGCATGGTACAATTGCGGGCGCGCGGCAAGAGTATCACTATAACGCAGCAATTTGAACCGGAGCTACCGCCGGTCTGGGCGGACGAGAAGTCTATGCGACAGGTGCTCCTCAACCTCATGTCCAATGCCGTGAAATTCACCCCGCAGGGCGGCGAAATCCACGTCAAGGTCGGCTGGACCGCAGGCGGCGGCCAATACATCTCGATCAAAGACAATGGCCCGGGTATACCCGAGGAGGAAATCCCGGTCGTTCTGTCGGCGTTCGGTCAGGGTTCCATTGCCATCAAGAGCGCCGAACAGGGTACCGGCCTCGGCCTGCCGATCGTGCAGGCGATTCTTGCCAAGCATGACGGACAGTTCCTCCTGAAATCCAGGTTGCGCGAAGGCACCGAAGCCATTGCCATTCTGCCTGCGATGCGCGTGCTGCAGAGCGTGCCGGCGGTCGAAGAAACTCCAGCCGTCTCGCCCAAGCGTCGAAGCTTCGCCTGAGCCGAATTGGTTGCTCTCTGAGGGGGGGCGTGCCGGCATCAACTGCATTTTGGCACGATCATGCGAAGAGCAAGTGCTTTCCGACTGTGAACAGCAGGAAAATCCCGCACGCGGCGATCATGCAAAGGACGGCAAAAGAGCCGAGATCCTTGGCATGCTTCCCGACCATCGAGATCTCGGGCGAAATCCGGTCGATCACTTCCTCGATGGCGGTGTTCAAGGCTTCGAACGCAAAGAGCACGAGGAACAGTAGGACTGCAACCATCATTTCTACAAGCGTCGCACCGACGGCCAGCAGCAGGATGAAGGAGACGGCAAAGAACAGCAGCTCCTGCCGAAACGCGGCTTCCTTGATCAGCCGACGGAAGCCGCCAACGGAATAGCTGGCAGCAGCAAAGAAGTGGCTGATGCCGGTGAGCTTGGTCACGGCAGGTTTCATCAAGTGCCCTCGTCGTCAGGTAGACGGCGGTCGCGTCACAGCCGCCATGTATCAGAAAATGCGAATACCGGTTCCCGGTCCCCGCCGCAAGACTCTGTCATAAACCTGTCACGAACCTGAACGCTCAGTGTTTGTTCGTAACACCCGCCTGCGCAAACGTCGCCATGCCGGAATGGCATGCTGCCGCAGCCTTGACGATGCCTGCGGCAAGCGCTGCGCCCGTTCCCTCGCCGAGCCGCATGCCTAGCGACAGAAGCGGAGTCTTGCCGAGCATCTCGATCGCGCGCAAGTGGCCCGGCTCCCCCGATACATGGCCGATCAGGCAATGATCGAGCGCGGACGGGTTTGCCACCTTCAGAATCGCCGCAGCAGCAGTTGCGACGTAACCGTCGATCAGTACCGGAATGCGTTCGACACGCGCGGCAAGGATCGCGCCAGCCATGGCCGCAATTTCGCGACCGCCGAGCCGGCGCATGATTTCCAGGGGATCGTCGAGATGGTCGCTATGCAGCGCGACCGCCTTTTCGACCGCAGCGATCTTGCGCTCAAGCATCTCGCCTTCCGAACCCGTGCCCGGACCCACCCAGTCCCGCGCCGAACCGCCATAGAGTGCATAGTTGATCGCAGCCGCAATGGTCGTATTGCCGATACCCATCTCGCCGATGCACAGAAGATCGGTGCCGCCGGCAATCGCCTCCATGCCAAATGCCATCGTCGCCGCGCAGTCACGCTCGGAGAGCGCCGGCTCCTCGGTGATGTCCCCGGTCGGATAATCGAGCGCCAGATCGAACACCTTGAGCCCGAGGTCGTAGGCAGCGCAGATCTGGTTGATCGCAGCGCCGCCCGCAGCAAAGTTCTCGACCATCTGCTGCGTCACAGCGGGCGGAAAGGGCGTGATTCCCTGCTTGGTGACACCGTGGTTCCCGGCGAAGATAGCGACAAGGGGACGGTTGACTGCAGGCGTCCTGCCCGTCCAGGCGGCAAGCCAGAAAGCAATTTCCTCGAGGCGGCCAAGCGCACCTGGTGGCTTCGTCAATTGCGCGTCGCGCTCGCGTGCGACCACCAGCGCCCTAGCATCCGGGCCTGGCAGATCGCGCAGAAGTGCCCGGAAATCGTCGAACGGCAGGCCTGAAACGCTCATGGGTACGGCTTCCTTGTTTTGTCAGTAACTTGTCTTTTGGCTGCAAATCAGCTTCTTTCGTCGCCACTCTCTTAAAGGCAGCGACGGAGGCGAACAACTCCAAAAGCGTTGCGTATTGTCGCGGGGTCGGGCGCAGCATGAATATCGGAAACTATGCCTTGGACGTTGCCCGCGCCGTCGCGTTCCTCAGCCGCATTCCCATGCCGCCCGCAGCGTTCGCCGGGTTCAACGGCAAGCTTGATCGTGTCGCGCGCGCATTTCCCGTCGCCGGCATTCTCATCGGCCTCTTGCCGGCCATTGTCCTCTACGTGATGCTCCTCGTTCATGCCGACCGGTTGATGTCTGCCCTTGTTGCGCTTGCGGTTCAGGCAGCCGTCACCGGCGCGTTGCACGAAGACGGGCTGGCAGATTGTGCCGACGGCATCGGCGGCGGACGCAACCGCGACCACAGCCTGACGATCATGAAGGACAGTCGCATCGGCACCTATGGTGCGATTGCGCTGATCCTGTCCTTCGCCATTCGCGCTGCCGCAATTACCGCCATTGCCCGCGGCGCACCATCCTTTGCCGCGGCGCTGGCGCTGCCGGCAGTCGCCTGCATCAGCCGCAGTGCGCTCGTCTGGCACTGGCACAGATTGGCACCCGCAAAAATCGATGGGGTTGCGGCCGCAGCGGGGAAGCCGAGCGAAAGTGTGATGCAGACGGCACTGGTCTCCGGCTGCGTTCTTGCCGCTCTGCTGCTCTGGCCCGGCCTCGGCCTTCTACCGCTTGTCTGCAGCCTTCTGGCAGCAGGCCTAGCGGTGATGGCATTCACGACGCTGATCCGAAAGAAACTGAACGGCCAGACCGGCGACACGCTCGGCGCGGCAGCACAGATTTCCGAGACGGCAGCGCTTTGCGCCCTTGCCATGGCATTGTGAAACCTCGATATAGTTTTTCATGCAAACACCCTGCATTGACGTGTGCTCCATCGATTCTGCCAGCGGCCTCTGTGCAGGCTGTGGCCGTACGATTGAAGAAATCAGCGGCTGGATGTCGTTTTCCGACGAGAAACGGCAGCATCTGATGGCCGTTTTGCCGGCTCGGTTGCAGTCGAACGACTTAATGGCCTGCAGCCTGTCCACAACCGTCAAGACGGCGGAGCAGACCGCATGACGCGCCTGACCATTCTCCTAGGCGTTCTCGGTCTCGGCCTTGCAGTTCTCATCTTCAACAGCGAGAGCCCTCGGGTGCTCGGCATGCGGACCGACGATTTCGGCCGCGTCGTCTATTTGTTGCCCATAGCGCTGATGCTGGCGGCGGGCATATGGGGGCGCCGTATCAGCGTCGGCGAAACCCTGCGCCACCTGATGATTTGGCTGGTGCTAATACTCGGACTTGCCACCGCCTATGTCTACCGGCAGGAAGCGCTCGGCGTGGGCAACCGCCTGCTCGCCGGCCTCGTTCCCGGCCGCGGCGTCGTCGTGACCACGAGCGAAGGCGGCGAGGAAGTGATCCTGCACAAGCTCATGAACGGCCATTTCGAGGCTGATGTCCAGATCAACGGACAAACCATCTCGATGCTCGTGGATACCGGGGCCAGCATGGTCGCACTGTCGCGCTACGACGCCGAGCGTGTCGGCATCATCCCCGAGAACCTGACCTATTCCATGAGCGTGATGACAGCCAACGGCCGCGCCCGGGCTGCACCCGTGACGCTGTCCGAGGTGGCGATCGGCCCTATCGTGCGCAACAATGTCAATGCAAGCGTTGCCGAGGACGGCAAACTCGACCAAAGCCTGCTCGGCATGAGCTTTCTCTCGACGCTGGGCTCGCTGCAGATGCAGACTGACGAGCTGAGAATGCGCGACTAGACAGATCCGTGCAAACAGCAATGCTAGCTGATCCCGACCGCCACGCCGTCGCTGCGCGGATCGTTCGCACCGTCCATGTTACCGCTGCCATCGATCCGGATAACCCCCGCCTGGCCGGCGAGCGGGCTTCTGGCCGCAATCGGGCTGACCTCGTGGCCCAGTGCTTTTAGCCCGGCAACCGTCGAGAGAGCGGCATCCCCTTCGATCTTCAGCGTGTCGCGGCTGTCCGAAAAGGTCTTGCCGAGCAAGAAGCGAGGCATCTGTAGTGCTTGCTCCGGCGCGTAGCCGTGGTCCAGAAGCAGGCTCAGGATCACCGATAGCGTTTGCGGTTGCCCGTCGGCGCCCTGCGTGCCGTAAAGCAGATGTGGCTTGCCGTCCTTCAGTGCAATGCCGGGATTAAGCGTGTAGAACGGCCGCTTGCCCGGCCGAAGCCGATTTGGGTGGCCCTCGATCAGGTTGAACGCGCCGCCGCGATTCTGCCAGAGAATGCCGGTGTCACCGGCAACGACGCCGCTGCCCCAATCGTAGTAGGTGCTCTGCAGAACACTCGCGCAGCGCCCCTGGCTGTCTGCCGCTGCAAAGAAGACCGTGTCGCCAGTCCGGAAGGGCTGCGGCCAGGCAAGCGCAGCGGCCATGTCGATTTCCGCCGCCTGTGCCGTCAGATGTTCGTCCGAGAGCCAGCGTTCGACCGGAACCCCCGCCTCGTCAGGATCGCCAATGCTGTTGCGATCGCGAAAAGCGCGTTTGATCGCCTCTACGCAGCAGTGATAATATTCCGGGCTCCCCGCCGGATAGCGACGCGCACCCAACCGATCGAGAATGCCCATGGTCTGCAGCGTCGTTACGCCCTGCGTCGGCGGCGGTGGGGCCAGCAGCTCCATCTCGCCGTAGTCGAGGCTGAGGGGCGGAACGCTTCTGGTGCGCGTGTCGGCAAGATCGCCGGCGGTAATGGGGGCACCGACTGCCGCCAGCCCGGCCGCGATCCTGTCGCCAAGCGCGCCGTCGTAGAATTCGCGCGTCCCATGGCGCGCGATGCTCTCCAGGCTGCACGCAAGTGCAGCTTGGCGGAATATGCCGTCTCTCAAGTCTCCCGGCGCGAAGAGTTTGGCAAAGCCCGGCCAATGGATCGCCTCGTCCATACGGAAATCGAGCCAGAACGCCTGCGACGCCGCCATTCGAAACCCATCGCGCGCATAGCCGATCGCCGGTTCCAGAAGTCGTGCGAGGCTTGCTGTTCCCTGCCAATTGGCAGCGGAATACTCCCGCGCTGCGCCCCAGCTGTCGACCGCGCATGCCGTCGTCAGCGCCGACATTGGACCACGCTCTGAAATGCTTGCAATCCGATCGGCACTCGCCGCGGCCTGACCGATCCCAAGCAGGCAATTACGCCGGCCCTCGTTGTCCGCCAGCATCCAGACCGCATCGCCGCCGATCCCGCAGAAATGCGGATAGGTGACAGACAGCACGGCCGCCACGGCAATTGCCGCCTCGACCGCGTTGCCGCCCTCGCGAAGAACCGCGGCCCCCGCCTCCGTCGCCAGCCCATGCGGGCTGGTCACCATGGCGCGCGCGGACGAGGATACAGCAGTCATTGCAGATCTTCCGGAATGTCAGACGTCGCTTGCGGGCGGTAGAGCTCGGCGCGTGGCCGCGAGAATGTCTTGCGCCCCTTTTTCCACCCCGCAACGACCGGCGCGATCGAACGGATCGCATCCGACGCGCTTGGCGCATCAATCAGCACAATATCCGCGTTGGCGCCCACCGCAAGTCCGTAAGGTGCCCGCAGTTGCCGCGCCGCCTCCGTCGTCACCATGGCGAACACCGCGTCCATTTCGGCGTCGCGGGCAAGATGCGCAAGGTTGGCATAGAGGTTGGCGACACGCCCGAGCGAGCAGTCGCCGAACGGTGTGAAGGGATTGAGAATGTTGTTGCTGGCCAGGCTGACGCGCACGCCATGTCCCAAAAGCACCGACCCGGGCGCCAGACCCCGCGGCGCAAGCCGGGGATGTCCCCGGCCGGTGAGAAACAGATCCGTCGCGGGCAGGATCGTCACCGCGATCCCCGCCTCCGCCAGCTGCACCGCCGCAACGCGCAGCGCCTCCGGCGTCATCGACGAAAGCTTTGTCACATGCCCGACCGAGACGCGGCCCTGGTAACCGTGCCGGATTGTCTCGCAGGCAATCTTCGGCAGGATCGAGCCTTCCGGATCGAGATCGAAATCGGCGTGGAAATCGACGTCGACATCGTATCGTCGCGCCAGCTCGAAGATCGCCTCGACATGCGCATTCGGATCGGGATCAGTATAGGGACAACCGCCGACGAGCTGCGCGCCTCTCTCCAGCGCCCGGGCCAGCATCCCCGCCGTTTCCGGCTCGTTGGTGATGCCCTCCTGCGCAAAGGCGCAGAGCTCCATGTCGATAGCCCAGGCGTAATCGCGCGCCAGCCTCTGCAGCGCATCGAACGAACGATGCCCGGCTCGCGGATCGACCTCGACGAAGCTGCGCATCCGCGTCGTGCCCTGCAGGATGGCCCTTTCGACCGCGCGCGCCGCGCGCTCATAGACATCGGCTTCGGTGAAGGCCGCCTTCGCCCTCGCCGTCAGCTGGATCGCCTCTCCAAGCGTGCCCTCGCAGATCGGGCATCGGTCGAGGATCATCGCCTTGTCGAGATGGATGTGGCTCTCGACGAAACCGCCGAAGGCAAACAGTCCCTCCCCATCTTCGCGCAGCCCTTCAAAGGCAAGCGAATTGCCTATCGCCCCGATCCGACCATTCGCAACAATGATATCGACGAGCTCGGTTTCGATCCCGATCCGTACGTTTGAAATAATGAAATTGGAAGACAATGTGGGGAACCGGTGTCAAGGCTGGAGGGCTGCGCCTAGCCCGCGATATAACTAAGCATATAGCGCGATGCTGATCCCGCAAGACGGGGAGATGGCAACACCCTTGCTCTTCCAACGCAACACTACGCCCTACCCGGCGCGAC
Source organism: Rhizobium sp. P1_C7 (assembly GCF_056406295.1). Classification (NCBI taxonomy): domain Bacteria; kingdom Pseudomonadati; phylum Pseudomonadota; class Alphaproteobacteria; order Hyphomicrobiales; family Rhizobiaceae; genus Rhizobium; species Rhizobium sp. P1_C7. The sequence continues at coordinate 387,601 of NZ_JBFUAL010000002.1, forward strand.
TTGGCTGACCCGCAGGCTGCCGCTCTCACACCACGGGCCTCCCAATTCAGATTGTGATAAATAATGCACCTAGAAGGGCAGAAATTGAGCCTATAATGACCTTCAGACACGTCAGGTGATGATTGCCGCCGCATTTGTGGCGTTTGGAATACCCGGCATCGCAAGCGCGGAATCAGACACAAGCCTGTCGAAGCAGGGCTATGCCGTCGGCAAGCTTGGACAGGGAAAGTCCAGGAGCCTGGGCTGTGTGTTGTCAAAAGGCAGGAAAATGTTCTTTTGCCGCCCAATGCCAGCTTGGCAATTGTCAGTAGCGAGGAGCTAGACAGCTTCACCTCGAGCGGACGAATGGTCAAAGTGGATCGCGCAGTCTTCGAGGCCGCTATCAGGGGGCCGGATCCGTCGATCCCCATGCTGTCGGATCTGCAGGCAGGTCGGACGAAACCGGCGGACGTGGGCACCTGCGGCGCGCTCGGCTGACGAACGCGTCGCATTCGTAGCGAACGTCGCCTGCATCATTCCGCGGGTCAGGGTGGCACGCTCGATGGCGCCGCCCGCTCGAACCTAGTTTCGTAGCCGGTAGCCCGTCTTGAACATCCATCCGAGCATACCGAGGCAGATCGCCAGAAAGATCGTGATCATGCCGAGGCTGACCAGCGGATTGACGTCGGCGATACCGAAGAAGCTCCATCGGAAACCGCTGACCAGATAAAGAACGGGATTGAAATGGCTGACCGCCTGCCAGAACGGAGGCAACATGTTGATCGAGTAGAAGCTACCGCCGAGGAAGGTGAGCGGCGGCACGACGAGCATAGGGATGAGGTTCAGCTGCTCGAAATTGGTTGCCCAGATACCGATCATGAAGCCGAACAGGCTGAAGGTGATCGCCGTAAGCAGGAAAAACAGGACCATCATGAAGGGATGCTCGATCCTGACGTCGACGAAAACGGTCGCCGTCACGAGGATGATGACGCCGATCATCAGACCCTTCGTCGCCGCTGCTCCAACATAGCCGAGCAGGATTTCGGTCATGGCAACCGGAGCCGATAGCACCTCGTAGATCGTTCCCGTGAATTTCGGAAAATAGATGCCGAAGGAACCATTGCTGATGCATTGGCCCAGCAGCGTCAGCATGATCAGGCCCGGCGTGATGAACGCCCCGTATGAAACGCCCTCCACTTCCTGAATGCGCGAGCCCACCGCCGCACCGAACACGATAAAATAGAGTGATGTCGAAATGACAGGCGAGACGACGCTCTGCAACAACGTGCGGCGCGTGCGCGCCATCTCGAAATAATAGATCGACTTGATGGCCTCGAAATTCATTTCGCCCCTCCCACGAGTGCCACGAAGATATCCTCCAGCGAGCTCTGCTGCGTGGAAAGATCCTTGAAGTGAATGTTGTGCTCGCCAAGCCGTGTCAGCAGCGTCGCGATGCTCAGTTGCTCGTCCTGCGCATCGAAATCGTAGACCAGCCTCCTGCCGTCGGCGGCGAGCGAAAGCCCGTTGCCTGCAAAGTTGTTCGGCAGCGTCTCAAGAGGCTCGGTGAGCTCGAGGATCAACTGCTTGCGGCCAAGCTTCGCCATCAGCGCCGACTTGTCCTCGACTAACAGCAACTCCCCGCCATTGATGACGCCGACGCGGTCGGCGATCTCTTCGGCCTCCTCGATGTAGTGCGTCGTCAGTATGATCGTGACGCCCACCTCTCGCAGATTTTCCACGACCTGCCACATATCCTTTCGCAACGCCACGTCGACTCCCGCCGTCGGCTCGTCGAGGAAGAGGATCTCAGGCTCGTGGCTCAGCGCCTTGGCTATCAGCACCCGCCGCTTCATGCCGCCGGACAGCTGCCGCAGCGTATTATCCCTCTTGTCCCACAGCGACAGATCGCGCAGCACTTTTTCGATATGGGCCGGATTAGGCCTCTTGCCATGCAGGCCGCGCGAGAAGCTTACGGTGTTCCACACCGTCTCGAACTGATCGGTCGTCAATTCCTGCGGCACGAGGCCGATCATCGCCCGTGTCGCCCTGAAGTCCTTTACAACATCGTGTCCGCCGACCAGGACGGTGCCGCCGCTTGGGTTGGCAATGCCGCAGACGATCGAGATCATTGTCGTCTTTCCCGCGCCGTTGGGCCCGAGCAGCGCCAGGATCTCGCCCTTCTCGACATCGAGGTCGATGCCCTTCAGTGCCTGAAATCCGTTGGCATAGATTTTCGTGAGATTGCGGATGGAAATAATCGGGGCCATGCAGGACTCTTGCAAATTCGCGGGCGGGTTGGGCCGCTATATAGCCGCTTTAGCAAAGTTTGACATCCCAACGCCTGTGAACAGAGCATTCATTTGCCTGAAAACCGCCGTACTGGAAAAAAGGTTCCGGCAGACTCGGGGGTCCGTCACGTCATCAAGCGTTGACATTCGTGGAGTACAAGGCTTGCGGGACAGGCAGCAATCTCCGAACCGCCGCCCCGTCGGAGCAGTGCAAGGCGACCTCATTGCGCCTCGTCTGCCATCCCTAAGCGTGAGAGCGTTGCTGCGTGCCGATTGTGCAACGCCGAAGCGGACCGGTCCTTCTGTCAGTCCGGTCGCCCTTCCCTTCGCCGGCCATCGCGCCGGCCTTCCTTTGTCCGTTCCTCGCAGCTCGCACAGGCGTACTACGCTTATCGGCAAATGCCATGCACGGCCGGCGTCAGCCGTCACCGACCAGGGCCGATCAATCGCAATAGGCCCTGCCGCTCTGTCGTGATCGGAGGTCGAAGTGAAAATGGTTCCAGTGTTCCGGATTGCTGCCCGGGCCGAGCACCGTATTGAAATATTTGCAGCTGTCGTTGCGAACCGCCTGCAGCAGCCGACCTTCGCGGAAGGAGAAAAGACCCTTCTTGCGCACGTCGATCTCGTGGCCGCTCTTCAACACGAACTTGCCGACATCGATCGCGTTGCCGCGCGCATGTTCCGACATCGGATTGTATTTCTGGCGGCTGTTGTTCATGCGCCGGCAGCTGTAGCCGCCGAGCGGCTGGATGGTTCTAATTCCCGACCAGTAGCGAAAGCGGGCGGACGGGGCCAATTCGTTCTTCACCCACTTGGCAAAGGCAAGCGTCACCTGGCAGTTCAGCGTTACAGCCGGCTTCACGCCGATATTGCCGGACAGACCCTGCAACGAGATCGGATAGGGCACCTGGCAAGCGGGCCCCTGGGAAATCGCTGGCTTGTCGGCATAGACGACGCCCATGCGCTTCAGCTCGCGCCGGCAGGCAAGTTCCGCGGCAGGCATGACACTGGGATCGACCGGCGTCGGCTGGCTCATCATCGGATTGCCTGGCCGAAGCATGGCGACTTCATGCGGCTCGTTCTCCTCGGGCACGCGCGAGGGAGCCACGACGGCGCTTCCATCACCCCAGACTGGAGCCTGCCTCACGGCGGCCTCACTCGCCGGACGAGGGACGTGTGAACGGTTGAGCTGCGTCGGGGTGTCCGTACCGATGCCGTCGACGACCGGCTGGTCGGACTGGCCCTCGGCAATCTGCTGCTGCTGTTCCTGCGCGAGACCGACGACAGGCTCGGCGCCAAGCTCCGCATCCATGTTGACGCCCTCGGAAGGTACGGCAAGGGCCTGCGTTCCGCCCCAGTTTTGCGGCGGCTGCCCTTGCAGGCCGCCCGCAGCGCCGCGTGCCCCGGCCGAGGCTTCGTCGCTGTCAATGCGCGGCAACTGCCCGGACTGGGCCGCGGATGCCTGCATCGTCTGGGCGGAATGTCCTGTGCCTGCCAGATTGGGTGTATCCAGATAGTCTGCAGACTGCTCGGCACCGTTCACTGGCTGGCTGGACACCGGGTAAGCCTGCTGCGCCTCGGTTGCCGGCATGCGAACCGGTGCGGCAGAGCGCTTCGCCGGAGAGATCGAACCGACCCTCGTTCCACTATCCACGGTGCCCGGCGGAACGAGCCCATCCGTCGAGCACGTCGTCAGCGCCGTTGAAAGCAGCACCGGCAGCACGTAGGGCCGCAGAATGGAAAAAAACGCCATACTCTCATCGCTTCCGCAGACGGCAGTGACCAAACACTTCATTCGAAATTTAGTAAAAAACGGTGAATGAAAGCTTACCCGAGGTCAGGCTGCAGAACCCGAGCTCGCAAAGGACCGGTTGTAGCTCGATCTTCTGCAAGTAAAACAAAATGAGAGGATGGCATCAGGGACTGCGTCAGCGCCAGATTTGCGGGCCGACACCCGCCAAGACACCTATTGCAAGTCAGGGCGCCGAGGTCACCGACTTCCAGAAGTCGGTGACCTCAAACGTCCAATTGAAATCGGCGACAAACCGGCGATCCGGCATCCTTGTCAGGGTCTCGATCAGCATCAGCGCGTCGTTCAGCTTCAGGTTGACCCTATTTGCCCGCAAGTTCGTCAGCACCGCGCATGCGCGATCGGCGTCCTGAACAGCCGAACTTACCAGGTGCCTGTAGGTACGATCCTTGAAGAAGATCTGCTTTGCCGCGTGCTGAAGCTCATCGTGCTCCGCGTCCGTTATTAGAGAGAGTTGCAAACATCGCGAAATCGTCGCGCGGACATTCACGAGCGGTTCGCTGAGCGGCAGGAAGTTCATCTCGGCCGGCGCGTGCGCCTGGGCGACATCTGAGTCATTTTCCATCAAGCCCCTCGCAAAGTCGCGATAAATCTCTCCGACGCCAATCATCCCGAACACAGCACATTCCGCCGCCCTCAGCGCTCCCATGCTCGCGGCTCCCAGAATGTGAACCCCTTCTGAAAGCCCGAACAAGATTTCCTTGTGCCATATGGCGGGGACATACTCGTAAATCCCGTCAATGAGCCCGATGACGTTGGCACCCTCCTTGATTGCTCTATATACGTCGCCCTGTCTCGCGGGCGGGCGAAGTTGATAGCCTGGGCTTGGCGATAGGTTCGCACCATAGAGTGTCGGCCCAGCAAAGATCACTTTCATCTTGGTCGCAATAGCCCCCGTTCACCACCTGGTCATGCACCCTAAGCAGACTGCCTCGCAGCCCGGTAGGCGGCGATGATCGTGTCCGCGCTCCTTGTTGCTTCGTTCAGATCCGTCTGGTGGTTGGTCACCGAAAGCCGCAGGACCTGCCGACCGCGCCACGTTGCACCGCCTGCAAACAAATCACCCTGCCGCTGCAGCGCGCCAATCGTTCGCTGCGTCAGATCATCCCCCCGCTCGGCTGGAAGATCCGCGCCGAAAAGCACGATGATCTGGTTCAGGACGACCTCGTTGGCAACGACGATCCCGGGCTCCCGAGAAAGTGTCGTGGCCAACACGGCGGCCGACGTGCAGCAGCGTTCCACCAACGCCTCGATGCCACTGCGCCCCAGATGCTTAATCATCGCCCAGGTCGCGAAGCCGCGCGCGCGCCGTGATAGTTCCGGCACGTAGTGTGAGGGATCGCGCTCACCCTCGCTCGCCAACGGCAGATAGCTGGCGGCGATGGTCATGGCCCGGCGATGCGCCAACTCGTCCTTTACAATCGCATAGCCGCAGTCATACGGCGTCTGCAGCCATTTGTGACCATCCGTCGCCCAACTGTCGGCAAGTTCGATGCCATGTGTCAAATGACGCCGTTTGGGCGACGCCTGCGCCCAGAGCCCGAACGCGCCGTCGACGTGCACCCAAGCGCCTGCAGCGCGCGCGCACGGAATGATTGTCGCGAAGTCGTCGCAGGCGCCAGTATTGATTTGTCCTGCCTGCAGGATGACGATGGAAGGGCCGCGCACGTTCGCAATCGCCTCCGAGAAGGCCGACGGAAGAACTCGCCCCTGGTCGTCTGTCGGGACCCGCGCGACACGATCGTGACCGAGCCCAAGAAACTGCAATGCCGAAAAGACTGTCGTATGCGCATCGTCCCCGATCAGGACGGTGATCGCAGGTGCTCCGAACAATCCCTGGGCATCTGCATCCCAGTTCATCCGCCTCAACACCTCCCCACGGGCAGCCGCTAGGCAGGTGAAATTCGCGACCGTCGCACCGGTGACGAAACCCAGCGAACTCTCCGGTGGGAGGCCAAGGATATCGAGCAGCCAGCTGCCGGCAACCGTTTCCACGGCCGCGGCTGATGGCGTTGCGACATGGTTGCCGGCATTCTGGCCCCATGCGCTGGTCAGGAAGTCCGCGGCCACGCCCATCGGGTGCGAACCGCCGATCACCCACCCGAAGAACCGCGGACCCGCCATGAGGTGAAGTCCGGGCTCAGCCTTGGCGACAAGATCGTCAAGCACATTCGACATCGGCATCGGCTGCGCGGGAACGTCCTGCGTGAAAGCGGCAAGAGCGGATGCGTAGTCCCGCTCCGGCCGGTGGGGACGATCGCCGACGGACTCGCGAAAGCGCGCTGCATGCCCGGCTGCCTTTGAAAACAGTTCCTTTATGCTCACGGCATGTGCCTCCCGGCGAAACTGGACCGCTTCGCCACACGCGATGTCGGACGGCTTGAGTTTACGTCGGGACGCAAAAATGCGCAACGCAACCCTACGCTGGCCATTCAGCAATCTGGGTGGCGTGCAAGGAGATTTGAAGAGCCGCGCCGGGACGATCCCACGCGACGGCGATGCGCCGAGCGTCAGATTGCGCTGCGCAAGACGGTGCCGGCGGGCGCGTCTTTCTTGACCTGCCGAGCAGGACCGCCCCCGGTGCCGTAGATTTCATTCATAATCTTGGCAACCTCAACGGCATATCCCTGGGTCAATCCATGAAGTATCTGGCCGCCGAAGGTGGCCGGTTCGTCCGTCTGGTTGTCCCAGACAATCCACATATCGAGTGGATCGCAAATGATATCGTAACGCGGATTGAAGCTATTCATTGGTTTAACGCCTTCACTACTCCACCCGCTTACGTTGCGCGCACTTAACACACTCTTGCGGTAGCCACCAAGTTAGTACAGGCGAATTCTTGTATTTGTCTGAATCAATCGGCATGAACTCGGCCCGATGCCCTCACAATCGTCGTGGCCTTATCGAGGCGGGACACTGCCCGTCACAATCCGGTCGGTTTTCGAAATTTCCATCTGTGGCCAGTTGGATGCCGCCTCCGTCGCAGGTCGGCTGCCGATCGCAAGAATTGTGATCAGGCCGGCTACGATGGCAGAAAGAAGCAAGCCGCTATATGTCATTGTTCGAGCCTCAAAAGATGTGGTTACCCAGCCACTGCGGCGCAAACTGATGCGTGAGCCTTAACGAAAGCCCAACAGGCGTGGTTAACGCATGCGATAGTCCCGTTTGTGAACAGAATGGGCGGACTGAAATCAGTCATGCCGCTCGATCGCGGCGCCGATGTCCGCGAAATGCCGCTTGAGTTCGTCGATCTGCGGGGGCTCGATAACAGGCGCGGTGACCGCCACCCAGCCGTCGATATAATGTTGCGGCGCATAGACATGGCCGTAACCCATCGGCGAGGTCGTCGCGATCATCATATCGAACAACAGTTGCAGCATCGTCAGTGCCGGGAACCATCGGAGGCTCGCCGTAACGTCAGGGCCTCGCGGCGTCCACATCCACGCCGGTTCGCGATAGAAGGAGTGAGCGTCGAAGAACGTCACGGCATCGCTAGCATACTGCAGATAGACGATCCGGATTGGTCCCCAGGTTGCGCCGGGAATTTCGAGCTGGTTTTCCTGGTTGGTGAAGCGGATAATCGAATTGTCGCGGAATTTCGGCAGCCAGGCGGGCGAACGCGGGTCCCTGCCCGCCGTGACGGCCCTCCACGTCGCGCTCTCGAATGGCGGACCGCTCCAGAGGGCACCTTGAAAGGGGTCGGAGATGACATCGAAGAGATCCGCCGATATCTGCGAGTTGAGCGCGCCGAGACTGAGGCCGTGCAGATAGAGCTTCGGACGCTTGTCGTGCGGCAAGGTCGTCCAGTAGCCATACACCTCGCGGAACAGCGCCTTTGCGGACGCCGAGCCGTACTCCGGCTCCACCAGCAGCGACAGCCAACTCGACAGATAGGAATACTGCAGCGCCACGCTGGCGACATCGCCGCGATGCAGGTACTCCAGCGGGTTCATTGCAGCAGGATCGACCCACCCGGTACCGGTCGGGACGATGATAACGAGGATCGAACGGTCGAACGCGCCGTCGCGCTGCAACTCCCTAAGAGCGAGTTTCGCCCGCGCCTCGATCGTATCGGCATTGTTCAGGCCGACATAGACGCGGATGGGATCCAGGGCCTCGCCTTTCCAGAACGCGCTGATATCGGACGCCTTCGGTCCGGAAGCGATGAAATTCCTGCCCTGTCGGCCAAGGCCGTTCCATGCGACCAGCGAAGACGCACTGCCTGTCTTTACAGGATCGCTCGGCCTCGGAACATCGTCGTCCAGCAATGCGTCCACCTTCTGGAAGGACGAATCGATGACATGCAAAGCGCCTCGCAGAAGAACGCCCTCGACGACCGACCAGAAGAGGATGATCGCGATCAGACCTCCGACGACGTTCGATACGCGTCGCGGCACAAAACGCGACAACCAGTCCGACAGCCACAGAACGGTCAATCGGAACAGCCGCCCGAGAAGCACCATGGCCAAGAAAACCGCGGCCGCGACTGCCGCGAGCTTGTAGGGCTCGGCACTATCGAGACGTTCCATGTGCCAGAGATCGTGGATCGAATTCTGCCAGCCTGCCACCTGCCACAAGAAGACGACCGAGAGCACTAGGCCGCACACGACGACCGCTGCCTTCACCACCTTTGGCGGGGTCCGTGGAGCGGGGAACTGCAGATACCTCCAAAGTGAGGTGAGCACGACCCCAAAAAAATAGCCGACCGCCGCACTGACCCCGGACAGCGCACCCTGCACCAGAAACGACCGCGGCATCAGGCTTGGCGTCAGGGACGCCGCAAAGAACACAAAGCCCAAGGCCAGCCCGACGACAGAAAGGGAAGCGATGAGGCTCAATACGACGCGTTTCATGCTGTTCCCTCGTTCAGATGACACCCACCAATCCTTCGCCGGGCGGCAAGGCCAGAATTCAATGAGGTGGACCCTGCTGGCCCCGGTTAGGCAGGCCAGGAAATGACGGCGTTGAAATCCTTGGAATGTCCGGGGCTGACAGCGACAGATGTAAATGCTCGTGACGGACACCTCGAAGGGCCAAAGGCACTACCAGCCAGGCACTTAAAAGCCGCATCCACGCCCTCATTTAAATAGCTCGCTGTCAGCTTACTACTAGAAGGCGAAAATTCAAGTGATGCTGGTATGGCAACGCGGCCGGTTGTAGTCCGGCCGCAGAGATCACGTATTTGCCCTTAGGCTGCTCGGCTGAGCCGCTGACCGGCTGGCCGGTCGTCCTTCAGGCTAAAATTCGACAACAGCCCGCGCAACTGGTCGCTCTCTTCGGCCAGCGTCTGGCTGGCGGCGGTCGTCTCCTCGACCATGGCGGCGTTCTGTTGCGTCATCTGGTCCATCTGGTTGACGGAGGTGTTGATCTCGTTGAGACCGTTCGCCTGCTCGCGGGCAGCTGTTGCAATCGAGCTGACGTGGCTGTTGACGCGGTTGACCAGTTCCTCGATCTCCACCAGCGCCTCGCCGGTCGAGCGCACGAGCGTGACGCCGCCTTCAACCTCCCGTGCCGAGTTGCTGATCAGCGTCTTGATCTCCTTGGCGGCATTAGCGGAACGCTGCGCCAGTTCGCGCACCTCCTGCGCCACGACCGCAAATCCGCGGCCCGCTTCGCCGGCACGCGCCGCCTCCACGCCGGCGTTGAGCGCCAAAAGGTTCGTCTGGAAGGCGATCTCGTCGATCACGCCGATGATCTGGCTGATGCGGTTCGAGGAATCCTCGATCCGGTTCATGGCGGCCACTGCGTTGCGGACGATCTCTCCCGATTTGCCGGCGCTTGCCTTGGTCTCGGACACCATCTCGCGGGCCTCGCCGGCGCGTTCGGATGCCGTCTTCACGGTCGCGGTGATCTCGTCGAGGGCGGCCGCCGTCTCCTCGAGAGCCGCCGCCTGCTGTTCGGTGCGCTTGGACAGGTTATTGGTCGCCTCGCTGATATCGCCGGCACTGTTGTTGACGATCCGGGTCGATTCCGCGATCGCCTGAATGACGCCGTTCAGCGCTTCGACAGCGGTGTTGAAATCGGAGCGAAGCTTGGAATAGTCATGACCGATATCGTCGATAGCAACCGTCAGGTCGCCGGCGGCAAGCCTCTCCAGCCCGGCGCCGAGCGCCTGGATCGCGAAATTCTGCCGGTCGGCAGCCGAACGCCAGCTCGCCTCATTGCCGCGGCGCTCATCCTCGATCTGCAGCTGCTGCCGGCTTTCGCGATCCCGCATCACGGCCCGCTCGTGCACCGAGTCGCGCAAGACGAGAAGGGACTTTGCCATCGCCCCGATCTCGTCGCGACGATCGTGATCGACAATCTCGACCGCGTCCCTTTCCTCTGCAATGGCGTTCATCGCCCCCTTCAGTCGTGCGATCGGCGCGGTGACACTGCGCACGATCCCGAAGGCGACGGACAGAATGACGACTGCGCCGACAAGGCAGGCCAGCGCCGCCCAGAGCGCGTTCTGCCAATAAAGCGCTGCGAGATCGTCGGCATAAACGCCGGTACCCACAATCCAGCCCCAGGCCTCGAAGCCGACGACGTGCGAGTATTTCAGGACCGGCTCGGCCGCACCCGGCTTCGGCCAGTAATAGTCGACGAAGCCTTGCCCGCTCTTCTTCACCGTATTGGCAAATTCGACGAAGATGAACTTGCCGTTTGGATCCTTGTTCTGCGACAGATCCGTGCCGTTCAGCTCGGGCTTGATCGGATGCATGATCATTGTCGGATGCATGTCGTTGATCCAGAAATAGCCGCTGCCGCCATAGCGCATCGCCGAGATGACCTCCTTGGCCGCCGTCTGCGCCTGCTCCCGCGTCATCGCCCCCGACTGTTCCACCTTGTAGTACTTCTGGAAGATGGCCATTGCGATCGCATCCATCTGCGCCAGACCACTCTTGCGCTCGTTCTCGAGCTTGGAATGCGAGTAGTTGAGGAAGAAGCCTATCGTGAGAATGAGGATGGCGAGCGCCATTCCCACGAGAGTGTAGAGGCGGGTAGAAATCTTCACGTTACGCATGGAGCCCCAGAAGTTCTGAATTTGATAATAGTCAAATATTGCTATGTGCTTATTACCGGACAGTGAACTTCAATTAGCGGCGCCTCACATAACGTGGCGTCTGAAAGCGCTCGGCGGCAGCTTAAAAGATTGGTCAAATTGAATATTTTCGCCATAAACCATCCTTACCGGACAATATCGACTTGGACTTTAGTTGCAGTTCTGGTCGAGGATCGGCGCTGCGTTGATCTACAGTACTGGCTCAATCTTACTTACTTGCAGGCATCAGGAGTTGCAAAAAGCCAACGAATATTAGAAGATTCTGAAATCCATCGCAGCTTCTCAAGCGGAACGGACTGCAGAGCATGACGAGAGCTTTGATCTCATGAGGCCAACCGACAGCAGCAGCGCCAGCATCTGCCTGGGTTGCTGGGACCAGATGCATATTCCCATTCCCATCCGTGGCCCGCTCGCCCTGCCGTTCCGTGCATTCGGCGTCACCCGCAGCAAGATGAATCCGAATATCTGCACGATTTGCGAACGTGCCTTTCGCTACGTCAAGAAGCAGCGCCACGTTACGTCCCGCGCAACGATCCTGTTTGCTGACATAAGAGGCTTTACCGGCCTGTCGGAGCGGATAGATCCGGTCAAACTGAGCGAGATCGTCAGCGTGTTCCATGACAGGTGCGCCGAGGCGATCTGGGCCCACGACGGTATCGTAAATAAACAGATGGGCGACGGTTTGATGGCGATCTTCAACTTTCCGATCAAGATAGAGGATCACGCCGGCGCGGCCGTCAGGGCAGCGCTCGACATCCAGCGGCACTGCACAGCGGCCCTCGACAGTGTGAACTCCAACCTCGACGGTGTCACGGGTCATGCCCTCGGCGTCGGTGTCGGCATACATACCGGCGACGTCGAGATCGGCGAATTCTCTAGTTTTCGCAGCGATTTCACCGCAATAGGGGGCGCGGTCAATCTTGCTGCGAGGCTCGAGTCCCAAGCGGCCATCGGCGAGATCCTGGTGTCGACTGCGACGGTCGCGGATGCGTCCGGTCTCCTGATCGGCACAGACGCGCGCCTCCTTCAACTGAAGGGCATAGAGCAGCCCGTGCAGGCACGCGTCCTGTCCAGAACCGATCCAGCAGGTTCTACACCAACGCCCCCGGCCAGACAGCCTTGAATCACACTGAGGTCGAAGTGCTGCTCACTTTGTCACCATCCCCAATTTCGGTTTGCAGGCTTATGCGCTAGGTTCCGTCGGAATCGCCCTATGTACCGCTGAAAACAGGAGCCTCTATGACCGAAGACGCCAAGCCGAAGGGCACGTTGACACTCAGGACGATGGCGATGCCTGCCGATGCCAATCCGGCCGGCGATATCTTCGGCGGCTGGGTCATGGCCCAGATGGACCTTGCCTCCGGCATCTCTGCCGCCGAACGAGCCAAGGGGCGCGTCGTCACGGCCGCCGTCAAGGAAATGGCCTTCGCGCTTCCGGTCAAGATCGGCGACACGCTCTCCGTCTTCACCGACATCGAACGCGTTGGGCGAACCTCGATCACGCTCTGTGTGGAGGCTTGGGCAACCCGCGCCCGCTACAACAATATGGAAAGGGTCACCGCAGGCACATTCATCATGGTCGCGCTCGACGAAAATGGGCAGCCCACACCGGTGCCTGCGGAGTAAGACCATGGAGCCGGTCGCCTCGCCGGAGGTCTTCCTCCACATCAAGGTCGTGATGGGGATGGTGATTTCACTCAGCCTGGCGCGCCTGCTCACGGGCATCGCCGGCATCGTGCAGCATCCGGCCAGGGGCAAGGTCTATCCGGTGCATCTCGGCTGGGCGCTGTCGATGTTTCTGTTCATCATCCACATCTGGTGGTGGGAATATCGCGTACAGGCAATCCCTGTCCTGCATTTCGGCGTCTATCTCTTCCTGGTTTGCTTCTGCAGCCTGTTCTTCCTTCTCTGTTCCCTGCTGTTTCCCGCATCGCTCGACGATTACGGAGGTTACGAGGAATATTTCATTTCCCGACGTGGCTGGTTTTTCGGCACGCTTGCCCTCACCTATGCGATCGATATCGCCGACACAGCGATCAAAGGGCGGGACCACATCCTGTCGCTGGGCTGGGAATACCCTGCCCGCAACCTCGTTTACGTCCTCCTCTGCGTCATCGCTGCCTGGACGGCCAACCGCCGCTTCCACGCGTTCTTCGTTGCCTTGAATCTCGTCTATCAAATTAGCTTCATCTTCCGCCTATACGACGTGCTGGGATGAGGCCGCCAGCTGAAAAGGCAACTTTTAGGTTGCCTATTTGAGCAAGTCATGCGATAAAAAGGGCAACCACGAGGTTGCCGATATGTCCGATCGCATCGAGAAGTCAATTGAACTGAATGCCCCTGTCGAGCGCGTCTGGAAGGCGATCACCGACCATCGCGAATTTGGCGAATGGTTCCGCGTCCGGTTAGACGGGCCCTTCGTCCCCGGCGAGGTGTCATCGGGCTACATCACCTACCCAGGCTTCGAGCACATCCGCTGGCAGGCCACCGTCAAGCGCATGGATGAACCCGACCTGTTCTCTTTCACGTGGAAGCCCTACGCTATCGACCACAATGTCGATTACTCCAGGGAGACACCGACACTCGTCGAGTTTCGCCTGGAACCGACGCCGCAGGGCACCCGCCTCACGGTGACCGAGTCCGGCTTTGAGAACGTCCCGGCTTATCGCCGCGTCGAAGCCTTCCGCATGAACGAAGGCGGTTGGGCCGAACAGGTGAGAAACATCAAGGCCCATGTGGAACGCTGATTTCGCAGCCCGAAGTGAAAGTGCCGCCACGCTGTTCGCGGCGCTTGGCGACCCGACACGCCTGTCGTTGCTGACAACCCTCAGTGACGGGCACGAACGATCGATCGCCGGCCTGTCCGGCGGCAGCGAGCTGACCCGCCAGGCAATCACCAAACACCTGCGTGTGCTCGAACAGGCAGGGCTTGTTCACAGTACAAGGGTCGGACGCGAGAGCCACTATGTCTTCCGTCCCGAACAGATCGATAGGATGCGGGCCTATCTCGATACCGTCTCAGGGCAATGGGACAACGCGCTGGGTCGGCTCCAGTCCCTCGTCGAGCGATGACCGGTCGCCGTCACGCCAGAAGAAACTGCGATCTCTTGTCGAAGGCCACCCGGGAAAGATTCTCGCCGTGAGACCGTCCGCCGTAACATCGAACTGCCGGTAGAGCATCGCGGCCGCATGAGGCGACAGCACGGCCTGCATCAGTCTGGCGTTGGAATCCTGCTGAAATGCCTGTTAGGCCTGCTTCTGGAGCAGCTTGAGCTGCTGGCGCCGTACCTGGTCGTGGTGGGCGCTTTGGCGCAAGTCCCGCAGCCTGGTCTGCAGATCGGCAATCTCGCACGTCGTTGCGCGATGCCGCCACTAGTTCTATGACATACTTGAATACTGTGCTCCACCAGCTTCCGACGCCGTCCCCGTTCAGCCCCTCCTGCCGACCGGATCGGCGCCTTCAGCCGCGAAAGATGAAGGACGCGCCGATTGCAATCAGAGCGAATCCGATCGCGTGATTCCAGGTCAAGCTCTCGCCGAGCCAAAAGACCGAGAAGCCGGAAAAGACCAACAGCGTGATCACTTCCTGCATCGTCTTCAGCTGTGCGGTCGAGTAGACCTCCGAGCCGATGCGGTTCGCGGGCACCGCCAGGCAGTATTCGAAGAACGCGATCGCCCAACTGACCACGATGGCGATGAAAATCGCCGTACCCTTGTGTTTCAGGTGCCCGTACCAGGCAAATGTCATGAAGACGTTGGAGGCAAGCAGCATGACGACCGGCCAGATGGCGGCAGGGCTAAGGGCGAAGGGCATGGACGATTCCTGAGAGTTGACGCTGGCGCCACCATGTACCGCCAAATCCAAAGGCTTCAAGTGGCCCCACAGCGGCCGATGCGCTTGTGTCGTCTTTTAGGAAAGCACGCACTCAGCCGACAACCGCGATCAGTAGCTGCTTCCGATATCTCCATCGCGATATGCATTCATAGACGGCGCGGGCACATCGGGACTATTGCAGTCCTCAAAGCCCCGCCGGCAGATGCCGAACTACAATCGAGCAACACGCTGCCGCGCGTCGGCATCCGAGGGTGGCGCATTGCCATGGAAACTTTCGGAGGAATGCCCGAGGCCGGACTGGCGGATGCGGTCGCCGATCTCGTCAAGGCACGGATGAACGTCCTGTCGCTGTCGAAAGTCGACGGAGCGTATACGGTGGTCTATAGCGCAGCCGCCAACCCATCGACCGCAGAGAGGCTTGACCACGCCCTGCCGAGCGTCCCGCCTGTCGCCAAATGGACGAGCCGAGCCCGCCCCTCGGCACGCAGCGTCTCGATCTCTGCCAGTTCCAGCGCTATCCCTGTGGGGCGCGTTCGGGTTGGGCGATGAGCGCGCAGGACCCTGGCCTGCATGGTGTCGTCAAGCGCTACTTCTCGAAAATCGATGCCATAGAGGCGGCAATAGGTTGGACAGAAGCTGTAGCTAATGTTAGGGAAGACCAGCGGCGCACCGTGTTTCAAGTAGGCCTGAACGTGTGAGCCAGAACTTCGTCGGAACCGTTGCCAACGAAGAAATTGCTGGCTTCCAGATCATGGCTTTCAGCGATCGTTTCTCTCAACATGGGCAGTTGGATCGGGATAAAGTTGCAACGCGTTTGTGGCCCCGGCCACAATTGCCGCTAAGGCGCGAGGAGACGGCCAGTATGGGTTCTCTCTTCGATATTCAATTTGACCAAATCCTGCGCGGTCGGTTGCTCTCCCGCGACATACGGGACAAGCGTGTTTACGAACGGACTCCGAAAACGGCTCATCGCGATTTAAAATACTTCAACGGTCGCAAATTTCTTGATGAAACCGGACTGATCCCAGCGTCGTCGCAAAATATCTAATCTCGAGAACGCTGCAACGGCCGCAAACGGCGCGTTTGAGATTTCGGGCGGGCCGCCTAGTGGTGCAAACTGCCGCTCGCTTGCCGGAGTTACACCTATCCCGTCACACGCTTTCGCGACACTGCAAAGACAGGCGTCCGTTGTCGGCGAGTTCATCCGCGCGTTCGTTGCCGTCTATACCGGAATGGCCTTTACACCAAGCGATCGTCACCAGATGGTTTTGGGACAATTGAAGATCGATGGCTTTCCAAAGTTCAGAATTTGCGATCGTTCGGCTTCGGAGATTCGCATTGGGACCTCTTTTCCTCCAGCCATTGTTCTTCCAAATATGTCGCCAGCTATTGCAGCCTTTAACGGCGTAGATGGAATCGGACCAGATGGCCACAGGTTCACCTATGGCGTTGCAGTTGATCCATATTAGGGCCTTGAGCAGAGCCATCAATTCCATCGAGTTGTTGGCGGAGTTTGGGACGCCCCCGCAGTCGGACGCGATTTCCGCGACATTCAGGTAGGCAACGAATGCCCACCCCCCCTGTCCGGAGATGGGTTCGTAGCAACCGTCCGCAAAGATTTGAAGGCCGTGCCGGGCTTCGGTTATCCCCGTTATATTCGCTGGGGAGCAAAGTTCGGTAGGAATGTCGGTCATTTCGCCATGTGGGCCGTATTCCGCCCCCCACCCGCTAGTCGCGGCCCTGAGATATCATCTCGTTCGCCCCAAGCGACTGTAGAAAGGATCGTGAAGGATTGGGCCGTCAGCACCTATTCGGCCGCTGCCAGAAACAATTTGCTTTGCGAGGAAACGGCGAGAGCTTGAACCTTGGCTTTCGCTTTGGCGATCAGCTGATAGAATTCGTCTTGCGCTTCGACATCCAGCTGAATGACCGCGTTCACATCGTCCGCGGTATCGCAAACGCAGGCAACCGCCGATATAGGACAGATGCCGCCAGGATAGCGCTTGCCAGTACCGGTATAGGCACGGCGGCCCCAACGTTCCGAGTAGACCGTCTCCTCTCGGTCGATTTGCAAGATCGATCCCTTGCATGCCGTCACGATGCCGGCTTTGCCGTAGGCAAACCAGTGATAGTTCAGCTTCCGTAGAATATACTTGCCAGTGATGTCCTCGCCGGCCAGCTCAGCAGGGTCTTCAATCATTCTGATCATGACGACTTCCTCAACGTCAGAGTAACATCCGTCATGTCGCTTTGCGCCGCAAGTCAAAAAGCGTAGCTTTTGGAACCACTTAGTCACAAAGTGTTTCCGTTTCTTACACTATTGCCGCACACCCCACGATGTCGACATGCGCGACCGGCGGATCACGGAGCGCTACCGCAAAGGCCGTTTCAGACTGCTGACTTCGCCTCCTTCGTCGTTCTAGCGAATGTCACCATTCACCTCTCGGGCTACGTTTATCATGGAGGAAAGCCCCCTGGGGTCAGCTATGTGGCCGAACCCGGCCGGGGAAAGCCGCCTTTTCAGACGGCACACGAACGGCAACTGACGGCCTCCCAGAAGGTCGCAGTGATGAATTTTCCTGATCCCGCTTCGTGCTCGAGGAGTAATGAACGGATGAGCCGTCACCTGGTCGTCTCAAGGAGGTGGATAGGGATCGGATAGGCAACTCAGCCGAAAGAGAGGTGTGTACCTTCAGGCTGCTGGGTTCCTATAACAATCTGTCCAATGCAACCGAGTGGTTTGAAGCGCAGGGCTTCAAAATCCCGGCCAACCTCAGTGGCGCTCACCCTTACGTTGAGCGAGCGGTACGCAGCGCGTTTCCGCCTCCTACTCGATCAGCAAGAATGGGCCGAAATTTCCAACAAGGGGAATCGTTCGGCGCGCGCTTGCATCGATTCCATATTGCATGTTCGTGGACACCACATGGTCGCAGGACGGTCGGCTGCTTCTCGCAGTAGTAACTTAACTTCAGCATCCTGTAGTCATGCCAAAACGCGATGCCGTGCACGAATGCCTCGAATTCGGCCACCGCGCACGGCCCGGCGCGACGCCCCGCCGGACCACGCCCGATGTCACCGGACAAGGAAGCCAAGTGCAGCGGCGTTGGCGAGATCGATGAAAAACGCAGACACAAGTGGCAGGATGATGAACGCGACGGTGGCCGCGCCGTGTATCTTTGTTACCGCCGTCATGTTGGCAATAGCCGTTGGAGTTGCCCCCAGCGCGACACCGCAGAAACCGGCCGAAATTACCGCGGCGTCATAGTTGCGCCCCATCGCCGGGAACACCACGACCAGGATGTAGACGATGGCGAAGATGGTCTGCACTCCCAGTACGGTGACGCGAGCTAAGCCCAGTCCACTGAGCGCCCACAACTGCATGCTCATCAATGACATTGCGAGGAATATGTTCAACGACAGATCGGATATCAGCGACAGGGCGCGGCTGCGCGCCGGCCAAAGAAATCTGGGCGCCAGGAAGGGAACGGTATTCGTCAAAACAATAGCGACCAGCAGGCACACGACGAAAAGCGGAAGATTGACGCCGGTCTCCAGAACGATCTCGTGCAGGGCATATCCGGCGAGAATGGCAAAATTCGTCGCGAGCAGCGTTCGCAACAGGCTGACGTAGCTGACGTCGTCATGATGGCTGCTGACGGCAGCCCGCGACACGCCGATCGTCAGCTCTTCGTCGGCGGGACCGGACAGGCGGTGGCGGCCGATCAGGTACTGCGCGATCGGGCCACCGAGGAGACTAGCGATGACCAGGCCGAGCGTCGCGCTGGCAATGCCGATCTCCAGAGCGTTGCTCAGACCGAAGCGGCTGGCGACGATGGGAGCCCAAGCGATGGTCGTGCCGTGGCCGCCAATCAGGGACGTCGAGCCGAGCAGGATGGCCACCCCGTCGGGAAGGCCGAGCATCGAGCTCGTGCCGAACGCGACGAGGTTTTGGATGACCAGGAAGACCAGCGTCAGCGCCAGCAGGATTAAAAATGGCTTGCCCCCTGCGATCAGGTCGGAGAGCCTCGCGTTGAGGCCGACGCCGGTAAAAAAGTACAGAAGCAGCATGTCGCGTGCCTCGAGCGAAAAACTGATCTGGACGTCGAAGAACTCATAGGCGATCAGCGTCGCCAGAGCGGCCAGAAGCCCGCCCGTCACCGCCTCCGGAATGCTCCAGCGGGTCAGGATCGGGATGAAGCGATTGAGATTTGCACCAGCGAAGAACACGAGAATTGCGATGGTGAAAGACAACAAGCCTGGAACCTGTATAGCCGACATGCTCCCCCCTCTCGAAAGCCGCAGGATATTCTGTCTCTATGGTTGCGGGCCTTCAATCTGGCACGCGGCGGGCGATCGGACCAGCAGAAAACAGGTTCGTCTGCTCCACACCCGTCCGCATCTCGAGAGCGACGACACCCAGAAAATCCGTTTCCCTTTTGTACTCTTTGCCTCTTCCATTTCGGCGGGACTCTCTCCATATTCCGGCGATGGCCAAATTTCCGGAAAAGTCCCCCGCCCCCGATGGCTTCGAGGAAGTCCCGCAGTCGTCCTTTGAAGGCGCGGAGCTCGGCGGCTCCGTCGCCGACTGGGTTAAGCAGCTGGAGGCCGATGCGGAGGCCTCGGGCGTCGAGACGCAGCGCCAGATCGCCTCGAAGGCCGGCAAGCACCGCAAGAAGGTGGAGATCGCCGCGTCGAAATCGGCCGAAGGCCGCAAGCAGGAAGGGGAGTCCGAGCGGTTGCGGGGCCCTCGCGGAGCCAAGGCGCAGGGCTCCGGCAGTGTGAGCGCTTCAAAAAGCGCCAGAGGCACCTCCATGGGTGGATCGACCGACCCCAAGACGCGCGCCGCAGCCGGCCTCAACCCCGTGTCCGGCATGGACACGACCCTGGAGGAGGCCGCAGAGCTTAAGGCCGGCACCGCCGTCACCGCTACCGTCGAGGCCCTCTCGGCGCTGATCGAGAGCGGTAATCCGCTGTTCAAGGACGGCAAGATGTGGACGCCGCATCGCCCCGCCCGGCCGCCGAAATCCGAAGGCGGCATCGAGATCCGCATGGTCTCGGACTACGAGCCCGCCGGCGACCAGCCGACGGCCATCAAGGACCTCGTTGAAGGGCTCGACAATGGCGACCGCAGCCAGGTCCTGCTCGGCGTCACCGGCTCGGGCAAGACCTTCACCATGGCCAAGGTGATCGAGGCGACGCAACGCCCGGCCGTCATCCTGGCGCCGAACAAGACGCTCGCCGCCCAGCTTTATTCCGAATTCAAGAACTTCTTCCCCGACAACGCCGTCGAATACTTCGTCTCCTACTACGATTACTACCAGCCAGAAGCCTACGTGCCGCGCTCGGATACCTTCATCGAGAAGGAATCGTCGATCAACGAACAGATCGACCGCATGCGCCACTCGGCCACCCGCTCGCTGCTGGAACGCGACGACTGCATCATCGTCGCCTCGGTCTCCTGCATCTACGGTATCGGCTCGGTCGAGACCTATACCGCCATGACCTTCCAGATGACGGTCGGCGACCGGCTCGACCAGCGCCAACTCCTCGCCGACCTCGTCGCCCAGCAGTACAAGCGCCGCGACATGGATTTCACCCGCGGCTCCTTCCGCGTCCGCGGCGACACGATCGAACTCTTCCCCGCCCATTTGGAGGATGCAGCCTGGCGCATCTCCATGTTCGGCGACGAGATCGACTCGATCACCGAGTTCGACCCGCTGACAGGCCAGAAGACCGGCGACCTGAAATCGGTGAAGATCTACGCCAATTCGCACTATGTCACCCCTCGCCCGACGCTGAACGGCGCTATCAAGTCGATCAAGGAAGAGCTGCGCCTGCGCTTGGCCGAGCTCGAAAAGGCCGGCCGCCTGCTGGAATCCCAGCGTCTGGAGCAGCGCACCCGCTACGACATCGAAATGCTGGAGGCCACCGGCTCCTGCGCCGGCATCGAGAACTATTCGCGCTACCTCACCGGCCGCAGCCCCGGCGAGCCGCCGCCGACGCTGTTCGAATACATCCCCGACAACGCCCTGCTGTTCATCGATGAAAGCCACGTCACCGTGCCGCAGATTGGCGGCATGTACCGCGGAGACTTCAGGCGAAAGGCGACGCTGGCCGAATACGGCTTCCGCCTGCCGTCGTGCATGGACAACCGCCCACTGCGTTTCGAGGAGTGGGACGCGATGCGCCCGGATACCGTCGCCGTCTCCGCCACCCCCGGCGGCTGGGAGATGGAAGAATCCGGCGGCGTCTTCGCCGAACAGGTCATCCGTCCGACCGGCCTCATCGACCCGCCGGTGGAGGTCCGCTCCGCCCGCAGCCAAGTCGACGACGTGCTGGGCGAGATCCGCGAGACCGCGGCCAAGGGCTACCGCACGCTCTGCACCGTACTCACAAAGCGCATGGCCGAAGACCTCACCGAATACCTGCATGAGCAGGGCGTCCGCGTCCGCTACATGCACAGCGACATCGATACGCTGGAGCGCATCGAGATCATCCGAGATCTCCGCCTCGGCGCCTTCGACGTACTAGTGGGCATCAACCTCCTGCGCGAGGGTCTCGACATACCCGAATGCGGCTTCGTCGCCATTCTCGACGCCGACAAAGAAGGATTCCTGCGCTCTGAGACCTCGCTGGTCCAGACCATCGGCCGCGCCGCAAGAAACGTCGACGGCAAGGTAATCCTCTATGCCGACAACATCACCGGCTCGATGAAGCGGGCGATGGAGGAAACCACCCGCCGACGCGAAAAGCAAATGGCCTACAACGCCGAACACAGCATCACCCCGGAATCGGTGAAGGCGAAGATCTCCGACATACTCGACAGCGTCTACGAACGCGACCACGTCCGCGCCGACATCTCGGGCGCCTCCGGCAAGGGCTTTGCGGACGGCGGCAACCTCGTCGGCGGCAACTTGCAGACCCACCTCAACGCGCTGGAAAAGCAGATGCGCGACGCCGCCGCCGATCTCGACTTCGAAAAGGCGGCCCGCCTGCGCGACGAGATCAAACGCCTCAAGGCTGCCGAACTCGCCGTCATGGACGACCCGATGGCCAGGGAAGAGGCTCGGGATCAGGAACGGTCCGGCCGTTCGCAACCGTCAAGAGGCGGGAAAGCCGCGCGCCCAGCGATCTCCCCACCAGTGGAGGAGATGGGTGGCAGCCCAGAGGGAGGCAATCTTGCTCTAACCTCCCTCTTCGCCAAACCCACCCTCGACGACATAGGCCCCGGCACCGACACCAACCCCTCCCTCTTCCGCAAGCCCGATCTGGATGAGATGGGCCGCGACATCGCCGAGCCCGCGAAGAAGACCCTATTCCGCCGCAACGACCTCGACGAAATGACCGTCGGCCGCACCGAAAAACCGGTGACCGGCGCCCTGCCGGAAAAGCCGGAAACGGTCAAGAGCACGAAGCGCTTCTCGCCGCTGGAGGGCCAACCGGAACGCGACGATCCGCGCCCGCTGGTGCGCGGCAAGGCGGGCGTCGGCTCCTACGAGCATGCGGGTGACGTGAAGCGCAAGAGCCGGACGAAGGGCAAGACCGGACGGCCGGGGCGGTGAGGTTAGTCATTCCGTGGTCTATTGAATCAGGCCCCGGTGAGGTGTTTGGCCAGCGGGACAATAGCCGGCGTTACACCAGGCGACCGCACCGTCAAGGCGCCTCGCACTGCGCCGCGGCCGCGCTCCAACCGGCCGCCGACCCGCTGACCGCACCGTTAAACTTGCATCAATCCATGCATGGCATATCTGCCCCAGCAGCACGGAAGGAGACATGCATGGCACTTATAGGCTTCAGGAACACCCACAATCACATGATTTATGTCAATCCGGCGCAGGTTCCTTACGTCTCGACGTTTGAAGAAGACGTGACCATCATCGCCTACGCCGTTGCTGACGCCGGCGGCAAACCCGTAGTCTCTCATGTCCGCGGCAGCGCGGAACTGGTGCAGCACAGACTGGGCGGGGCCACTGCTCGCTAGGCCGCCGCCCTCAAGGATGGAAACACGGGCAGCAGGACCATGAAACAGTGCCGTTCCGGCACGGTTTCCCAAAAGGAAACAGCAGCCGCTGTGAATGCTTACTGTTCGTCAAGTCTTTGAATCTTTGGCTATTCCCGGGTTGTCCCGTCAGGTGCCAGAATATTCTCGCTTGCATTTTGCTTCGAATACTGGCACCAATCGAAGTACTCGGGCATTTGCATGCCGGTGACTGGACTGATGTGGTAAAGCCTTCCGGCAGGGGGGTGGCGTGGGGGACCTCACGTGCGTAGACGTTCTTTCCCCGTTCGTGAACTACTCGACTGACCCTTCGCGCGCTGAATTATGATGAGGGGGCGCGAAAGTGAAAGCCGTCCATTTCCTTTCGGGGGGGTGGATACCAGACAGACTACAGGGAAAAGGACCTATCCCAATGGCCACCAAAGGCGTCGTAAAATTCTTCAACCAGGACAAGGGTTTTGGTTTCATCACTCCAGATGGCGGTGCGAAGGACGTGTTCGTTCACATCTCCGCTCTTCAGGCTTCGGGCATCCAGTCGCTCCGCGAAGGCCAGCAGGTTACCTTCGACACCGAGCCGGATCGCATGGGCAAGGGCCCGAAGGCCGTAAACATCTCGGCTAACTAATTCTATTTCTGCTTCCGCAGGAATGACAACGGCGTTCCGCAAGGGGCGCCGTTTTCGTTTGCGTGGCCCGATACACCTCCATGATCGCCCGCTGTCGTGATCGTCCGCATATTCGAGCTCCCCGAGTTTCTCCGCCGCTTCCAATGGTGCGAGGAGTCCAAACACTCCCCATTGCTGTGCTCATCACAGGAAACCAACGCGCCCAAGTCCTGGAACGCGGAAGGTGAGAGATGGCCCGTGCCTACGCGCTCACAGCTTGCCGCGCACCGTCGAAATCAACCGCTGCAAAGGCAGCCGCGATCACCTCGGACCCCGCCCCTGATTTGACCGCATCGGTCGACAAGATCTGCCGGTAGCGCCGAGCACCCGGCAGGCCAGTAAACAGCCCAACCATGTGCCGCGCCACCTGCTGCAAGCGCCCGCCGCTGGCGATATGCCGCTCAGCATAGACCATCATCCGGTCGCGCAGACCCTCCCAGTCGGTTTCGCCGGCAGGCGCGCCGAAGAAACGCCGGTCGATATCGGCAAGCAACGCAGCATTCTGGTAGGCAGCCCGCCCGAGCATGACGCCGTCGACATGCCGCAGATGCTCGGCCGCGGCATCCAGCGTCTGGATGCCGCCGTTGATGCCGACAAAGACGTCGGGCCGCGCCTGTTTCATGCGGTAGACGATCTCGTAGTCGAGCGGCGGGATTTCGCGGTTCTCCTTGGGCGAAAGGCCCTTCAACCATGCCTTGCGAGCGTGGATCCAAACCGCATCGGCCCCGGCATCGAGCACCAGGTCGAGCAGGTCGGGCAAGGCAACCTCCGGATCCTGCTCGTCGACGCCGATCCGGCACTTCACCGTGACAGGCACATCGGAGATCGACTTCATCGCCGCAATACAAGCCGCCACCGTCTCCGGCGTCAGCATCAGGCAGGCGCCAAAGGTTCCGGACTGCACCCGGTCCGAGGGACAGCCGACATTGAGGTTGATCTCGTCGTAGCCATAAGGAGCCGCGATCTCCACCGCCTTCACGAGCTTTTCCGGATCAGACCCGCCAAGCTGCAGCGCCACCGGATGCTCGGCGGCGTCGAATGACAGCAACCGCTCGCGCGGCCCATGAATGATCGCATCCGCCACCACCATCTCGGTGTAGAGCAGCGCATCGCGGCTCATCTGCCGGTGGAAATAGCGGCAATGGCGATCGGTCCAGTCGATCATCGGAGCCACCGCAATCACTGGACCCTTTGAATAATGGGACTTATCTTGTAACACAGGCGCTTCGCTCGTTTCAGTCATGTCTCGTTGTATTTCGTTTCGGCCTTTTACGCCCATTCCTAAGATGCTTGCTACTGCGTAGCACTGGCGAGAGGCTCTGTAACACTGCATGGGCACGATATCAGAGCGAAAGCGTAAGGACGGGACGAAGGCTTATACAGCACAGATCCGAATTAGGCGAGCGGGCGTCCTTGTTCACAGCCAGGCGCAAACATTCAACCGACGACCCGCTGCCAATGCGTGGCTGAAGACGCCTGCCGCAGACGGTCGGCAACTATATGTCTCATCTCTGCGCTGTCTTTGCCATCGCCCGACCGATGCGGGGATACAGCCTCGGCCAACTCGCCTTCGACGACACCATCACCGTAACCATGCGCCTCGGCATAGTGAGCCGAAGCAAAGAACGCGACTGGCGCCCTTCCCTGAATGAGCCTGACCGACGCTAGACTTCTTTAAAGAGCGAAGCGCGCGCGGCCCGCCGAGCAATTTCGCCGGGCGTGGCCTTGCGCTGGCAGAGAGCTTCTTGAAAACCTCCGATTGCCACCGAAAGGCCGATCTCGTTGCGATAGCGGAGGCAGTCCGCGGTGGTTTTGACGACCCAAAGACCTCTATTGGCAAGGCGCCGTCACTAGCCGCGGGCAATTTGGCGGTGATGCGCAAGGCTTTGGCGCGCGAGTGGCAGCGAGCAAACTTCACCTATCGCTGCAGACCCAGGCTGCGCCTGAGTGATCGTTTTGGCTCCAGCTGCTGGCTCAGTTCGGCGCGGTGCGCGCGATCGACGAGGCGGGCGACACTCTTGATACGGTCAAGCTTACCGGCAAGCTCCGGTCCCAGTCGCTCGAACTCATGGCGCAGGTGGTGGTCCCGAGGATCGGATCGACCGAACCGTCTCTCGAAGGCGCTTGCGATCTGCCGAGCCTCGTCGAGCGCCTGTCGCCCGCCCGCCGTGCCGGCGAACTGTTCGATATACCTGCCCCGTTCGACGAGCGTAACCTGGTCTAGCTGGTGCAACAGGGCGGCACTTCGCGGCGTGAGATCCGGAACCTCGACCACGTCACGCTTGTCACGTCGCCACTGTTCGGCGCCGCGTTCTTCGGAGAGGCACCGTTGCCAGGTCGCACCCGCTGACGCGACATGAGAGGCGACGGCCCGAGCGAGGCGCCGCGCCTCCTTCCGCTCACGGTTGTCTCCGAACATTCCGGTCCTGCCGCGTAGACTACCAAAGTGCTCCGGCCGTTCGGCAAGTGCCTTCGCCAGCCGCTCGGCGTCAGCGCTCTGTTCGATGATGGCCAGGCGCAGGCTGGCCACGATGGCAATCGGATTGTTGAACGCCATCCGGGCAACCATTTCCACGTCCTGCCACTGCCGATCAAATGTCGGCATCGCCTTGTCGCGGGCGACGTCTTCGATGCTACGATCATATCGCTGGACGGCCGGCAGCAGCGGCGGAGGTTTCTCCACACTGTGCTCATTGCCTTCAGGACCGGCCCGCTTGCGGCGCTCCGCGTCTGCGGAACGCACTGCTGGCGGGTCCTGATGCACCCGCACGATATGAGGCTCGTCCCGGGCCGTGCGCCTCTGGCCGGGCTTTGGGCCAGGTTCAAGGTCGATCTCGCTGTCGATGCCGAAGCCTWCCGCCATYCCCCGCCGCTCGGTGAAGGAGCCGAGATAGTCGAGCGTCGTTTCCTTTGCGCCCGAGCGACCGAGCGTCGCTGCAAGATCCCTGTTGTCCCTGAACGCATCACGGCCGGCATAGAGCTGCACCCGATCGCGATGGCGGGTCATGCTGACATAGGTGAGGTGGCGATCCATGGTTTGCGATGCCAGCACGAAGGCCCGATCAACTGTCGCCCCTTGGGTCTTGTGGATCGTCGTCGCGTAGCCGTGGTCGAAGGCCTGATAGCCTCTGGGCATCACGGTGACCAGCCGAGGCGGT
Source organism: Rhizobium sp. P1_C7 (assembly GCF_056406295.1). NCBI lineage: Bacteria > Pseudomonadati > Pseudomonadota > Alphaproteobacteria > Hyphomicrobiales > Rhizobiaceae > Rhizobium > Rhizobium sp. P1_C7. The sequence goes on from NZ_JBFUAL010000002.1 coordinate 414,379, forward strand.
TGCATGCCCTTGGCCTTGTCGTCGAGCTGAACCTGGATGGTATCAGGCGCAACGGACAGCACACGGCCGAGCATGCCGTTCCTGACGCCAAGCTCGCGGTCGTTCTCCAGGAAGACAAACCGATCGCCAGGGGCAAAGGCGCGCTTGCCGTTGATCGTTTCAAACGTCAGCTCCTGACCGAGCCGACCCTGCTGCATGGCGCCCTCCGCCAGCTCGCCGCGCTGCTGCAACGCGGCCCTTATGTCTGCATTGATGGCGCGCACGTCCTTGCGCCGATGGGCCATGGCAATGCGCGTTCCGTCGGGCCGGCTATCGCGGTCTGCAAGGTAGTCCGCAACAATGCCGGCGCGCGCCTCATCACTGGTATCGCTGAAACCGACGTCTCCGTGCCTGTCATAGGCGGCGAGCCCCTCACCCGTTCGGTGCGTCGCAAAGGCAATCGATGCCTGTCGCTGCCAGTCGACATGCTGGCGGCGGACATCGGAAAGTGCGGCAAAGCCGATCTGCTCGACAATCGCCCGGAACGGCGCACCGGCGCCGATTGCCTGCAGCTGCTCGTGATCGCCGACGAGAACCAGTTTTGCTCCTGCTTGCTCGACCTCACTGACGAAGTGCGCCAGCTGCCGGCTTCCGACCATTCCGGCTTCATCGATGACAAAGACGTCTTTGCGTGCGAGCCGACTGCGGCCGGCCCGCCAGCTGTACGCCCAGGAGGCCAGCGTGCGGCTGGCAATACCGGAGGATTCCTCCAGTCCCTCGGCCGCCTTGCCCGAGAGTGCCGCACCATGCACGCGGTAGCCCTCTGCCTCCCAGGCCTGGCGCGCTGCCGCCAGCATCGTCGATTTGCCGGCACCGGCAAAGCCGACGACTGCTGCGATCTGCTGGGATCCGGTGACGTGCTCGATCGCTAGCTGCTGTTCAGCCGAGAGGCCTGCGCGACTGACCCTCCGGTGGCGATCAGAAACGCTGATCTCACCCCGCAAAAACTGGTCTGACAAACCAGCGGCGACACTTGCCTTGATGGCATCGTCCTGTCGCCTGATCGCCATATCGACATGATGTCGATTAGCGCCATGGCCGGATGCCCTCCCCATCCGGTTCGCACTCYTGGCCATGGCGTGCTCGATCTGCACCATCTCCCGAGTCGAATAGCGTGCAAGCACGCTACCGCCGGCAGCATCTGGTTTTTCCGGCTGCAGCTCGACCAGAGCCGGTGACGCCATGACGGACGCAAAGGCGTTCTGGAAGGTCTGCGGGTCATCGTTGATGTAGCGATGCAGCGTACGAGCGATATCATATCGGTCAAAGACGCTCTTCTCATTGACGATCAGCGTCAGCACCTGATCAGGCTTCTCCCGGATCAGGTCGCCATTGCGCCGGGCGGCTGCCTCGTCGATCCGTGTCCGCGACACCTGCCTTCCCTGCCGGTCGAGCTGGGTCGCATGCACACCCATATGTTCGGTCGGCTCGATCTCCAGACCGCGCTCCTGATAGGAGCGATGGTCGATACGGATATCGAGACCGGCCATCGCCAGATGCCGGTTGGTGATCTGCTCGAAGGATTGCCTGATATCACGAAGCTGCATCTGGGAAGTCGCCATGCTATTGGCGAGCAACCACCTGTTCTCCCGTTCGATGTAGGTCTTGTCGCCGAGCCCCTCGGCTGTCACCTGCCTTGTGGTCATCATCAGATGCGCGTGCGTGTTGCGGACATCGCTTTCGGCATGCGGCTTGTGGATGGCAAAGTCGACCGCCGCGCCATAGCGATCGGCGAGATCCTGGGCGAAGGCCCGTGTCAGCGCCAGACGCTGTTCGGCCGTCAGCTCATGCGGCAGGGCAACCTCGAATTCGCGGGCAACGCGGGCGTCCCTGCGCTTCTCCGATCGCTCGGCGGCATTCCAGAGAGCTGAACGATCCCGTGCCCAGTCGGCCTTGACACCTTGCGGCAGAATGATCTGCACATGCTCCACGCCGCGCTTGTTGGTAAAATCATGCGTCAGGTCATCCCGCTCGTTGGTCAGCTTCTCGGCGGCACGATAGGCCGCAGACGCAACCGCACTGCGGCCGCCACTGCGGGCGATCAGCTTGGTGCTGAGATGATAAATTGCCAACGCGCCATGTCCTTTTGCAGATCCGCCCACCTGGGCACCGAGTTGCGCAGCAACTCGTAAGTGCGCCCTTGTGCCTCCATCGCGTCGCTCTTCCGGTCACGGTGTGAGCAAGCGGCGATGTCGGTGA